>NZ_JBICRM010000005.1:0-404287 GCF_043197025.1 Nonomuraea marmarensis
AGGCCAACCACTGCCAGTAGGCGGTCAATTACGGGACCACACGGTCACCGTCTTGTTCCGACCGGAGTCACTTCAACTACCTCGACCGCCACACATGGCTCGTCGGGCTGGGGCGAAGCCCCATTAGCCGATCGAGTTGCAGGGGCGCTCCCGCAGCTCCTTGACGTAGTCGTCGGGGGCGCCCGCCCGCTCGGCCGCCTCGGCCAGGCTGCCCAGGTAGCGGGCCGACGGCAGGCCGCCCTCGTAGCCGTCGAGCACGTAGAACCAGGCCAGGGCCTCGCCCTCGAGCGTCTGCACCCGCAGCCGCACCTTGTGGTAGGCCCCGCGGACCGCGCCCTCCCACTGGTCGAGCGAGGTCTCCTCCCACTCGGGAACGTCGTAGAGCACCACGAACACGTGCTCGTCGGGATCCTCGACGATCGTGGCGATCGAGCCCTCCCAGGCCAGGTCCATCCCCCCGAACGTCAACCGCCAGCCTTGGAGCCAGCCCACACCCCAGATCGGGGAGTGCGGGGCACGCATGGCCATCTGCTCGGGATCCATGTTCGAGCCGTACGCGGCATAAAGTCTGGGCTCACTGGGCTTTCCCGCAGGATCCGAAAGCCACGCCACGATCCACCCCTCTCGCCGGGTGCTGCTCGTCATCCAGCTACCGCGCCATCCTGCCACGCTGGACCGCCGAGTCGGTCCATCGGGCTCAGGAGGAAGGCCGACGTGTCATCGGCCCGGTTACAGGTTTGCCGAGCTCGTGCGGGACAATGGGATACGTGACGAGGATCGTGATCATCGGTGGCGGACCAGGCGGCTACGAGGCGGCGCTGGTGGCCGCCCAGCTAGGCGCGCAGGTCACCATGGTCGAGCAGGACGGCCCGGGCGGCGCGTGCGTGCTGACCGACTGCGTGCCCTCCAAGACGCTGATCGCGACCTCGGTCCGCAAGCAGGCCCTGCTCGACGCGCCCTCGCTGGGGGTGGCGTTCTCCGGGGGGCCCGACGGTGACGCGGGTGTGGTGGGCGTCGATCTGCCGCTGGTCAACAAGCGGGTGAAGGAGCTGGCCCAGGCGCAGTCCGCCGACATCGCCACGCGGGTGGAGGCCGAGGGCGTCGAGATCATCAGGGCCCGCGGGCGGCTGGTGGATCCGCAGGTGGTGCGGGCCGGTGACCGGACGATCAGGGCCGACGTCGTGCTCCTGGCCACCGGCGCGACGCCGCGCGTGTTGCCCGGCGCCGAGCCCGACGGCGAGCGCATACTCAACTGGCGTCAGCTCTACGACCTGGAAGAGCTGCCCGAGCACCTGATCGTGGTCGGCTCCGGCGTGACGGGCGCGGAGTTCGCCGGCGCCTACCGCTCGCTCGGGTCGGAGGTCACGCTGGTCTCCAGCCGCGACCGGATGATGCCCAACGAGGACGCCGACGGTGCCGAGGTGCTCGAAGAGGTCTACCGCCGCCGCGGCATGAACGTCATGGGCCGCTCCCGCGCCGCCTCCGCCAAACGCACTGACGGCGGCGTGGTCGTGACCCTGGAGGACGGCCGCACGGCCGAGGGGTCCCACGTGCTGATGACGGTCGGCATGATCCCCAACACCCCCGGCATCGGGCTGGAGGAGGCCGGGGTCCAGCTCGACCAGGGCGGCTTCGTCAAGGTCGACAAGGTCTCGCGCACCTCCGCGCCCGGCGTCTACGCGGCCGGCGACTGCACGGGGGTGCAGATGCTGGCCTCGGTCGCGGCCATGCAGGGCCGGATCGCGGTCTGGCACGCGCTCGGGGAGGCCGTCCAGCCGCTGCGGCTGGCCACGGTGGCCTCCAACATCTTCACCGACCCGGAGATCGCCGCGGTCGGGGTCGCGCAGCAGGCCATCGAATCCGGGGAGATCGAGGCCAACGTCGTCAAGCTGCCCCTCGCCACCAACGCCCGGGCCAAGATGTCGGGCTTCAACGACGGGTTCGTCAAGCTGTTCTGCCGCCCGCACACCGGGATCGTGCTGGGGGGCGTGGTGGTGGCGCCGCGGGCGTCGGAGCTGATCCTGGCCGTGTCGGTGGCCGTGCAGCAGCGGCTGACCGTTGACCAGCTGGCGCACACGTTCGCGGTCTACCCGTCGTTGTCGGGCTCGATCACAGAGGCCGCCCGCCGCCTCATGCAGCCCGGCGTCTCCATCTAACTTCCTGCTTTCCGGTACGGCGCCCCGCCGTCATTTCGCCATGCCCGCCGGACGGGGATGGAGCTCGAACGCGAGCTTTTACCGTTGACGTTTGTTGGTATGGACAGCAAACTAACTCACGAGTTGGCGCAGCGTTCGAAGGAGCTTCCATGCCCTATCGCCCCCCACTGGTCGCGCACGAGTACTTCGTCGCGGACCCGCCCGAGTTGCCGGTACGCGCGCGCGGCGAGGGTGGCCTGTCGGCGTTGACCGCCGCCGAGCTGGTCGCGGCCGACGGTGCCGAGGTGATGCTGAAGGCGGTGACCACGGCGGAGGAGACGCTGGTCGTCCAGGTGGGCGTGGCGGGCGAGGGGGTCATCCGGGTGCGGTTGTCGGCGGACGCGACCGCCCGGCCTCGATCGGAGGGGGCCGTCTCGCTGGTGACTCCCGGCACGTATCCAGGGGCACGTGCCGGGGTGGCGCCGGGTGAGCCGATCGTGATCGACGCCGGGTCGTTGCGGGCCGAGATCGACCTCGCGCCGTGGCATCTGCGGTTCACCGACGCCTCGGGTACGACGCTGGTCGAGCAGGATCGCGGGCACACCGACATCTCCGGGCGGCTGCGTACGTTGCCGTTCGGGCGGTCCAGCTCGGGCGGCGAGCCCGTGGCGTACCACGAGAGCTTCGCCGCCGCCCCCGACGAGGCGTTCGCCGGGTTCGGGGAGTCGTTCACCCGGCTGGACAAGCGCGGCCAGCGGCCCGTCATGTGGAACTTCGACGCCTTCGGGGCCGAGTCGCAGCGGGCGTACAAGAACATCCCCCTGTACGTCTCCAGCAGGGGCTATGGCGTCCTCGTCGACAGTGGGGCGCCGACGGAGTTCGACGTGTGCCAGTCCACGCACAGCGTCGTGCAGATCGTGGTGCCCGACGACGTGATGGACTACTACGTGATCGCCGGGCCCACGCCGTCCGAGGTGCTGGACCGTTACGACCTGCTCACCTGCCGGCCCTCCCTGCCGCCGAAGTGGGCGTTCGGCACCTGGATCTCCTCCGGGTTCCGGGTGGACAGCCAGGAGCGGGTGCTGGCCAGGGCGCGGACGATCAGGGAGCGCGGCATTCCGTGCGACGTGCTGCACCTGGACACGTACTGGCAGACCGACGGGCACTGGTCGGACCTGCGCTGGGACCCGGTGAACTTCCCGGACCCGGGCGGGATGCTGGCCGAGCTGGAGGGGATGGGGTTCAAGGTCTGTCTGTGGATGAATCCGTACATTTCCCACCTAAGCCCGACATTTCGCGAGGCCGACCAGGCCGGATATTTCCTGAAAAATCAGGAGGGCGAGACGTATGTCGCCGACTGCTGGCACGGTTCGTACCCGCCCTGCGGGATCGTCGACTTCACCAATCCCGGGGCCGTCGAATGGTTCAAGGGCCTGCTCCGGGCCCTCCTAAGGCAGGGCGTCGCCGCCTTCAAGACCGACTTCGCCGAAGGCGTGCCGAGTGACGCGGTGGCGTTCAACGGGATGACCGGCACTGACCTGCACAACGTCTACACCCTGCTGTTCAACGACGTCGTCGCCGGCGTCACCCGCGAGGTCAACGGGCACGACCTGGTCTGGGCGCGCTCGTCGTACCTAGGGGGCCAGCGCCACAGCGCCCAGTGGGGCGGCGACACCTACACCAGCTACGCCGCCATGGGCAGCACCATCAGGGGCGGGCTCGCGCACGGCCTGTCCGGCGTGCCGTTCTGGAGCCACGACGCCGGCGGCTTCACCGGCCGGCCCACCGACGACCTGTACGTGCGCTGGACCCAGTTCGGCGCGCTCTCCCCGCTGCTGCGCCTGCACGGCACGACCACCCGCGAGCCGTGGGAGTTCCCGGCCGTCGAGGAACAGGCCGTCCAGGCGTTGAAGCTGCGTTACCGGCTGATGCCGTACATCTACTCGGCGGCCGTCGAGGCCGCGCGCACCGGCGCGCCGATGATGCGGGCGCTGTGCGTGGACCATCCGGACGACCCGGTGGCCTGGCAGGCCGACCTGGAGTACCTGCTCGGCCGCGACCTGCTCGTCGCCCCCATGACCGCGCCGGAGGGCACCCGCCAGGTGTACCTGCCGCGCGGCGAGTGGGTGGACTACTGGACCGGCGAGGTGCTCACGGGCTCCCGCTACGTCAAGGTCGGCAAGCCGCTCGACCAGATCCCCCTCTTCGTACGACACGGCGCGCTCATCCCCATGGCCCAGCCGAAAGACACGATCGACGTGCCGGAAGAGATCACCCTCGTCGCCTTCGGGGGCGGCGACGGTACTGCCGAAATCCACGACGCGGACGGCGTGACGGTCGCCGTCGCCACCAGGGACGGCGACGTGCTGCGTGTCGCCGTCACCGGCCCGAAGCGCGTCACCGGGGTCGAGATCGTCCCGGTGACCGGAGCTCCCGCGCGGGCTGAAATCTCGTAACACCCCCTGGAGGGATCATGCTCAAGATGAGAGGCGCGGCGGTGCTGGCTGCCGCCGCGCTCGCTCTGTCGGCTTGCGGCTCGGGATCGGAAAGCCCGCCCGCCCAGAGCAATCAGCCCCGCGTGCTCAAGTTGTGGCACTACGAGTCGGCCGACAGCGCCATGGGCAAGGCGTGGGCCGAGGCGATCAAGAAGTTCGAGGCGTCGCACCCGAACGTGACCGTCAAGTTCGAGGAGAAGGGCTTCGAGAACATCCAGAAGACGGCCAGCATGGTGCTCAACTCGGACGAGGCGCCCGACATCATGGAGTACAACAAGGGCAACGCCACCGCCGGGCTGCTGTCCAAGCAGGGCCTGCTCACCGACCTGACCGAGGAGGCCGCCAAGCGCGGCTGGGACAAGCTGCTGCCCGGCGGCCTGCAGACCACCGCCAAATATGACGACCGGGGCGTCATGGGCTCCGGCAAGTGGTACGGCGTGCCGAACTACGGCGAGTTCGTGATGGTCTATTACAACAAGGACCTGTTCGACGAGCACAAAGTCAAGGTCCCGGCGACGTTCGAGGAGTTCACGGCCGGGCTGGACACGTTCGTCAAGGCCGGAGTGACGCCCATTGCCAACGCGGGCGCCGAATACCCGGCCCAGCAGATCCTCTACCAGCTCGCGCTGACCAAGGCGCAGAAGCCGTGGCTGGACGCCTTCCAGTCCTACAAGGGCAAGGTCGACTTCCACGGCCCCGAGTTCACCTACGGCGCCGACACGTTCGCCGACTGGGTGAAGAAGGGCTACATCGCCAAGAACTCGGCCGGGCTCAAGGCCGAGGACATGGGCGTGGCGTTCATGAACGGCAAGTTCCCCGTCGTGATCAGCGGTAGCTGGTGGTACGGCCGGTTCGCCTCGGAGATCAAGAAGTTCGAGTGGGGCCACTTCCTCTTCCCGGGCGCCACGATGTCGCCGGGTTCGAGCGGAAACGTCTGGGTCGTGCCGGAGAAGTCGCAGAACAAGGATCTGGCCTACGACTTCATCGACATCACGATGAGCAAGGACATCCAGAACCTGCTGGGCAACTCCGGCGGCGTCCCGGTGGCCGCCGACCCGGCCGCGATCACCGACGCGAAGAGCAAGGAGCTCATCGAGACGTTCAACAAGCTGACCACGTCCGACGGCCTGGCCTTCTACCCCGACTGGCCCGCGCCCGGCTACTACGACGTGCTGGTGGCCGGCGTCCAGGAGCTCATCAACGGCAGCAAGACCTCCGCCGAGGTGCTGGACGAGATCGCGAAGCCGTACGAGGACAACCTCGCCGACATTGGCAACTGAATGAGAGTGCGCACCAAGGGGTACTGGCTCTACCTGGTCCCCAGCCTGCTGTTGTTCGTCGCCGTCATCGTCGTGCCGTTCCTGATGAACGTCGGGGCGAGCTTCACCCGCTGGTCGGGGGTGGGCACGCCGCGGTGGATCGGGCTCGACAACTACACCCGGCTGCTGGCGGACGAGCGGTTCTGGAAGTCGTTCCAGCACAACGTGGGGCTGATCGTGGCCATGGCCATCGTGCCGACCGCGATCGGCCTGGTGCTGGCGGCCGCGTTGTTCGACTACATCGGCCGGCGGTTCGGGGCGCGCACGGCCTCCGCGCTGCGCGCCATGTACTACCTGCCGCAGGTGTTGCCGGTGGCGATCGCCGGCGTGGTGTGGGGCTGGATGTTGCACCCGTCGTACGGCGCGGTCAACCAGATCTTCGGGCTGGACCTGGACTGGCTCGGCGATCCCGACCTGGCGCTGGCCACCGTCATGGCGGTCATGGTCTGGTTCCAGCTCGGCTACCCGGTGGTGATCTTCATGGCCGGGTTGCAGCGGGTGGACCCGGCCTACTACGAGGCGGCCGAGATCGACGGGGCCTCGTGGTGGCGCAGGTTCTGGCACATCACGATCCCGCAGATCCGGCCGGAGATCTTCGTGGTGCTGCTGACGTGCACGATCGCGGCGCTGAAGGTGTTCGGGCCGATCTTCGTGCTGACCCGCGGCGGCCCCGGCAACGCGACGATGGTGCCGTCGTACTTCTCGTACCTGAACTTCTTCCAGAAGAGCAACGTCGGGTACGGCTCCGCCATCGCCACCGTGCTGGCCTTGATCATCATCGTGGTGACGTTCCTGTTCCTGCGGGTCCAGGAGCGTGCCGAATGAGGGGCCCGGGACGCTGGGCGGTGTTGTTCGCGCTGGTCGTGCTGGCGGTCGTGATGGTGTTCCCGTTCGTGATCGTGGCGATCAACGCGGTCAAGTCGCCGGCCGAGTACAGCTCCCAGGGGCCGCTGAGCCTGCCTGACGGGCTCTACCTGCAGGGGATCGTGGACTTCTGGAACCGGGTCGAGTTCGGCAGGAAGCTCTGGAACAGCTTCCTGATCAGCGCTTCCGTGTCGGTGCTTGCCGTCGTGTTGTCGGTGCTCAACGCGTACGCGCTGGGCATCGGCAGGGTGCGCGGCCGGCTCTGGATCCTCGTGTTGTTCCTGGTGGCCAACACGCTGCCGCAGGAGGCGCTGGCCTACCCGCTCTACTACCTGGTCAAGGCCGTCGGGCTCTACGACACCCAGTTGGCCGTGATCATCGTCATGACGGTGATCCAGGCGGCGTTCGGGACGTACCTGCTGAGTGCGGTCCTGGGCCAGTTCCCGAAGGAGATCCTGGAGGCGGCGGCGATCGACGGCGCGGGGCGGTTGCGGTCGCTCTGGCGGATCGTGGTGCCGATCAGCCGGCCCACGCTCAACGTGCTGCTGATCTTCTTCTTCATCTGGACCTGGAACGAGTTCTTCCTGCCGCTGATCTTCCTGATCTCGAACGACACCCAGACGGTGCCCGTCGCGCTCGGTGTCCTGCAGGGCGAGAAGTACATGGACGCCACGACGTCCAGCGCCTCGGCCCTGCTCGGCGTCGTACCGGCGATCGCCTTCTTCCTGATCTTCCAGCGCACGCTGACCCGAGGTGTGACGGTCGGCGCCATCAAGTGATGGAGAGCCCTCATGAGAATCCCGTTATTAGCCATCCTCACGCTGGCGGCCTCGGTGCTCGCCGCGCCCGCCGCCCAGGCCGCCGACCTCCCGTTCCAGAACCCCAGATTGCCGCTGGAGCAGCGGGTCGGCGACCTGCTCGGGCGGCTCACGCTGCCGGAGAAGCTCGGCCTGCTGCACCAGTCGCAGCAGCCGATCCCGCGGCTGGGCATCGGATACCACAAGAACGGCACCGAGGCGCTGCACGGCGTCGGCTGGTCCAACCAGCTCAACGACAACTGGAACCAGAAGTTCGCCAGCGGCACGGTGTTCCCGCAGGCCGTGGGGCTGGCCAGCACCTGGGATCCGGCGCTGATCAAGAAGGTCGGCGGCGCGGTCGGCGAAGAGGCCCGCGGGTACAACGCCGTCGATCCCGTCCTGTGGGGGCTGCAGGTGTGGGCTCCCGTGGTGGACCTGCTGCGCGATCCGCGGGCCGGTCGCAACGAGGAGGGCTATTCGGAGGACCCGCTGCTGACCGGGGCGATCTCCACCGCCTACGGCAAGGGACTGCAGGGTGACGACCCCTTCTATCTGAAGACCGCGCCCGTGCTGAAGCACTTCCTGGCCTACAACAACGAGGCCGACCGCAGCCTCACCTCCTCCAACCTGACCCCCAAGCTCAGGCACGAGTACTACGAGCCCGCCTTCAAGGCCGCGATCTCGGCCAATGCCGCGACCGGGGTCATGGCCTCGTACAACCTGGTCAACGGGCGGCCCAACCACGTCAACCCCGACCTGAACGCGACGGTCAGGTCGTGGACGGACAAGACGCTCTACAACGTCAGCGACGCCTGGGGGCCGCACGCGCTCACCGACCTGGAGCGGTACTACGACAACAAGCCAGAGGCGTTCGCCGCCGTGCTCAAGGCCGGGCTGGACAGCTACACGATCGACGGCAGCGACACTGGGCCGATGGTCCAGAACCTCACGGCCGCCCTGAACCAGGGGCTCATCACCGAGGCCGACGTGGACAAGGCGGTACGTAGCGTCCTGTCCATCCGGACCCGGCTGGGGCACTTCGACCCGGACGGCGGGCCGTACCAGAAGATCACCAAAGACGTGATCAACAGCGCCGCGAACCAGCGGCTGAACCGCGAGACCGCGGGCAAGTCCGCGGTGCTGCTCCGGAACTCCGGCGTGCTCCCGCTGGCCAAGCCCCAGTCGGCGGCCGTGGTCGGCCCGCTGGCCGGGACGCTCTACCGGGACTGGTACTCCGGCCAGCTGCCCTACCAGGTGACGCCGCTCGACGGCGTCAAGGAACGCGTCGGGAACGTCACCACCGGCGCCGGCCTGGAACGCATCGCGCTCAAGCACCTGGACTCCGGCAAGTACATTACCGCCACCGGCACCGGCCCCGACAACAACGCGGCCCTCACCGACACCGCGCCCACGGCCGCCTCGCAGTGGGACCTGACCGACTGGACCGGCGGCGTGTCCACGCTGCGCAACGCGGGCAACGGCAAGCTGCTCGGCGGCGACTGGCGCTCGCTCGACACCGACGACGCCGACCCCGACGGCTGGTACGTCTCCCAGCAGTTCGCCCTGGAACGCCAGTCCGACGGCAGCTACCTGATCAGGTACGCCGGCTACGAGGCGGTCGAGAGCTGGTACGCCCTGCCCGACCCGTACGTGAGCGTCGCCGCCGACGGCACGCTCGGCCTGGCGCCCAAGGCCCAGGCGGCCAAGTTCGGCAAGGAGGTCGTGTCCGACGGCGTCGCCGCGGCCGCCGCGCAGGCCGCCAAGGCCGAGGTCGCCGTCGTGGTGGTGGGCAGCCACCCGTTCGTGGCCGGGCGCGAGTTCCACGACCGCCCCAACCTGCGGCTCGGCGACGGACAACGACGGCTGATCGAGGCCGTGCGCAAGGCCAACCCGAAGACCGTCGTCGTCCTGGAGACCAGCTATCCGGTCATCGTGGACGCGCCGAACCTGCTGTGGACCACGCACGCGGGCGCGGAGACCGGTCACGCCATCGCCGACGTGCTCTTCGGCGACGTCAACCCGGCCGGCCGCCTCACCCAGACCTGGCCCGGCACGGACACGTTGCCGAGCATCCTGGACTACGACCTGGCCAAGACCGGGATGACGTACCTGTACGGAAAGGACAAGCCGCTCTACTCCTTCGGGTACGGGCTGAGCTACACGTCGTTCGGCTACCAGGGGCTGGCCGTGCAGGGTGACAAGGTGAGCGTGAAGGTCACCAACACCGGCAAGGTCAAGGGTGACGAGGTGGTCCAGCTCTACACCCACCAGCGCGACTCCCGCTTCCAGCAGCCGGTCAAGCAGCTACGCGGCTTCCAGCGGATCACGCTGAACCCGGGCGAGTCCCGTACGGTGAGCTTCACCCTGAAGAAGTCGGACCTGGCCATCTGGGACCACACCCGGGGTAAGTGGGCCGTCGAGAACGCCACCCACGACATCCTGGTCGGCTCCTCCTCCGACAAGATCCGCCAGTCCACCACGCTGCGCGTCTCCAGCGAGACCATCCCCGTACGCGACCTGGCCAAGAACACCAGGGCGATGGACTTCGACGACTACTCGGGCGTGTCCTTCGCGGACGAGACCAAGGCCAGCGGCGAGGCCGTGGCCGGCACGGCGGGCGACTGGATCTCCTTCACCGGCGCCTCCTACGGGCCCCGCTTCACGGCCGGGGTGTCGTCGGTGAGCGGCGGCGCGTTGGAGCTCCGCCTCGGCTCGCCGACCGGCGCCCTGCTGGGGACCGCGCAGGTGCCCGCCACCGGCGGGATCTACCAGTGGGGTACGGCCAGCGCCTCCGTCAAGGCGGGCAAGGGGAACCTGTACCTCGTGTTCAAGGGCGACCTGCGGATCAAGGACTTCGCGCTCGCCCGGTGATGCTTCGTGGCGGCCATGAGTATGGTCGTGGCCGCCACGAACCGTTCTCAGCGGACCGTCCAGCCGCCGTCCACGACGAGCGTGTGGCCGGTGACCAGCGAGGCGGCCGGTGAGACCAGGAAGAGCACCGCACCGGCGACGTCCATGGGTTCGCCGATGCGGTGCAGGGCCGCGATCCGCTCGATGACGTCCGCCTCGAACGCCGGGTCGGACAGGGCCTCCGCGGTGCCCGGCGTGCGGATGAAGGTGGGGGCCACGTTGTTCACGGTGACGCCGTGGGGGCCCCATTCGACGGCGAGGCAGCGGGTGAGGTGGGCGATGGCGGCCTTGGTCATGCAATAGATGGATTCGCCGGGCAGGGCGACCTCGCCCGCCTGCGAGCCCAGGTTGACGATTCGACCGTACTTCTGCCGGATCATGGCCCGCCCCACGGCCTGGCTGGCCAGGAAAGTGCCCTTCAGGTTGATCTGCAGCGTCCGGTCGAAGTCGTCCTCCGTGACGTCCTCCGCCGGGTTTCCTGGAGCGATGCCGGCGTTGTTGATGAGGATGTCGATCCTGCCGAACCGGTCGAGCACCTCCTGCACCGACTGCGCGATCTGCCCCGGATCGGTCATGTCCATCTGCAAGGGGAGCGCGGTGCGGCCCATCGACTGGACCTCCGGCGCCAGCCCTCCGTCCTCATCGACGTCCCGCAGACCCAGGGCGACCTCGGCGCCCGCGTTGGCCAGGGCCAGCGAGATCGCCCGGCCCAGACCCCGCGCCGCGCCCGTGACCAGGGCAACCTTGCCGTCGACCCGGTATTCGGGAAACTCTGTCATTCCGAACCTCCTGCGTCCATTAATTCGTTGTCTATCCAAACTATTGACCTTCGACGCACGCGTGTGTGAGCCTTCAGATGAGCTCATGCGCGAAGGCGCGGCGACGGTCAGGGTCCTGCACTCTGCTCGTGCATGGCGGTCATCTGGAGCCTTTGGGGAGCCTCCCGGCGCCCCTGGAAAGGAAGAGCCGCGCATGCGAAGAAGATTATTCGTCATGCTCGCGACCGCCGCCGTCCTGCTCGTGGCGGCGGTCGTGCGGATGTCGCCGGTCTCGGCCGTGGCCTCGGATCCGTACGCGTACAAGAACGTACGGATCGACGGCGGCGGCTTCGTACCCGGCATCATCTTCAACCCGACGGAGCGGAACCTCATCTACGCCCGCACCGACATCGGTGGCGCGTACCGGTGGAACCAGTCCACCAAATCATGGACCCCCTTGCTCGACTGGGCCGGGTGGGACAGGTGGGGCTACAACGGCGTGATCAGCCTCGCCACCGACCCCGTGCAGACCAACCGTGTGTACGCCGCCGTCGGCATGTACACCAACAGCTGGGATCCCAACAACGGCGCGATCCTGCGTTCGACCGACAAGGGCGACAACTGGCAGGTCACGCCGCTGCCGTTCAAGCTCGGCGGCAACATGCCGGGCCGCGGCATGGGCGAGGCGCTGTCCGTCGACCCGAACAACAACAGCGTCCTCTACTTCGGCACCCCCAACGGCAACGGATTGTGGCGCAGCACCGACTTCGGGGCGAACTGGGCCAAGGTGGCGAGTTTCCCCAACCCCGGCAACTACGCCCAGGACCCGAACGACTCCAACGGCTACCTCAGCCACAAGCCGGGCGTGATCTGGGTGACGTACGACCCGCGCTCGTCCGCCAAGGGCACCGCCACCAAGACCATCTACGTTGGCGTCGCCGACAAGGAGAACAGCGTCTACCGCACCACGGACGCGGGCGCCACCTGGACCCGCCTGGCCGGGCAGCCGACCGGCTACCTGCCGCACAAGGGCGTGCTCGACCCGGTCAACGGCTATCTGTACCTCGCCACGAGCGACACCGGCGGCCCGTACGACGGAGGCAAGGGCGACGTGTGGCGCTACGCCACCGCCACGGGCACCTGGACTCAGATCAGCCCCATCCCGTCGTCCAGCGCCGACGACTACTTCGGCTACAGCGGGCTGACCATCGACAAACAGAAGCCGGGCACGCTCATGGTGGCCACCCAGATCTCCTGGTGGCCCGACGTGATCTTCTTCCGCTCCACGGACTCCGGCGCCACCTGGACCCGGGTCTGGGACTTCGGCTCGTACCCGAACCGCACCTTCCGCTACAAGATGGACATCGCGGAGAACCCCTGGCTGACGTTCGGCAGCAACCCGCAACTCCCCGAGGTCACGCCGAAGCTCGGCTGGATGACCGAGTCGATGGAGATCGACCCGTTCGACTCCAACCGGATGATGTACGGCACCGGCGCCACGCTCTACGGCACCGAGAACCTGACCCAGTGGGACTCGGGTGGCCAGTTCACCATCAAGCCCATGGCCAAGGGGCTGGAGGAGACGGCCGTACTCGACCTGATCAGCCCGCCGAGCGGTGCGCCCCTGGTCAGCGGCCTGGGCGACATCGGCGGCTTCCGCCACGCCAACCTGGACGCGGTCCCGCCGATGATGTACACCGCGCCCGTCTTCACCTCCACCACCAGCCTGGACTACGCGGAGAAGACGCCGTCAGTCATGGTGCGGGCGGGCAACTTCACCGACGCCGACCGCCCGAACGACAGCCACGTGGCCTTCTCCACGGACGGGGGCGCCAACTGGTTCCAGGCCACGGAGCCGGGCGGCGTCAACGAGGGCGGCACGGTGGCGGCGGCCGCCGACGGCTCCCGTTTCGTCTGGGCACCGAAGGGCGTGACCCCGGTCTACTCGGTCGGCTACGGCAACTCCTGGCAACAGGCGTCCGGCCTGCCCACGGAGGCGATCGTGGAGTCGGACCGCGTCAACCCGATGAAGTTCTACGGCCTCAACGGCGGTCGGCTGTACGTCAGCACGAACGGCGGCGCCACCTTCACCGCCACCGCCGCCACGGGCCTGCCGGCCACCGGCAAGTTCAAGGCCGTGCCCGGCAGGGAGGGCGACCTCTGGCTGGCCGGGGACGGCGGCCTGTGGCACTCGACGAACAGCGGCACGTCCTTCACCAAGGTGTCCGGCATCACCAGTTCGGTGAACGTCGGCTTCGGCAAGGCGGCACCTGGTGGGACGTACCTGGCCCTTTACACGGTGGCCACGATCGGCGGGGTGACGGGCCTGTACCGCTCGGACGACGCCGGGACGAACTGGCTCCGCATCAACGACGACAAACACCAGTGGGGCAACATGGGCGAGGCCCTCACGGGCGACCCACGGGTCTACGGCCGCGTATACGTGGGCACGAACGGCCGAGGCATCCTGTACGGCGACCGCACGGGCCCACCCGTCACCGTCACGCCAACCGTCACCCCCACGGTGACCCCCACGGTCACGCCCACGGTGACCCCCACGGTCACACCGACCGTCACTCCGACGACAGGCACGGGCTGCACGGCGACCTACAAGGCAGGCAACCAGTGGCCGGGCGGCTTCGCGGCGGAGGTCACGGTCAAGAACACCGGAACCGCGTCGATCACAGGCTGGCGGGTCACCTGGACCTGGGCAGGAGACCAGAAGTTCACCCAACTGTGGAGCGGCACCCCGACCCAGACGGGCGCCAACGTGAGCGTCGTGAACGCCTCGTACAACGGCAACCTGGCCGCTAACGGGACGACGACGTTCGGCTTCAACGGCAGCTACACCGGCACCAACACCCCACCCACCACCCTCACCTGCACCCCGGCGTAGAAAGGGCATGGGAAGCCCGCTCGCTTCGCTCGCCGAAGGCCCACCCGTTGCATGGTTAGGCGGTGGGCCTAGGGAGCCGAAACAGTCCTCGCCATCGCTCGGGCTTTTTGCTGGTCAGGCGACGCGTACCGAGTGGGGTCCAACGCTGATCGTCACATCGACGTGGCCGCCCAGAGCGGCGGCATAAGCCCGGATGGTCTCAAGTTCCATCGAGTCCAGGTCACCGTTCTCGATCTGGGAGACACGTGCCTGAGAGATCCCAAGGGCGGCCGCCACGTCAGCCTGCGTCTTGCCGAGGGATTTGCGTAGTTCCTTCAGGTGATGTCCGGCAACGTAGGCATCCAGGTGCACATCGGCAGCGGCCTGGCGCTCCGGGTCACCCAGTTCGGGGTACAACCGGTGTGCTTCCGCTTTGACCTCGCGCCGCCGACGTGGTCGGAGGCATGCAGGGGGACGTCACGGATGGCACGATAGGGCGGGATCGCAGAGAGCTATACGGATGCGACGGAACGTGTCCGATCGCTCTTCTATCGGAGGGCTCCACGTCCGGCAGGTGAACACCCCGCTGCATGATGTGGTCCTGTCCAAGGGCCGAGCTCCTGCCCCGGTTGCGACCGTGACAGGCATCGGGGTGGGAGCCGACCGGTCAGTCCTGGACAGAGCTGTGCCCCGGCTGCTTGCTGAGCAGAGGCACCACCGGGGCTTATGTATCGACCGTACCACGCCATCGAGAGGGCAGTCTGGATGCAAGCGACAGAAGCCAAGCGGCTGAGGGATTTGCTCTCTCCCATGCGCCTGGCCGAGTACGAACTGCGCTGCTCAGGTGATCCCGGCGCTGCCCTGCGCCTGCACTGTTGGAACACCGAGATCAGCGAAGCGTTCTATGGGCCGCTGCAGTCTTGGAGATTTCCATCCGAACGGCTATGACGAGGGAGCTCTCGGCCATGTTCGGGCGCCGGGATTGGTGGTGCCATCCTCAGGCGGCGCTGACGTCCTTGATCGCACGGGAGGTCCCAGAACTCCTAACAGAAGCGATTCATGTGCGCCTACCGTGCCGCCCGCTACCCGCTGAAGATGTCCTCCGGCAGGAACGCCGACACCAGGAAGCTGGGCACGTCCACGAGCTGGCTGACCTTCAGATCCACGGCGACGCTGCAGATCGCGTACGCCTGCTGCGCGCTCCACCCCCGCTCCCCGAGATGATCGATCATGTCCAGCAGCGCGTTGCGGGCCGCCAGCGTGGCGTCCTCGGCCGCCACCTGCCCGTCCCGGCTCACCGACATCCCGGTCGTCGCGTAGAACCTCCGGGGAGCCGCGAACGGTGCCGCCACCCAGTAGTCCGAACGGGCGAACCGCGGCCCTCTGATCCCCTTCTCCGCCGCCTCCCCGGCGTGCACGGTGAACCGCACCCGCAAGGTGGCGGTCATCTCGATGGCCGTCCCGCAGGCCTCGCAGTCCCCTTGCGCGAAGTGCGCGTCCCCGGCCGAGAACAGCGCCCCCGGCGTGTCCACCGGGATGTACAGCCGGGTGCCCGCCCCGAGCTGCTTGATGTCGACGTTCCCCGCCTGCTCCCGGGGCGGGATCGTGCGTAACCCCGTGGCGCCGGCCTCGACCGGCACCGCGCCGTCGGGCGACGGCGGCAACACGAACCCGCCGCGCTCCAGCGCCGCCTGCTCCCGAGCCGTGATCCTGGCCAGTGACGCATGCCCCGGGGACAACCCGATCGTGCCCATGAACGGCGCCGCCGGGATCCGCACCCCGGGCAGATCCTCGGAGACGGCCCACCCGTCGGCCAACTGCCAGCGCACCATGAACGGCTCCGGGAACACCTCACGCAGGAACCCGAAGCCCGGCACCTGCACGGTGTACCCGTAGGAGCCGGGCACGACCTCCAGGATCTCGATCTCCAGCAGGTCCCCCGGCTGCGCGCCCTCCACGTAGACGGGACCGGTCAGCGGATGCACGACGTCGAGATCGGGCGCCTCCACCGTCTTCAACGTGGCGTTCGGCCCCATCTGGCCGTCGAACGCGTCCCGCGTCTCCATGACGACCTCGTCGCCGGGCTCGCACCGCACAACAGGCGAGATATCCGGGTGCCAGCGGTTGTGCCCGGTCCCGGGCTGCTCGCTGAGGGTGAGAGCGGAGTCGATGCGGATCTCGTGTACGGCCATGGCAGGCCCCCTCGCGTGACGCGTGTGAGCGCCACGCTCTGCCCGCTCATCCCGCCTGTCAAGACCTCAACAGCTCGTACGCCACATACGCCGCGACCCCGTACGCCAGATATGAGGCGACGTCCAGCGCGGTGGTACCTGCCGCGCCCGCGATCAAACCTTTCACGAGTGTGTGCATGCGCCGACCGCTACCCCGGCGATCGTCGTACAAGCCCGGGAGCGGGCCCTGATCATCAGCCCACCTTCCGGAAGACGACGGTGGCGCGGTAGTGGCCGTCGCCCTCCGCATCCGGCTCGGCTTCGGCGCTGATGACGTCCAACTCGGCACCATCGCCGAAAAAGATGAGCGCCCGAGCTACGGCCTTCTCTCTGATCTCGTCTGGTGTCGCTTCGCTCACGGTGATGCGCAGGGTAAGCGGGAACGATCTCACGCTCATGGTGATCTTCTTTCAAAGAAGGATTGATCCACTTTCGAGCGTAATGCCAGAAAAAGGGAATATAACGAAAATTGTCCTCTCTGCTAAAAGATCACGCTCGATTTGACCACGGTTATGGAGGTGCTTTTAGCCCTTGATTGCCCCCACGATGACGCCCTTGGTGAAGTGGCGCTGGACGAAGGGGTAGATGATCAGGGCGGGCACCACGGCGATCACCACGATGGCCATTTTGATGGCCAGTGTCGGCGGGGCGTCGCCCGTCACGCCCGCCGTGGCGCTGGGCAGCGGGTTGGAGTCCACCACGTACTGGCGCAGGATCAGCGCCAGCGGCCATTTGCGCGTGTCGTCGATGTACAGCATCGCGTTGAACCACGCGTTCCAATAACCGACCGCATAGAACATCGCGACGACCGCGGTGACGGCCTTCGACATGGGCAGGATGATGCGGAACAGGATGCGGAACTCCCCGGCCCCGTCAATGCGCGCGCTGTCCAGGATCTCCCCGGGGATGCTCATGAAGAACGATCGCAACACGATCACGTTGAACGCCGAAACGGCCGTCGGCAGGATCAGCGACCAGTAGCCGTCCTTCAACCCCAGCCCGCTCACCATCAGGTAGACGGGGATGATGCCGGGAAAGAAGACGAACATCAGCAGGACGCTGAACAGCAGCGGCCGGTGCAGGAACGAGCCGGGCCGGGACAGCGAGTACGCCCCCAGCACGCTCACCCCGGCGCTGATCAGCGTTCCCACGACGGTCACCCCGGTGCTGACCAGCACGGCCCTGCTGACCACGGTGTCGGAGAAGATCTGCCGGTACGCCTCGAACGTGAGCCCGTCGGGCACCAGCACGAGCCCTCCGACGCGGTTGACGGTGGCGGAGGAGCTGAGGCTGGTCAGGACGATCGTGTAGAGCGGGCCGAGCACGACCACGACGATCAGCGTCACCAGCGCGCCCTTGCCGGCCCGGCCGACCGGCGACGGCCGCTCCTCCCAGGGCGCCAGCCCAGAGGGCTTGCCGGAGCGGAGCCTGGAGGTCAGGACTGTCATGATCGCGAATACACCCCTCGCTCGCCGAACGCGTGCGCCACCCGGTTGGCCGCCACGATGAGCAGCAGCCCGACCAGGCCCTTGAACAACCCGGCCGCCGCCCCGTACCCGAGGTCGCCGGTACGCAGGCCCGACCAGTACACGAACGTGTCGAACACCTCGGA
Source organism: Nonomuraea marmarensis (assembly GCF_043197025.1). Classification (NCBI taxonomy): domain Bacteria; kingdom Bacillati; phylum Actinomycetota; class Actinomycetes; order Streptosporangiales; family Streptosporangiaceae; genus Nonomuraea; species Nonomuraea marmarensis. The sequence continues at coordinate 17,997 of NZ_JBICRM010000005.1, forward strand.
CGCCTGGCTGCCGACGGCGCTGCGTTGCAGCATGAACTGCTCGAACCCGACGTTCAGCGCGTCTCCGAGCCGCAGGATCAGCAGCAGCACGATCACCGGACGCAGCCCGGGCAACGTGATGTGCCACATGCGCCGCCACCGGCGGGCGCCGTCCACGGCGGCGGCCTCGTACAGGTTCGGGTCGATCGTGCTGAGCGCGGCCAGGAAGATGATCGCGCCCCAGCCCGCGTCCTTCCAGATCGTCTGAGACGTGATCAGCAGGATGAACGTGTCCGAGTTCGTCATCCAGTCGAGGGCTTCGCGGCCGTTCTCCCGCAGGATCTGCGCCAGCAGGCCCGCCCCGCCGAACATCTGCTGGAAGATGGCCACGACCAGCACCCAGGAGAAGAAGAACGGCATGTAGACCACGCCCTGCACGAATGCCCTCAGCCGGGCCGAGACGATGCTGTTCAGCAGCAGCGCCAGCATGATCGGCACGGGGAAGTAGAAGACGAGCTGGAAGGCCGTGATCGACAGCGTGTTCAGCATCGCGCGCAGGAACTGCGGATCCTCGAAGAGCAGCGCGAAGTTGGTGAAGCCGATGACCGGGCTGCCGAGGATGCCGCCGGTGTAGGGGTTGAAGTCCTGGAACGCGATGACGTTGCCGAGCGCGGGCAGCCACCAGAAGGCAAGGACGACCAGCAACATCGGCAGGTTCATCACCAGCAGCGGCCAGTCCCTGCGCAGTTTGCCCCGCCACCCCAACTCGTGCGGAGAGGCGGCCGGCCCTGACGGGGACGCGCCGCGCCGGACCGGCCGCTTGGCTGTCACCGCCCCCACGAAAAGCCCCTCACAACCGGCCGTTCTCGCGGGCGACCTTCATGTAGAACTCGCGCGCCTCGTTCCCGCCCTGCTCCTGCCACTCCTTGACGACCTTCGGCCACTCGGACACGGGCCGCTTGCCGCGGAAGATCTCCTGCATCTTGTCCTCGGTGGGTGTCACCAGGCCCGCCATCTTGGACGGCGTCTCCACCCGGATCCCCACGAACGGGTCCTTCTCCAGGAGCTTCGCGGCCCCGGTCGACCAGTCCCACAACCCCTGGACGAGGCCCTCGTACTGGCTCATCGCGTTGGCGTTCGGCCGCCCGGACAGGAACATGTACGTGGGTGCGACCTCCTTGCGCCCGAGCGCGGTCTGCTTGACCTTGCCGTCCTCGACCGTGTAGTGCTTGCCCTCGATGCCGTTGTTGACCAGCTCGTACTCCTGCGTGCCGAACGGCGCCGAGCACCAGTTGGCCAGCGCCAGCAACTCGCGTGTGCGGGCGTCGCCGAGCCCCTTCTTGATGAAGCAGAACATGCTGGCGGGCTCGTTGCGCCACATGATGGGCGTGCCGCCGGCGTGCGCCGGGTAGGGGGCGACGATCTGCTGGTCGAAGTCGGGGTTATCGGGCTGGAAGCGGCCCAGGTTCTCGTGCCAGGAGCCGAGCCCGTCCCGGTAGATGACCATCTGGCCGCTGCCGAAGACGCCTTTGTTGTCGGCGTCCTTGTTGGCCACGATGTCGGGGTGCACGTAGCCGGCGTCGAACAGCTTGGTGAGGAACTCGATCGACGCGGCGAACTCGGCGGTCTCGTACTTGTACTCGAGGGTGCCGTCGCTCTTCTTGCGCCACTCGCGCGGGGCGCCGAACGCCCGCTGCAGCTCCTGATCCATGCCGCCGCCGAACGCCCAGCGCTTCTTCTTCGCGTCGGTGATCGCCTTGCCGAGCGCGACCAGGTCGTCGGCGCTCTTCGGGTGTTGCAGGCCCAGTTGCGCCAGGATGTCCTGGCGGACGAAGGTGGCGAACGGGAACGGGTCGTTCTGCCAGGGGATGCCCTGCAGCAGGCCGCCGAAGACGCCGTACTGCCAGGCGGCGGTGTCGTAGTTGGCCAGCAGGGGGAACTCCTTGGCCTTGTCCCCCGCCAGGTAGGGGGACAGGTCGGCGAAGAGCTTGTTGGCCGCCTCGGTGAAGCGGGCCTGCTTGATGAGCTCCCAGTTCGGGACCTGGAGCATCTCCGGTACGTCGCCGCTGGCCAGCAGGGTGCTCAGCTTCTGGCCGTAGGTGTTGCCGTCCGAGATGTTGAACCGTACGGTGCCGCCGAGGCGTTCGTTGACGACGTCGTAGTAGGAGTTGTCGCCCAGGCCAGGCGGCACCGTGCCCCACAGAGGCGTCATCGCGGTGACCTCTTTGCCGCTGGTCAGCGGCTTGGCGGTGACCGCCTGCACCATGGCGGCCGGGCGTGTCAGGAAGCCGGGCTGGACGAACTCGCTGCCCGGCAGGTCGGGCTGGAGCCCGGGGATCTGGAACGGGATCCGCGTCGGCACCAGGTTCTTGAGCTTGTCGGCCGCGACGGCCGTGCCCTTGGACAGCTGCTTCTTCTCGGCGCAGCCCGCTACCAGGACGCTCGCACCGACCAGGCCGAGGAACCCGCGGCGAGTCGTGTCATTTGGCATGGCTCGCTCCCTTCTCCGAGTGGGGATGGCCTTATTAAACTTAGTTGGTATTACGACCAAACAAATTAGTAGACTGTGACCGCAGCCACAAGGGATCGCGACGGTCACAGGTTGGTGAAGGGAGCCCACGATGCGGCATGCTGGGGTCATCTCTTGGCGGGAACGGGGCTGATATTGATCACTTCTACGACCGGCCCGCAGCCGGCCGACTTCGCCGACGTACGGGCCACCAACCTCGCGGTCGTGTTGCGGTTCGTCCGCGAGCACGCGCCCTGCTCGCGGGCCGACATCGCGGCCTCCACCGGGCTGAACAAGGCGACGGTGTCCAGCCTGGTCGCGGACCTGATCGACCGGCGGCTGGTGCGCGAGACCGGGTTGACGGAAAACCGGGTCGGCCGGCCGGCCACGATGCTCGTCCTGGACGGCTCGCCGTACGCGGCCATCGGGGTCGAGATCAACATCGACTACGTGTCGGCCGTGGCCGTCGATCTCGCGGGGGAGCGGCTGCTGACGTGGCGGCGCTCGTTCTCGAGCGGAGAGTCCGTCAACCAGGGCGTGGCCGGCGTCGGCGCGATCATCCGGCGCGTGGTCAACCGCATGGCCAAGGAGGAGCGTCAGATCCTGGGCCTGGCCGTGGCCGTGCCGGGACTCGTCGACGTGCAGGGCACCGTGCGCCTCGCGCCCAATCTCGGCTGGCGCGACGCCGACATCGGCGGCGACCTGGCCAAGGCGCTGCGGGACCCAGGATTTCCCATCCAGGTCGACAACGACGCCAACCTCGGCGCCCTGGCCGAGCAGCGCTTCGGCGCCCATGCCGGGGCCTCCGACCTGGTCTACCTCACCGGCGAGGTGGGCGTGGGCGCGGGCATCATCCTGGACGGGCGGCTGCGCCGCGGCGGGCGCGGCTACAGCGGTGAGATCGGCCACGTGCAGCTCGACCCCGACGGCCCGGAGTGCCACTGCGGCCGGCGGGGTTGCCTGGAGGTCATGGCGGGCATCGGCGCCGTGCTGGGCAAGGACCCGTCTCCGGGGGAGATCCAGGTCGAGATCGAGGAGTCGGTGCGCCTGGCCCGCGCGGGCGACGCCGGCACCCTGGCCACGCTGGAGTCGGCCGGCAGGAGCCTGGGCAGGGGCGTGTCCGTTCTCGCCAACCTGCTCAACCCCGAGCTGGTGATCCTCGGAGGCTATTACGTCCCGCTGGCACCCTGGCTGCTGCCCGCGGTCCAGGGCGAGCTGGGCGGCCGCGTCATCGCCTCGGAGGCGGGCGGTTGCCGGGTCGTGGCCTCGACTCTGGGTCACGATGCCGCTGCGCTGGGTGGTGCGGCGAGGGTGCTGGATTCCGTGGATTCGGGAAGATTGCCGGGAGGATTGTCGCGAATCCCTTGACCTTGGTCACCGGGAAGTGCACCCTTCAGTCAACCCACCGAAACGTCCGCGTAACTTCCCCAGGCCGGTCGTCGAAGCGCTTCGACACTCTCAGAGGGATGACCATGCACGAACCCTTCCGCGACCCATCGGTCCCGCTGCCCGACCGGATCGACGACCTGATGCGCAGGCTCAGTCTCGACGAGAAGGTGGGCCTGCTGCACCAGTACCAGGCCCCGGTCGAGCGGCTGGGACTCGGCGCGTTCCGTACGGGCACCGAGGCGCTGCACGGCCTGGCCTGGCTCGGCCCGGCCACGGTGTTCCCGCAGGCCGTGGGCCTGGCCACGACCTGGGAACCCGACCTCGTACGCCGGGTGGGCGAGGCGACCGGTGACGAGGTGCTGGCCTTCCACCACAAGGACCCGGCCGGCGCGGGGCGCAACGTGTGGGCCCCCGTGGTGAACCCGCTGCGCGACCCTCGCTGGGGCCGCAACGAGGAGGGTTACTCCGAAGATCCGTGGCTGACCGGCGTCATGGCCACCGCCTACGCGCGGGGGCTTCGTGGGAGCGCTCCCGAAACTTTCAAGACCGCGCCCACGCTCAAACACTTCCTGGCCTACAACAACGAGACGGACCGCTGCACGACGTCGAGCAACCTGCCGCCCCGGGTGTTGCGCGAGTACGAGCTGCCCGCCTTCAGGCCGGCCATCGAGCAGGGCGCGGCGGTGGCCGTGATGCCGTCGTACAACCTGGTCAACGGCCGTCCCGCGCACCTCAGTCCGCTGATCGGGCAGGTCCTGCGGGACTGGGCGCCGGACGACCTGCTGGTGGTCAGCGACGCGTACGCGCCGGGCAACCTCACCGGCCCGCAGGGGTACCACGACACGCTGCCCGAGGCTTACGCGCACGCGGTCAAGGCCGGGATCGACAGCTTCACCCAGGACGACGACCGCTCGGAGGCGACTCTGGGGCACCTCCACACGGCGCTCGATCTGGGCCTGCTGGCCGAGGAGGACGTCGACAGGGCTGTGCGGCACACGTTGTCGATCAGGTTCAGGCTGGGCGAGTTCGACCGGGCGACGCCGTACGAGGACATCACCGACAGCGTGGTCAACTGCCCCGAGCACCAGGCGCTGGCCAGGGAGGCGGCGCGGCGCTCGTTCGTGCTGCTGCGGAACGACGGGCTGCTGCCGCTGGCCGGCGCGCCGAAGGTCGCGGTGCTCGGGCAGCTTGGCGACCTGCTGATGGAGGACTGGTACAGCGGCACCCTGCCCTACGCCGTCACCGCCCGCACCGGGCTGGCCGAGCGGTGCGAGACCGTGTTCTGCGAGGCCGTGGACCGGGTGACGCTGACCTCCGACGCTGGAGCCGTGACCGCCGATCCCGCGGGCGGGCCGCTGCGCGTGGGGGCGTTCGAGGTGGGCTCGTTCGACCTGCTTGACTGGGGTGGCGGCGCCTACGCGCTGCGGGCCGTGGCGACCGGGCGGTTCGTGTCGGTGGACGGCGTCACGCTGGTGAACGACCAGCCGGGGCCGAACGGGTGGGAGGTGCGGCAGACGTTCCGCATGGAGGAGCGCCCACGCGGCACCCTCGCTCTGCGCCACATCTCGACGGGCTGTTACGTCGGCGCGGGTGAGGACGGCGTGTTGCGCCTGGTGGACGACGCCGACCAGGCCGTGTGGCTGGCCATGGACGTGGTCAGGAGCGGCACCGAGCAGGCGGCCCGCCTGGCCGCCGCCGCGGACGTGGCGGTCGTGGTGGTCGGCGACCACCCTCTCGTGAACGGCCGCGAGACCGAGGACCGCATGACCCTGGCCCTCGCGCCCGCCCAGGACGCCGTGATCAGGGCCGTGCGCAAGGCGAACCCGCGCACCGTCCTGGTGATCACCAGCGGCTACCCGCTGACCTGGACCGACGACGAGGTCCCCGCCGTGTTGTGGTCGGCGCACGGCGGCCAGGAATACGGCCACGCCCTGGCCGAGGTGCTCTTCGGCGACGCCGACCCCGAGGGCCGCCTCACCCAGACCTGGTACCGCTCCGAGCAGGAGCTGCCCGACCTCCTCGACTACGACATCATCGCCTCCGACGCCACGTACCTGTATTTCCGGGGCGTCCCGCTGCACCCGTTCGGCCACGGCCTCAGCTACACGACCTTCGAGTACGCGGACCTGCGCGTGCACCTGGACGGCGACCTGGTCAGAGCCGAGGCCACGGTGACGAACACCGGCATGCGGCCGGGCGTCGAAGTCGTCCAGTTCTACACCCACCAGCAACGCTCGCGGGTCAAGCAGCCGCTGCGCCGCCTGCGCGGGTTCGAGAAGGTACGCCTCGCGCCCGGCGAGAGCCGTACCGTCGCCCTGGCGTTGCCCGTCTCCGAGCTGGCGTTCTGGGACGTGACGCGGAGCAGGTTCGTGGTGGAGAGCGCGCCGCACCGGATCATGGTCGGCCGCAGCGCCACCGACGTGCGCCTGAGCGCCCGCTTCGAGATCGCGGGCGAGACCATCCCGCCCCAGTCGGGGCTGCTGCGCGCGGCCGACCACGACGAGTACGACGCGGTCACGTTCGTGGACGAGACCAAGGTGGACGGCGACGCCATCCGGTCCGACGCGGAAGGCGCCTGGATCCTGTTCCGGCAGGTGGACCTCACCGGTAGCGCGCAATGCGTGGCGACGGCGGGCAGCGCGGAAGGCGGCATGATCACCATCCGCCGCGGCGACCCCCTCTACGGCCAGGCGCTGGCCACCTTCCCCGTGCCCAGGACCGGCCGTTACACCTATCAAGACATCACGGCATCCCTTGCGGCTGTGGACGGGGTGCACGATCTTTATGTGGTGTTCGAGAACGACGGGGTGACGCTGGCCCGGATCGACTTCGGAGCCGGGGCTTGAGCGGGCGCGCGGTCACGATCGCCGAGGTCGCCAAGCACGCGGGCGTGGCCGTCAGCACGGTCTCCTACGTGCTCAGCGGCAAGCGTACGATCTCGGCCGGCACCAGGCGGCGGGTGCTCGACAGCATCTCGGCGCTCGGCTACCACCCGAACGCCGGCGCCCGCGCCCTGGCCAGCAAACGTTCCAACGTGATCGCGCTGGTGCTGCCGCTGCGGGCGGGCATGCACGTGCCCGTGCTGATGCGCTTCGCCAGCGCCGTCGTCACCGCCGCCCGCCGCTTCGACCACGACGTGCTGCTGCTGACCGCCGACGAGGGCACGCAGGGCATCCGGCGGGTGGCCGCGAGCGCGCTGGTGGACGCGCTGGTCCTCATGGACGTCGAACTCGACGATCAGCGGGTGCCGCTGCTGCGCGAGCTGGCCGAGCCGAGCGTGCTCATCGGCTTCCCCGCCTCGCCGGCCGGGCTGACGTGCGTGGACCTGGACTTCGCCGCCGCGGGCGCGCGCTGCGTGGAGCACCTGGCCGAGCGCGGTCACGAGGAGATCGCCCTGCTCGGGGCCCCTTCCGTGGTGTACGAGCGGGGGACCGGCTTCGCCAAGCGGACCCGTGAGGGATTCGTGGCGGCGCTGGACTCCCACGGGCTCGCGGGGGTGGCGCTGCCGTGCGAGGAGACGTTCGACGAGGTGTACGAGACCGTCCGCGACCTGCTCCTCGACCGGCCAGGGCTGTCAGGTCTGGTCGTGCACAACGAGGCGGCGGTCGGCCACGTGCTGGCGGCGCTGCGCCAGCTCGACCGGCGGGTGCCGCACGACGTGGCCGTGGTGGCGATCTGTCCCGACGACGTGGCCGACCGGGCCGGCCCGCCCCTCACCTCGGTGCTGATCCCCGCGGAGGAGGTGGGCAGGGAGGCGGTCCGCCTGGTCATGGACAAGTTGGAAGGCCGGGCCGTCCCCGACTCCACCCTCCTCACCCCCCTCCTGGCGGTCCGCGCCAGCACCTGACCCCAAACACCGCCGAGCCCCAAGTTTGCGCAGGTCATCAGGCACAGGCGTCAAGTATGGGGACTTTTCCGTCGTATGCAGTTCTGTGCCGGTTTCCCTGGGCAGGCTCGCGGAGGTCGAGAGGGGAAGCCTTATGAGCACGGCTGCGCAACCGGCGGAGGACCTGGATGTCTGACTCCGGCACGTACCTGTACGCGGTCGCGGGCGATTCGATCCCCCTGGGGCTGACCGGTGTGTCCGGGATGGCCGTACGCACGATCTCCTGCGCCGGCCTCGTCGCCTACGTGAGCACCGTGCCCTTGGCCGAGTTCGGCGAGGAGCCCCTGCGCCGCTCCCTGGAGGACCTGGACTGGCTGGCGGAGACGGCCAGGGCCCATCACCGCGTGGTGGAGGCCGTGGCCGGGGCCCCGGTGGCCCCGGTGCGGCTGGTCACGGTGTACGGGGACGACGACCAGGTACGCGAGCTGCTGAACCGCCGCAGGGCCGACTTCCTGGCGGTGCTCTCCCACGTCACGGGGCGCCGGGAGTGGGGCGTCAAGGCGTACGCGGGACAGGCGGCGGGACCGACGGCGTCCCCCGTGAACGGAAGCGGCGGCCGGGCGGCCCCGGCGAGCCTGCGCGGCCGGGAGCGAGCCCGCCACCAGGCTGTCACCTGGGCGGACCACATCCACGCCGCTCTGTCGTCCGTCGCCGCCGGGAGCCGCCGCCACCGCGCCCAGGACCCCCGGCTGTCCGGCCGCGACGAGTGGATGTTGCTGAACGGCGCGTACCTCGTCGACGAGGGCCGCGACGAGGAGTTCGCCGCCACGGTCGAGGCCCTCGGCGGAAAGGGCGTGGACGTACGCCTCACCGGCCCTTGGGCGCCCTACTCCTTCACGGTGCTGGAAGCCGCGACCTGACCCAGCGGACCTGAACCTCGACCTCGGCCCCTCAGCGCCGATATCCGGTGACCCCAACGGGCACACCGGACTCCACAGCCCGGATAACCGATTCGGCACCTTCGGGCCCGGACCCGCCGTACAACTCGAACTCCCAGTTCAAGGGCACAGAGACCCCTGGGACCGGTTCATCTCGACGGTGACGGCCCAGCGCTCGTGGTCCCTCCATGCCCCGTCGATGAACTGGAAGTTGCTCGAATAGCCCTCTCGCCGGAAGCCGACGCGTTTGATCAGGCTCAGGGAGGGCGCGTTCGCCGGCTGGATGTTCGCTTCGATGCGGTGCAGCCCCAGCTCACCGAAGGCGTACGGGACGAGCAGCCCGAGCCCTTCGGTCATGTATCCGCGACCGGTCGTGGAGGCGTAGGCGCAGTAGCCGAGGGTTCCGGCCTGGTGGCTGCCCCGGACGATGTTGTTGATGTTCGCGCGGCCCACGATCGCATCGGTGTCCAGCCGGCAGATGACGAAGCCTTCGTTCGCCGGCTCGTCGAAGCGCGCGACGTACGCCTCGAAGGCTTCGTCGGTGGTGACGGGCCCGCCGGGCATCCACTGACCGAGCAGTTCGGCGCTTTCCCGGTTCAGGGCCAGGAATTCCGTGCGATCCCGCCGATCGATGCGGCGAATTCCGGTACGAGTCCCCCGGGCAAGGTAGATCATTCGCGGGATCGTACTCAAAACGGCCACGACGCACACCGCCACGCGCGCCCGTCCCACTCGACGAGGAACGGCACCGCGTGCGGGAGACGCGCCCTCCAAACCTGTGCCCGCCCCTTGCCGGTCAGGTTCGCGGGGGCGGCGGTCTGTGCTGTGACGTTCTCCGACACTCATGGTGCCAGGGTCAGGCCACCACCCTGATGGCCCGGCTCAGGCCGGTGACGTGCAGCAGGCTGACCATGTACGGGCTGGGCGCCGTCAGGGCGAACGTGATGCCCATCGATCTGGCCCGGCGTTGCACGCCCACCAGCACGGCCAGCCCGGAGACGTCGCAGAACACCAGGCCGGACACGTCCAGGACGAGCGGCCCGCGGCTGGAGTCCAGAGCGTTCAGCAACTGCTCGCGCAGAGCCCTGCTGGTGAAGATGTCGATCTCGCCGGACGGGCGGACGGTGGTCACGGTTTTGCTGGGAGTCGAGGCGTCGAGGATGGTCATGCGGTGCTCCGATCCAGCGAAGAAAGCCACTCAGACCGCGTCGGTCTATGGATTTGACCTGGGAGAATCGCAGCGGCGCTGACACTCGGCGACTTGAGGCGGGAACGGAACGTCGGCATCATGTTTGCCCGGCCTGTCAGGCCCCAGCAGGGCCGAAGCGTTATATCGCCGCGGGCGACGCCAGCCCAAATGCCAACGCACGAGATGTCCTCGGTACTTTTCACCCTACCTTGCCGTATCCGTCACCGCCCCTCGGCCGTCACGTGAACCATCCACAACCGTCGCGTGAACCGTGCCGTATTTCGCCGGAAACCGGGGGCGCCAGCCCGGCATCGCCCGCGTCCGTCTGGTGAACCGGCAGCACCATGTGGCCGACGCGTGTGCTACGTTGTGGAGTGTTGCACTTGTGGTACCCATAAAGACTTTGCGCGCATCTGACTGAGTCGGATTCTTCAGGTGCGTTTTTCTTTACCGGTCATCTCCGGATGGGCTTATCGCGGCGCACATGGGATTCGCACAGGGTGAATTCCCTATGCACGTATCTAGAGGAGATCGGCATGGCAACCGGAACCGTGAAGTGGTTCAACTCGGAAAAGGGCTTCGGCTTCATCGCGCAGGACGGCGGCGGCGCCGACGTCTTCGCGCACTACTCCAACATCGTCTCCAACGGCGGCTACCGTGAGCTGACCGAGGGCCAGAAGGTGTCCTTCGACATCGTCCAGGGCCAGAAGGGCCCGCAGGCGGAGAACATCGTCCCCGCCTGACACCGCACACGGAGCTCGCCACTGGGCGAGCAGCGCGTCACCGTCCTCGTTGACGGTCCCGTCGGGCGGCTTGTCGGCCACATCGTTGGCCGCGAGCCGCCCGACGCAAATCAGGCGGGCAGGCTCCAGCCCCCATCTTCTCCGCCGAAGGCGCACCGAGCTGGGCGACGAACAGCCCGGTCCAGTCGTCGAGCAGGTTCGGATCGATCGCGCTGTCGCGCTCCTCGCCCACCCCGATCAGGTACGACGACCGCAGCGGCCGGGCATGCGGGCGAGCGAACATGAACGCCACATCGTCGGCCAGGAACCGCCCGCTGGCACTGCCGTCGCCGTGATCAACTGCGCGAGCCAGTTGATGGCGATCTAAGGCGGCCAAGAGTCTGAACCAGAGCACTGAACGATTCCTCCGGGGTTTGCCCGGCGGTGTCGATGATGATGTGCTCCCGGTTCCAGGGCTCGTATTCGCGGTCGATGACCTGCCGCCAGTCGGGCGGTCGCAGATCGGGAATGTCGATTGTTCGCGAGGTCACGCGCCGCTGGTGTTCAACGGGGTCGGAGCAGGTCACTTCCACCTCGACCACCGGTACGTCCGCCTTGGCTCCGACTTCTCGCCAGGCGTCACGGGTGATCGCCAAGGGGTTCACCGACTCCGCGATCACGGTCAGCCGTTGGCGCAGGTGCTCTTCGGCCAGGGCGTAACCGACGATGTAGCCGACGGGGCCGAGGGGTTGTCGAGCCAGGCCCGAGCGGACGATCGCCTGTTCGATGGTGTCGATTCGCAGGTGAACCGCGCCGATGTGCGTGGCCAGGGGGCGCGCGAGCGTCGTCTTGCCCGTTGCGGGAAGGCCGCCGATGACGATGAGCATGCATCTCATGTTGCCTGATGCTGAGAAGACCGACGGGCAAGCTCAACTCGCTCACCCATCAGAAAGCGTCATGGGTGATTTATCGCCAAGCTCTGATGATCATGTCATGTACGGCCTGCGCATCGGGGTCCGCCTGGTCCATCCAACCGACAAGAACTCAGCCACCGGTCGGAGGAAGACGCGCAATAACCACAGCTTTCGCGCTAACAGCTCGTTTCAAAATGAGCGGTGCATCGGTTGGTGACGGCAGAGCTGCCTGAAAAGATCGACTGTGTGGGAACGCGTAACCCCCCGGGTCGTGGAGCGCGCCTTCGCCTGGCTACCCGCGTTCAAGCGTCCGCGCACCCGCTACGAACGCCGCGCCGACGTCCACCTCGGGCTGCCACCGCAGACTCGTTATGAAACGAGTTCTTGGCCCAGCGCTCAAATGCACGCCAGCTTCGTCCCACTTTCAACGTATAGCGGAGAGGGGGACTTGCCGCAAGGCCCCGGTGTTGGCCCAGAATACGGGGCCGTGAGCCGAAGCGGCCCGAGGCAAACGGAGCCGGATGCGTACGCGGCCTCACATTCACGATGCGGTCGGTCGACCGTAGCCGAAGCCGTTGCAGGAGGAGTTTTTATGCGCGTGCTGCTGTCCACAATCGGGTCGCGTGGCGATGTCCAGCCGGTGGTGGCGCTGGCGTCGGAGTTGAGGACTCTCGGTCAGGAAGTCCGCGTGTGCGCGCCCCCCGACTTCCGTGACTGGATCGAAAGCCTCGGGATCCCCTTCGTGCCCATCGGAGCCGAGGTGCGCCAGACCGCGTCAGCCAGCCCACGAGCCGCGCGGCCCACGCCGGAGCAACTGCGTCAGCTGACGGAAGCCACGGTCGCCACCCAGTTCGCCACGATCCCGGCGGCAGCCCAAGGTTGCGACGTCATCGTGGGAGCTACAGCCCTGCAGATCGCCGCTCGCTCGATAGCCGAGCAGATGGGGATCCCCTACGTCTACGCGAGTTACTGCCCGATAGCCCTGCCATCCCCCCACCACGCACCACCCCCAGTGTCAGTGTGGAGGCCGGCGAACGAAACGGCCGACAATCGCACGCTCTGGGCCGAGGACGCACGACGCTGGAACGACACCTGGGGCGCCGCTCTCAACTCCCATCGGTCATCAGCCGGCTTGGCCCCGGTCGCTGACGTGCGAAGCCACATCTTCACCGACCGCCCCTGGCTGGCCGCCGACCCGGTGTTGGGGCCCTGGCCTGAGCCTGCGGACCCGCCCGTCGTACCGACCGCCGACTCGCTGGCCACGGCTCTCAGCCACGCTCTCCAGCCTGATGTCGCGGACCGTGCCCAGATCATCGCCGCCGCGATGCGCACTGACGGGGCCAGGACCGCCGCGCAACGCTTGCTGGCCCCGGACTCCCAGAAATCAACCTGAGGAAGTGTCATTCTTCTGCCATGGCGATCAAGGGGGTAGCCGAGTGAGTGTCAAGCAACAGGTCATCACCGATGAGCAGTGGCGGCACGCCCGTACGATCTGGGACTACCTCCACATGCACCACCGGGTACGCCGGTGCGACGCGGCCATCGGCCTGGGCAGCCACGACCTGGGCGTGGCGACCGCTGCGGCCGAGTTGTACCACGCCGGCTGGTTCCCGCTGCTCGTCTTCTCCGGCGGCACCACCCGTACCACCGCCGCACGCTTCCCCCGGGGCGAAGCCGTCCACTACCGGGAACGAGCCCTGGAGCTCGGCGTGCCCGATGAGGCGATCTTGATTGAGCCGAACGCGACCAACACCGGACAGAACATCAGCCTGTCGCGGCAAGTCCTGGCCGACGCGGGGATCCGGCCCGCTTCAGTGTTGCTGGTCTCCAAGCCGTATGTGGAACGCCGGGCCTACGCCACCGCGCGGAAGGTGTGGCCCGAGGTCGAGGTGACGTGCGCGTCCGAGTCGGTGGAACTCGACGACTACGCCGACTCGATCGGCAATCCGAAGCTGGTCATCGACATGCTCGTGGGCGACCTGCAGCGCGTGATCGAGTACCCCAAGCTCGGCTACGCCATCGAGCAGACCGTCCCAGGGCAGGTTCGTGACGCCTACCAGGTGCTTCTCCACTCCGGGTTCGACAGCAGGCTCCTCACGCCCTGACCCGCCGCAGAGCTCTCACGCCCGGCCATCGGGGACAGATTCCAGGCCGGGTACGTCCTTCACCTCGGTAGGACGAATCTCCCCTCGGGCGATCGCATCTACTTCTCGCCGCTGTCAGACGGCTATACGCGCGAAGCGCTCCCTGCGGAGGCACATCCTTGTGGCCTCCGCGGGAGCGCTCCTGGTTGTGGATTTACCAGTCGCCGCCGCCGAAATCTCCGCCGCCGAAGTCGCCGCCGCCGCCGAAGTCGCCCCAGCCGCCGCCGTCTCCGCCGCCGCCGCCGAAGTCGCCCCCGCCGTCCTGGTAGCCCTCCGCGTAGCCGGCGCCGTAGCCGCCGTAGCCGAAGCCGCCGCCGAGCATGCTGCCCATCATGGTGCCGATGAACATGCCGGTCATGATGTCGCCGAAGCCGCCGTAGTAGCCGTACGCGTACGGCTGGTACGCCGGGCCCGCGTCGTAGTACGGGCGGCGCTGGCCGTCCACCATGACCTCGCGCATCTGCGGGTCGAAGCCGCGCTCCACGGCCTCCGCGTCCATCTTGCAGGCGGGCACGTCGCGGACCGCGCCACCGGGCGGGGCCCAGCGGACGTCACGGATCGAGGGGCCGTGCTGCGGGTTGAAGAAGCAGGGGGCCCGCCGCTCGGGAACCGGGTCGTTGTGGACCTTGGCCTTCACCACGGCCAGTGAGTAGCGGCCGTCCTCAAGGGTCTGGGTGACCTCGCGGACCTGGTCGGCGCGCTGCACGGTGGCCAGCTGGGTCTTGGCCTTCTCGTAGGAGTCGAGCGCCGTCTGCCACTCGTCGATGTGCTTGCCGCCGTCGCCGGCGAGCGTCACGTCGGTGTCGAGCGCGGTGATCTCCTCGCCGAGCTTGGTGACGTCCTCGTCCACGGTCTGCTTGACCGCGGCCAGGTCCTTCGCCTCCTGGATGGCGCGCTTCTTCTTCCTGTTGCTGGAGTAGAGGAAGTAGCCACCGCCGCCGACCACCACGAGCGCGCCCAGGGCGATCAGCGCGGCCGTGCCGCCCGCGCCCGGGTTGGCCTGGCTGCCGGGGTCGAGCGCCGTGCGCTTGCCCGCCACGGCCATGTCGACGCGGTTGGCGAAGTCCTTCATCCCGGCCGTGACGTCGCCCGGGTTGGCATTGACCGCGAGGCGAGACAACTCGGCTGCGAGACCGTCCCGGCGGATGGAGGTCGAAGCCGCGTACAGCGTTGTGCCGTCCAATACGGCCATCGTGGCCGAGGGGGCGCTCGCGGCGACCATCGCCGAGTTGAGCTGGGTCATGTAGGCCGCAATGGTGGAGTTGCTCACCGTGCCGTCGGGGAGCGCCACAGCGTAGATCTTGCTGTCGGCCCCCTCCAGGGCGTCACGGATCTCACTCTGCTGGTCCGACGTCAGCGGGGAGCCGGACTCTACGTACAGCGGGTCCTTCTTCCAGTTGGACACCACCGAGTTAGCGTCAGGTGGAGCCGCCGCGTTGGCGGCAGGGGACAGCGCAAGAACGACGATTAGACCGGCGATCAGAGCCGCGATCGCGGCCCCTGCTCGGCGCAGCGAATGGGTCATTGGCAGCAAGCCTCCTTCGCCCATGAGGACGAACGGGCGATCGGCAAAGTTCCTCACTGCGCACGTTACCTGTCGGGGATCGGACGGGCGCGTACTGTGACCGAAGAACCTGGGCGGTAAATGCCCCTGGAATGCCCCTTCCTGGTGCGGCTGGAGGAAGATCCAGAGGCGGTGCCGGTCAAGCTGAGGTATCAGGTACGCACCTCGCCGTAGACCAAAAGATCCGGGTACGTCAGCTGTCCTTGATCTCGCAGATCGTCGCGCCCGAGGTCACCGTCTGCCCGACCGCCGCCGTCAACCCCGTGATCGTCCCCGCCTTGTGCGCGGTCAGCGGCTGCTCCATCTTCATGGCCTCCAGCACCACCACCGTGTCACCCTCGTTTACGACATCCCCGTCCGAGGCCACGACCTTGACGATCGTCCCCTGCATGGGACTGACGAGCGCGTCCCCGCCGGCCAACGACTTCTTCGAGCCGCCGCTGCCGCCACGCCGGGACGTCTTGTTCGCGGTGGGCGTAGCGGAGGACGTACCGAGACCGGCGGGGAGGACCACCTCCAGGCGCTTGCCGCCGACCTCGACGGTCACCGTCTCACGTGTCGCGGCCTCGCCGGAGGCGAGGTCCCCGGAGTATGGCGCGACCGGGTTGTCCCATTCGGTCTCGATCCACCGTGTGTGCACGGTGAACGGCGACGAGACGAAGGCGGGATCGGCGACGACCGCCCGGTGGAACGGCAGCACGGTCGGCATGCCGGAGATCTCGAACTCCGCCAGCGCCCGCCGCGACCGCTCCAGCGCCTCCTGCCGGGTGCGCCCGGTCACGATCAGCTTCGCCACCAGCGAGTCGAACGTCTGCGGCACCGTCATCCCCGCCTCGTAACCGGCGTCGACCCGCACGCCAGGCCCGGAAGGGGCGCGCATGACGGTCAATGTGCCGGGGGCGGGCAGGAAGTTGCGGCCCGCGTCCTCGGCGTTGATCCGGAACTCGATCGAGTGCCCGCGCAACACCGGGTCGCCGTAGTCCAGCGTCTCCCCGTCGGCGATCCTGAACATCTCCCGCACCAGGTCGATCCCCGACACCTCCTCGGTGACCGGGTGCTCGACCTGCAGGCGCGTGTTCACTTCGAGGAAGGAGACCGTCCCGTCCTGCCCGACCAGGAACTCGCAGGTCCCCGCCCCGACGTAGCCGGCCTCCTTCAGGATGGCCTTCGAGCTGGCGTAGAGGATCTCGACCTGCTCCTCCGACAGGAACGGCGCGGGCGCCTCCTCCACCAGCTTCTGGTGGCGGCGCTGGAGCGAGCAGTCGCGGGTGCTCACCACGACCACGTTGCCCGCGTGGTCGGCCAGGCACTGCGTCTCGACGTGGCGCGGCCGGTCGAGGTAGCGCTCGACGAAGCACTCGCCGCGCCCGAACGACGCGACCGCCTCGCGCACGGCCGACTCGTACAGCTCGGCGACCTCCTCCAGCCGGCGCGCGACCTTGATGCCGCGCCCGCCGCCGCCGTACGCGGCCTTGATCGCGATCGGCAGCCCGTGCTCCTCCGCGAACGCCACGACCTCGGAAACGCCCCCCACCGGGTCCTTGGTGCCCGCGACCAGCGGCGCGCCGACCTTCTGCGCGATGTGCCTGGCCTGCACCTTGTCACCGAGCGCCGCGATCGCGGCCGGCGGCGGGCCGATCCAGACGAGGCCGGCGTCGATGACGGCCTGGGCGAAGGCGGCGTTCTCGGCGAGGAAGCCGTACCCGGGATGAACGGCGTCCGCTCCGGCCCGCCGCGCGACGTCGAGTAGCTTGCCCATGTCGAGGTAGGTCTCGGCGGGGGACTGGCCGCCCAGCGCGTACGCCTCGTCGGCCACCTTGGCGTGCAGGGCGTCGAGGTCCTGGTCGGCGTAGACGGCCACGCTGCCGATCCCGGCGTCTTTGCACGCGCGGGCCACCCGCACGGCGATCTCGCCGCGATTGGCGATCAGAACCTTCCGCACCGACCTCGTCCTTCCTGAGATTTTCAGCGACCCAGGTACGCGCCGCCGTTCACGTGAACCACCTGCCCGGTGACGTGCCTGGCTCCCGCGGAGGCCAGAAAGAGAACGGTATCCGCCACGTCATTGGGAGTGCCAGGGCGGCCGTTGCGGGTGTTCTGCACGCGGGCCCTGATTCCGTCCTCCGTCAGGCGGCCGCGGAAGAACTCGGTGTCCACGACGAGGCCGGGGGAGACGACGTTCGCGGTGATGCCTTTGGGGCCCAGCTCGGCGGCCAGGTCGGCGGTCCAGGACTCCATGGCGGCCTTGGCGGCGCCGTACGAGCCCGAGCCCGTGCCCCGTGCGGCGATCGAGCCGATCGAGACGACCCGGCCGCCCTTGCCCATGCGCGGCGCCAGCGCGGTCGTGACGAGCACGGCCGACATCAGGTTGGCGTTGAGGTTGGCCCACCACGCCTCGGCGACGTCCATCAGCTCGCCGGACTGCCTGCGGTCCAGGTTGGTGTTGCCGCCCGCGTTGTTGACCAGCACGTCCACATGCGGCGGCAGCCCGTCGAGCGCCTCTTTCACGGCGACGGGGCTGGCGGCGTTGAAGGCCGTGTACGCCGCCCCGAGCTTCGCGGCGGCCTCCTTCAGCACGTTCTCGCGGCGGCCGGTGATGGTCACGTGGTCGCCGAGCGAGACGAACGCCGCGGCGACCGCGTAGCCGATCCCGGTGCCGCCGCCGGTCACCACAACCTCGCGCATGGCAGAACAGCTCCCGATAAAGCCGAACAATCCTCGGGTAGACCATAGCCGCTCGGCATAACCCGGACGACGGCCGGGCGCCCCCCTTAGGGTGAGGGCGCTTTCACATGGTCCAGGAGGTATGCATGAGCCAGAGTATGCTCGGCGGCGACCCCGCGGAAATGCAGCAGATGTCCACCCAGTTCACCCAGCAGTCCGAGGCGGTGCGCACCACGATGACCGCGCTCGACCGCGAGGCGGCCAAGGTCGGCACCGCGTGGACGGGGCCGGGAGCGCAGCGTTTCCAACAGGCTTGGCAGAACTACCGTACGGCCTTCCAGCGCATGACCGAGGAGCTCCAGGAAGCCTCGCGGGTCATCGGCACCTACCGGCAGAACATCGAGTCCGCCACGAAATGAGCAACGGACGGGGCCCTGGCAAGGACGCCGGGGCTTCCATCCGTTGAATCACTGCCAACCACGGCAAGCTACGCTTCTTCGCCATGATTGGTCGCGCCCTCGTGGCGAGCTCGCTGGCCCTTCACCTGGCGGCCGCGCCGGCGTTGGCGCAGGCCCCCGCACGATGCGAGCCGAAGAGGGCCAGCCCCGCGATCGCGGAGAGCTGGGCCCAGCGGCGGCTGAACCTCCAGAGCGTATGGCACCTCACCAGGGGTGAAGGCGTCACCGTGGCCGTCATCGACAGCGGCGTGGACGAGACGCATCCGCAGCTCCGCCTCGCCGGCAAGGCCGACCTGTCCGGCACCGGCTACCGCGACTGCGTCGGCCACGGTACGGCGGTCGCCGGCATCATCGCCGGCCAGCCACGCGATGGCGTTCCCTTCTACGGCGTCGCGCCGGGGGTCAGGCTCCTGTCGATCAAGGAGTCCAATGACACGCGGGGCGAGGTGTCCGTGCTGGCCAAGGCCATCCAGACCGCCGCCGACGAGGGCGCCGACGTGATCAACGTCTCCATCCAGGCGTTCGACCAGCCCGACCTCAAGGCGGCCGTCAACTACGCGCTGGGCAGGGACGTGGTGATCGTGGCCGCCGCGGGCAACCAGGAGAAGGACGACGGCACGTCCACCCCCTGGTATCCCGCCGCGTACGACGGCGTGCTCGCGGTGGGCTCGGCGACGCCCGAAGGCGGGCGCTCGAC
The DNA here is from genome assembly GCF_043197025.1 of Nonomuraea marmarensis. NCBI lineage: Bacteria > Bacillati > Actinomycetota > Actinomycetes > Streptosporangiales > Streptosporangiaceae > Nonomuraea > Nonomuraea marmarensis. The sequence continues at coordinate 36,990 of NZ_JBICRM010000005.1, forward strand.
GTTCTCCAGCCCGAACGCCGTCGCCGTGCTCGCCCCCGGGCAGGATCTCAGCTCGACGTGGACCGGCCGGGGCTACCAGAGCAAGCTGGAGGGCACGAGCTACGCGGCGCCGTACGTGGCGGGCGTGGCCGCCCTCGTCCGCTCCCGCTTCCCCAAGCTCAACCAGCTCCAGGTACGCCGGCGCATCGCGCTGACCGCGGACGGCGCCTCCGGCAAGGGCACCGGGGCGGGCATGGTCAACCCGCTCCTGGCGGTCACCATGGTGCTGCCGTCCGAGCAGGTGGCCGTCGCGCCGCCGGTGCCGCCCCCGTTGCCCGCCTCGGCCGTGCGCAAGGCCGTTCCCCCTGACCAGCGTTCCATCGACGTGGCGACGATCGTCGCGGCCGGTGGGTTGTCGCTGGCCGGAGTGGTGATCGCGGCCTGGATCCTCGTGCCGATGGGGCGTAGGCGCGGCTGGAGACCCGGATCAGCTCAGGCGCCAATTGACGGTTAATTGTCAGAGTGAGCAACCGAAACTACTGATGCGTATGGGGCTTATTTGGTTAAATATCCCTCGATCATGAGGGATTCCTGGAAGGACGGTCATGGCGGACACGGAGCCTGAGCGGATCGGCGGCCACGAGATCGTGGACCGGCTCGGCGAGGGACCGCGTGGCGTCGTCCACCTGGGCCAGGAGTCCGAGGGCGCGGCTCGCGTGGCCATCAAGACGCTGCCCGGCACCGACCCCGAGTTCGTGGCCAGGCTCAAGCGCGTCGCGAAGGTCTCCAGCTCGTACGTGGCCCGCACGCTCGACGCGGGCACCGAGAACGGCCTGTCGTACGTGGTCAGGGAGCACGTCGAGGGCCGCTCGCTGGCCCAGGCGGTGGCCGAGGACGGCCCGCTGACCGGCGACGCGCTGGACCGGTTGGCCGTGGGGATGCTGACCGCGCTGACCGCGGTCCACCTCGCCGGGTTCGCGCACCGCGGCCTCACCCCGTCGAACGTGATCCTCACCGGCGAAGGGCTCAGGGTCACCGACATCGAGATCGGGGACCCGGCGGGCGAGGTCGGCTACCGGGCGCCCGAGCAGATCAACGGCCTGCAGTACGGCCCGTACGCGGACGTGTTCGCCTGGGCCGCGACCGTGGTGTTCGCGGGCACCGGCCGCGCGCCGTTCGGGCACGACGCCCAGGCGGTGCTGAACGCGGAGCCCGAGGTGGGTGAGCTGCCCGAGCCGCTGCGGCAGGTCGTGCTCGCCGCGCTGGCCAAGGACGTGGCGGGGCGGCCGACGACGTATACGGCCCTGCTGCGGCTGCTCGGCGACGACAACGCGCCGATGCCCGCGGCGCCGATCGAGGGCGTGCCGGTGCCGCCGCCCACGCTGATCGGCGGTCAGCCGGTCCCGGCGGCCGAGGCGCCACCGGCGATCCTGCCCATCCAGTTGTCCATCGAAGGTGCGCGGCAGCCCCAGGCGCCGCTGCCCCAAGGACCGATGGTCCCGATGCAGCCCGGGCCGATGGACCAAGGCCCCATGCACCCAGGTCCCATGCAGGGTCCTGCCGGCCAAGGTCCCGTGCACCAGGGCACGATCGGCCAGGGTCCCGTGGAACAGGGGCCCGTGCAGCCCGTACCCGCTCCTCAGACCTGGGGACCCCCGCAGGGGCACCCGCAGCAGGGTTGGACGCCTCCCGTCGTGCCCAGGCAGGGCGACGGACAGGCGCGCAAGCCGTTCCCGATCGGCCTCGTGGCGGGTGTGACCGCGGTCGTGCTGCTGTCCGGCCTGGGCCTGTGGGGCGCGAGCCAGTACTCCTCCAACGTCACCTTCGCCCCCGCCGCCGCGGCCACCAAGCAGGCGCAGCCGGGTGACGCCTCCGCCGACCAGGGATCGGTGACCGGCGCGCCCACGCAGCCGCAGGCCGAGGTGACCGCGCCGTGGGCGACGACGCCCAGCCCCGACGACAGCGGCGTGGGCCCGATGTTGCTCCCGAGCGACGGCCCCACGGGAACGCCCGAGGTCCCGGTGCTCACGTCGGTGCCGACGCCGGCGCCGATCGCGACCCAGCCGGTCGTCCCCACGGTGACCGCGCAGCCGACCCGGACGGCGAGCTCGAAGCCCACCAAGACGGCCAAGCCGAAGGCCACCGTGACCAAGACGGTGCAGCCCAGCAAGACCCCGACCCAGAGTCCCACTCCGACGAAGAAGCCGACGCAGGAGCCAGAGCCGACCCCCACGAAGACGACCCAGAAGCCCGCGCCGACGAAGACCACGCAGAAGCCGGCGCCCACGAAGTCGTCCGCACCGGTGGCGAAGAAGAACCCCTACACCGCGACCCAGGTGTGCGGAGGCGGCTTCAGCGTCCAGCGGCAGAGCTCGTTCAGCGGCGGGACCACGTACCAGCTCTGGAACAACGGCACCGGGCAGAACTGCGTGGTCACCATCAAGTCGGGCACCGACGTCGGCAAGGCCACTCCGATGAGCGCCACGCTGGAGGTGCAGGGCGGCGGGAGCCAGACCGACTCGGGCAACTTCGAGTACTACGCGGGTCCGGTCAAACTGTCCGCCAAGGGCAAGTGCGTGCGCTACTCCGGCAGCTCGGGCTCGGGCAGCACCAGTGCCGGCTGGGGCAACTGCGGCTAGGGTTCAGTAACCGCGGTAGCCGGATCCGGTCTTCATGCCCACGACCCCCGGCACCGCGGACACAGAGCCGTAGCGTTCGACGGCGTAGCGCACGCCCGCGACGATGTTGTCCACAGGGTTGTAGACGTCCTTGTGACCGGCCAGCGAATAGGCGTTGAAGGTCGGGTCGATGGTCTGCATCAGGCCCTTCGACGGGTGGCCCGCGGCGGCGTTGGAGTCCCACAGGTTGATCGCGTTCGGGTTGCCGCCCGACTCGTGCTGGATGATCATCCAGATGTCGTCGGGGTTCATCTTGTCGACCGGATAACCGTGCTCGCGCAGGATCGCGATGGCCTGCTCGATCCACTCCTTGACCCGGCCGGAGGGCGCGGGACCGCCGCCCGCCGGAGGCAGGCCGCTGGGGCCGTACCCGCCGACCACCATGGGGCTGCCGCCGGGGCCGCCGGCGGCGGTCTGCGCGGTGTAGCTCTCCGTGCGCCGCCAGTCGAGCGTGTGCCCGGGCCCCGGCACGAACGTCTGCTCCCCGGCCAGATGGATCTGCGCGAACCTGGTCCGCCGCTCCCGCATGAAGGTGGCGATGGCGTCCTTGGCGCCCGTGACGGCCTCCTTGGCGTCGCGCACCGGCCTGCGGGCGTTCTCGGTCTCCTCGCCAACCATGCGGCCGATCTCCCGGTCGCGCTCGTCCTGCGTGGCGTCGGGGTTGTCGTTCTGGTACATGTCCACCCGGGTCAGCAGCCGGTCGCAGATGCCGTCCACCCGGCCCTGGGAGGACTCCAGGACGGTGGCGGCGTTGTCCAGCGACGTGGCGCAGCTGGTCAGCGCGTCGTGCAGGTCCTGCCCGGCCCTGCCGTAGCCCGCCATGTAGGTCACGAACGCGTTCGCCGACTCGCCTTCCCAGGCCAGGTCCACGGTGGCCACGGCGGAGGCGAGGGAGCCGGTGTTGCCGAGGACCTTGTTCGCGGCCGTGCGCCAGCGCGTGGCGAGGTCGCGGATGGCGGACGGGCTGCCGGTGACCTGGTCGGCCATGGTCGCCAGCTCCGAGCCGCCGGGCAGCTCGCGGAGGCCTTCCGGGGCGCTCATGAGGGGCCGTTCGCTCTTCGCACGTTGTCCTGGACCAGGTCGAGCGCGCGTTCGACGCTCTCCATGAGGCTCTTGGCCTTGCCGAACTCGTTGTCGGCCGTCGTCTCCACTGAGCGGACGGCGTCCGCGAGGGCCGAGGAGTCGCCCAGCCTGCCGAAGATGGTCGAGTCGGGCCGGTCGGCGGGGTAGTCGTCGGCGAGGTCGCCGAACTTGCCCTTCAGCGTCTTCGCCGACGTGCGGCAGTCGTCCAGCGCGTCGAAGTGGATGTCCAGTCCAGCCATCTCAGTCCTCCGCCGGTGGCCAGAACGCCGTCTGCGACAACCGCGAGCCGAACCTTCTGTCCACGATGAAGCCGCGTCCCGGTGGTTGCGGCTGCGCCCGTACGTTGCCGAACAGGAAGCCCTCGTCCTTGCTGCCCGAGAGGATCACGGCCGGGCTGGCCATGTCCTTGATCCGCTGGATCACCGGGTCGAACATGGCCCGGCCCAGGCCGCCCATCGCCCGCGACATGACCAGATGCAGCCCGATGTCGCGGGCCTGCGGCAGCAGCTCGACCAGCGGCAGCAGCGGGTTGTTCGAGGTGGCCACCAGGTCGTAGTCGTCGACCACGAAGTACAGGTCGGAGCCCTTCCACCAGTCGCGCGCCCGCAGCTGCTCGGGCGTGAGGTCGGCCGGCGGCAGGCGTTTGAGCAGCGCGCTGCGGGCGTCCTTGACCAGTTCGAGCGCCGCCGAGCTGGAGGCCGCGTAGCCGATGCGGTGCTCGCTGACGGCCGTGTCCAGCAGCGAGCGGCGGTAGTCGATCACGATCACCATGGCCTCGCGCGGCGTGTACCTGGCCACCACGTTCTCGGCGATGACCTTCAGCATGTTGGACTTGCCGCTCTCGGTGTCGCCCACGACGACGAAGTGCGGATCGGCGTCGAAGTCGATCAGCACGGGCGAGAGCGTGGCCTCGTCCACGGCGATCGCGATGCGGCTCCTGCCGGTCTCCTCGGCCGTGGGCAGCGAGGCGGCGGGCAGCACCGACGGCAGCAGCCGGACGCGCTTGGCGGGCGGTCCCTGCCAGGAGTCCCTGACCGCGGTCACCAGCGCCTGCACGCCCGTGGCCAGGTCCTCGGCGTCCTGCACGCCGTCGATCCTGGGCAGCGCGGCCAGGAAGTGCAGCCCGTCCCTGGTCAGGCCGCGCCCCGGCACGCCTTCCGGCACGGCCAGGGACTTCTTCCTGTTGATCTCGGACTCGTACGCGTCGCCGAGCTTGAGCTCCACCCTCGTGCCGAACAGGTCGCGGATGCCGGGCCGGAACTCCGACCACTTGTTCGTCGCGGCCACCACGTGAATGCCGTAACCTAGGCCGCGCGCCGCCAGGTCGGTGATGACCGGCTCCAGGGCCTCGAAGTCCTGCCTGATCGTCAGCCAGCCGTCGACCACGAGGAAGATGTCGCCCCAGCCGTCACCCTGGAGCGAGCCGTCGGCCACCCGCCTGCGGTAGGTGACCATGGAGTCGACGCCGCTCTCGGTGAACTCCCGCTCGCGTTGCTGCAGCACGGTCGCGATCTCGGCCACCGTACGGCGTACCCGGTCGCCGTCGAGCCTGCTGGCCACGCCGCCGACGTGCGGCAGCCCCTCCAGCGACGACAGCGCGCCGCCGCCGAAGTCCAGGCAGTAGAACTGCACCTCGCGCGGCGAGTGCGTGAGCGCCATGCTGGCGACCAGCGTGCGCAGCACCGTGCTCTTGCCGCTCTGCGGCCCGCCCGCCACGCCCACGTGCCCCGCCGACCCGGACAGATCCAGCCAGTACGGGTCCCGCCGCTGCTCGAAGGGCCGGTCGATGAGCCCCACCACGGCCTGCAACCGGCCGCGCCCCGGCCAGCCGGGAGTCGTCAGGCCGAGCTCGGGCGTGATCGACAGCGGCGGCAGCAGGTGCGCCAGCGTCGGCGGCTCGGCCAGCGGCGGCAACCAGATGCGGTGCGCGGCGGGCCCCTGCCCGGCCAGGCGGCCCACGACGATGTCGAGCAGGCTCTGCCGCGACTTGCTCTCGTCCTGCGGCGTGTTCGGCTCCAGCGGCTCGTCGACGAGCGGCACGGGCACGAACTCGGGCCCGTACTCCACGACCTCCCTGATCGGCACCGTGCCGTCGCTCGCGGCCACGCGCAGGGGGTCGGCCTGGTGCACGCCCGACACGTACGCGGCCTTGAACCTGGTCATCCCCGAGGTGTCGAACTTCAGGTACCCGTTGCCGGGCGCCGAGGGCAGCTCGTAGGCGTCGGCCACGCCCAGCACGACCCGGCTCTCCATGGCCGAGAACGTCCGCAGGCCGATCCGGTACGACAGGTGCGTGTCCAGCCCGCGCAGCCGCCCCTCCTCCAGCCGCTGCGAGGCCAGCAGCAGGTGCACGCCGAGCGAGCGACCGAGCCGCCCGATCATCACGAACAGGTCGATGAACTCCGGCTTGGCCGTCAGCAGCTCGCTGAACTCGTCGAGGACCACGAACAACGTCGGCATCGGCCGCAGGTTCGCCCCCTGCTCGCGGGCGCGCTCGTAGTCGCGCAGCGAGGCGTAGTTGCCGGCCGAGCGGAGCAGCTCCTGCCTGCGTACCATCTCGCCGTGCAGGGCGTCGTGCATGCGGTCGACCAGCGGCAGCTCGTCCTCCAGGTTCGTGATGACCGCGGAGACGTGCGCGAGGCCGTCCAGGCCGAGGAACGTCGCGCCGCCCTTGAAGTCGACGAGCACGAAGTTGAGGATCTCCGAGGAGTGCGTGACCGCCAGGCCCAGCACCAGCGTGCGCAGCAGCTCGCTCTTGCCCGAGCCGGTCGCGCCGATGACCAGCCCGTGCGGCCCCATTCCGCCCTGCGCGGACTCCTTGATGTCCAGCTCGACCAGCCGCCCGTCGGCGCCGAGGCCGATCGGGACGCGCAACCGATTCCGGCCCGCGCGGGGGCGCCAGGTCTGCGCGGTGTCCAGTCTCGTAGGGTCGCCGACGCCGAGCAGGTCGGTCAGGGTCGTGTTCGTGGCCAGCACGTCCTGCGACTCGCCGCCCTTGGCCGTCGAGGCGCGCAGCGGCGCGAGCTGCCGGGCCAGCCCCTCGGCCCGCAGGTAGTCGAGCGCGTCGGGGTCGCCGAGCCGGTTCGTGCTCTCCTTGCCCGCGTGGTCCAGCTTGACCATGTGGAACCCGTCGGGCTTGATCCGCAGCCGCAACGTGCTGCGCTCCTCGACCACGCCGGCCGAGTTCGACAGGTCGATGACGGTCACGCCCTCGATGGCGTCCGCGCCGAGCTGGGAGTCCTGCGGCACGTGCCCGCCGTCCAGGATGAGCACGTGGTACGGCAGCGCGGCCGATCCCGCCCCCGGCTTGAACCGCGCCCGCTCCTTCAGCTCCCCGCCGACCAGCCGGTCGAGCTGGGCCAGGTTCTCGGCCATGAGCCTGACCTGCCCGGCGCCATCGGTCTCCTCGGGGTGCAGCGCGTGCGGCAGCCACTTGACCCACTCCCAGTGGCCCATCCACTCCTTGCTCGCGCACACCATGATCCGCATGTCGTCCGGCGAGTGGAAGACCGTCATCTGCGCCACCATCGCCCGGACCAGGTCGCGGACCATGGCCCGGTCCCCGTCCAGCTTGATCCGGGCGAACGAGTGCAGCGCCACGGCCACCGGCAATTGCGAGACCGTCGAATGCGTGCGGATGAACCTGCGCAGCGCTCCCGCCGACAACGCGTCCAGGTCCTCGACCGGCTTGGAGTCCGGCGGGATGAGCTGGACGGCCAGCTTCTGGATGCCGGTGCCCAGGCGTACGGTGCTGAAGTCCTCGTCGCGGGGGCGGCGCTCCCACAGGCGGGGGCCCATGGCGGCCCACCAGAGCGTGTCGGGGGCCGGGCCGCTCCATTCGAGGGCCTCGCGCTGCTGGATCGCCGCCTTGCGCACCCGCTTGCGGATCTGGGCGAGGTAACGGAAGTAGTCGCGCCTGGCGCCGTTCAGCCGGTGCCTGCGCTCGCCCGCCTGGCGGCCCATCTGGCCGACCGTCATGCCGACCATGGAGAACGCGAACAGGCCGCTGGCGACGTACATGATGGGGTTGGAATTGCCGCCGGAGGTGAACATCAGGCCCATCGCGGCCGCTCCCGCCACCATCGGCAGCCACGTGAGCACCGCCATCATGCCCTGTGACTGCACCTCGGGGATCTCCGGCGGCGACTCCAGCAGGATCTCGCCGCGCGGCGGCTTCGGGCTGGGTCGGCGCTCGGGACGCCTTACGACGACGATGCTCACCCTTTGACAGGCCCTTCTGATGCTCTGGAAGAACCTTCTTACCAGATGTGCCTTACGTCCGAGTTGAGGTCCTAGTTAACTCCTTCTCGCTATGTTGTGCCTGTGACATCGCTGGCTGAGATCCCGCCCACGCAGCAGGGCGCGTTGCACCAGATGCCCGCTCCACTCCCGCCGCTGTGCCACGTCACGGTGGTCGGGCCGCATAGGAAGGCGGACCTGGCGCTGCCCGCCGACATTCCGCTGCCGCACGTGCTGCCGGGGCTGCTGCGGGCCCTGGGCGAGCTGGGCGGCGAGACGGCGTCGGCCCCCGGCTGGACGCTGCAGCGGCTCGGCGGGGCGCCCTTCGACCTCGGGCAGAGCCTGGGCGCGCTGGGCGTGCTCGACGGGGAGATCCTCTACCTGCGGCCACGCTCGGTGTCGCTGCCGCCCGCCAGGTTCGACGACGTGGCCGACGTGGTGGCCACCGGAATTCGCGAAGGCAGGGGCAAGTGGGAGGCCGGGCACACGCGCATGCTGGGCGGCGGGGCGGCCTGCGGGCTGCTCGTCGCGGGCACGGTGGCGCTGGCGTTCGGCGGGCTGGCCCCGCTCGTCACCGCGATCGTGGCCGCCGCGCTGGCGTTGCTGCTGGTCGGGGTGGGGATGGCCGTCTCCAGGGCGGTCGGCGACTCCGGCGCGGGCGCCATGGTCGGCTACGCCGCGCTGCCGTACGCGTTCCTGGCCGGGCTGCTCGCCCCGGCGGCGGGCGGCGGGCTGGCGGCCGTGGGGCCGCCGCAGCTGCTCGGGGCGCTGGCCTGCACCGCGCTGGTGGCCACGATCGGCGGCACCGCCATCGCCGACGGCGTGCCCGCCTTCCTCGGCACGGCCATCGCCTCCATGGTGGGAGCCGTGGGCGCGGCCGTGGCCATGGTGAGCGGGGCGCCCGCGGCGGGTGTGGCGGCGGTCTGCGCGGCCGTCGTGATGGCGCTCAGTCCGCTCATCCCCGTGTTGTCGTTCCGGCTGGCCAGGGTGCCGCTGCCGTCGATGCCCACCAACGCCGAGGAGCTGCGTAGCGACAACCAGCAGCTCGACAGCGTCTCCGTGCTGGAGCGCACGGGAGCCGCGCAGCGGTACGCGACCGGCATGATCATCGGGATCTCGCTGGTCGGGATCGGGACGCACGCGCTGCTCGTGACCGAGGGCCGGTGGATCTCGGTGGCCATGTCCGTGGTGTTGTCGCTCACCCAGCTCATGCGGGCGCGGGTGTTCCAGGGGGTCGGGCAGCGGCTCTGGCTGCTGCTGGCGGGGCTGGGCGGGCTGGCCGCCGTGGCCGTCGAGATCGGGATCGTCGTCGGCGGGGTGGCCTCGGTGGCCGTGGTGCTCGGGCTGCTGTGGACCGCGATGGTGGTCGTCGGCATGGGGGTGTGGCTGCCCACCGGGAGGCCCTCGCCGTTCTGGGGGCGGGCGGCCGACATCGTGGAGTGGTTGCTGATCGTGGCGCTGGTGCCGGTGGCGCTCGGGGTGCTGGACGTGTACGCCTGGGTACGCGGGCTGGCCGGCTAGTCGCCTGACTGGGCGCGGCGCCGGATGGTCTCCATGCCGGCGATCCGGTCGTTCAGCTGCCTGGAGAAGGAGTCCTGCAGGTCCTGGAACTGGCGGCTGACCGCCTCGAAGGACAGGCCGCCGTAGGAGGGCTGGGGGATCAGGTCCAGGGCCTTGCGCGCCTGGTCGTCCTGGGCGGCGCGGACCGCCTGGAGGATCTCCTCGGTCAGCTCGTCCAGCTCCATCCGGCCGGCCCTCGCCCCGAGTCGCAGGTCGTCGAGCCTGCCGTCGGCGTCCACCCGGGCGGTGACCGTGCCGCTGCGGCTCTCGCCCTCGCCGATGACCGTGCGCAGCTCGTCCATCGCGCCGGCCAGCTCGCGGATCGAGCGTTCGCTCTCCTGCAGGACGCGGTCGAGGTCGTCGGGGTCGAAGCCGGTGGAATCCATGGCAGCACGCCACCGCTCGCAGGTTAACGCTCGGGGAGCGAAATCTGTCGGATTGCTGAAGTGATCAAAAAAATCCCGGTATGAATCCTGAAATGGGGGCAAATCGCCGCAAGAATCGGGCGTCGTGGCAACCAATCGTGAAATCCACATCACGTCCGACGGCATCGCGAGCACCCGGCGGCGCGTGGAGCGCGAGCTGAAGGACGAGATGATCGGCTTCGTCAGGAGCCTGGTTCCGCTCACGGCCCTGGGCGGCCTCGGTTTCGGCGTCATCGGAAACCAGATCATCGGGAGCACGTACGAGGGCATCATGGAGCAGGCCGACGGGCTGCTGGGGGACGCCCAGGGAGCGCTCGACGGCTGGGACGGAGCCCTGGCCATCTGCCAGCGCAACTGGCGGGCCGCCGAGGACCACAACATCGTCCAGTACCGCGCATGAGCGATCGCTACCTCGACGCGATCAACAAGGGCCGCGGCGTCCGCCCCCGCGATCCCTACCTGGACGCGATCAACCGGGGCACCTCGGTACGCCCCCCGCGCACGCCCTCGGTCCCGCTCAACCCGGCCACCGGCCGGATGGGACCGATGCCGGCCGCCTCCGAGGGATCCATCAGCGGCAAGGTGCTGGAGTCCCTGAAACGGCTCGCCAGGCTCTCGCCCTACCTGATCCCGGTCGCCGCCATCGCGGCCATGGCGGTGGCCGACGAGGTGGGCATGGCGCAGGCGGCCAGCGTGTGGAAGTTCGGCATGGGCGCCCGGCTCGACGACGGCGTGAAGAACCTCATGCCACAGATCCTCGCCACGTCGAAGAGCGGCTGGATCGCCCAGGACCAGGAGGAGTTCGCGCGGGTGCAGGCGGCCTTCCACGCGGAGATCGGCGTGCTGCGCAACACGTTCAACGAGATCGGGGGCGTGGTCGACGAGGTCGCGGCCGGCTTCCGTAACTACTGGCTGCAACTCGGGTCGACGGTCGTGTCGGCGACCACGCTGCTGATCGGGGTCATCCGGATGAAGTTCTCGCCGGTACCCATGGTGTCGGCGGCGGGGATGATCCTGGAGCACCTCGTCGGCACGATGATGGTCAGCATCGTCACCGTCTTCACGGGGCTGCTGGGCTCGATGCTCAAGAACGGCGTGGACGTGCTCGGGACCCTGTTCAAGAAGGCGCACCAGTTCGGCTTCGTGTTGCCGCCCGGGGCCGCGGCCATCGACTTCGGCCGGGCCACCATCCACACCGCGAACTTCCCCTCCTTCCAGGAGCCGCACGCCCGGGGGCAACTGCCCGCCGGCTACCAGAAGTTCGACTGGGTCGCGCCGGATGTGCAGACAACCACGCCCTGATTGTGGCTTCTGAGGCAGGATTAGGCCTGTGACGGATTTCGGGGACTTCGGCAACATCGACATGGACAAGCTCCTGCACGGGGTGGACCTGCAGGTCGCCAAGGCCGAAGAGCTGCAGAAAGCCATGACGAGGCTGGTCGGCCGGGGGGAGGACGAGGACGGCCTGGTCGTGGCCGAGTACGCGCAGGAGGGCCTGCGTACCGTGGACATCCACCCGAAGGGCATGCGTCTGAGCGCGGAGGAGTTGTCGGAGAAGGTCAAGATCGCCGTAAGCGAGGCGACCGCCGATCTGCAGCGTCAGGTCGGCGAGCTGATGGCCGAGTTGTTCGGTGAGCAGGGGAGCCCCGAGGCGATGCTGAAGCGGGTCAACCGGGCCGAAGCCAGCTACGACCGCGCGTTCGAGGACGTCATGGGCGAGCTCGACCGGATCCGCCGCGATCTCGACCTCTAGCTTGACCAGCAGGTTTGCTGCTGTGTCGGGAACCTGTTACATCTTGGCCATAGGGACGCCTGTTACTCAAGTGGCAAATGGTGCTTATATGGGTAAGAAAACCGAAATGCTCGGAGGTGACTAGTGTCCGAAATGTTTGGCGCGAGCCCGGGTCAGATCTCGAAGGCGTCCGGCCATGTCGTCGACACCGCCCAGTACATCGAGGGTCTGCGGTCCGCGGTGGAGACCACGGCGAACGGTCTGCTCAGCACGGGCTGGCTCGGTCCTGCGGCGGCCAAGTTCAGGACCGCCATGACCAACTGGGACACGAACATGCGGAACGTGCGTACCGACCTGGAGCGCATCGCCGAGAACATGGGCGTCAACGCGATCACCTACAGCGCCGCCGACCAGGACGTGCAGGCCGGTGTGGGGCGCGTCGAATCCCTCATCAACGTCGACGTCAAGTAGGAGGGGGGACCACGATGTCCGCTGAGCTCGACTTCACCAAGGTCAACTTCGGGCAGATGGAGCTCGCCCAGGGCGACATCATCTCGATCCTCGGCTCCTTCGAGAGGGCCACGGACGACCTGCTCGTCAAGTTGAAGCAGGACCTGGCCGGTCACTGGGAGGGCCCCGGTGGCGCGGAGGAGTTCTTCAGGCAGCACGAGGTGAAATGGCAGCAGGCCGCCGCGCAGATGCGCTCGCATCTGAACGAGCTGCAGAGCGCCGTCCAGATCGCCAATGAGAACTACCGGGCGGCCGAGAACCGCAACAGGGCCATCTGGGTCGACGGCTGAGCCGTACCGGCAGCCGGACCATGGGAAAGGGGGGATCATGGCCGAGGAGTCGTGGCCGGGGCTCGACGACACGGACGACGAGCTCTACTACGACGTGGGCAAGATGCGCTCCGTCGCCGACGACCTGGAGATCGCCCTGGTCCCCACCCAAGGGCCGGGCGGGACCCGGGAGGGCGGCACGGGCGCGGTGGAGGCCCTCACCAAGTATTTCTCCCTGGACGAGGAGCACATCGGGCGGTGGCCGGCCGCAAGCGCGTTCGCGCACAGCGTGGGCACCACGGTCCTGGCTCCGGGCGAATACGGCCCGGTCTTCGCCGCGCGAGGAGAGCGCCTCGCCCAGCTCTACCAGGAATACGTCGAGTGCTGCCAGGCCGTCATCCGGGCGATCAGGGACAGCGCCGACACCTACGAGAGAACGAACCCGACACAGGGTGACGCCTGAAAGTGAGAGGCCGTGGCAGAGCGGACAGTTGACATCCGCGACCCCGACTACGAACCGAAAGTCGAGTGCGTCACCGAGTCGCGGGAGCAGATCCAGGCGTGGTTGGAGGCCACGTCGCCGCTCGAAGTGCAAGACAGAGGCTTGACCTACGGGCGGGTGGCAGGCGCGATCAGGGCGGTGGCCGAAGCCCTCCCCGAGATCGGGACGGTGCTCCAGGGGGCGTGGAGGTCCACCAACTCCGCCCAGGCCCAGCGGGCGCTGCGCATGCTCAACACCAGCGGGGTCGAGCTGGCGGCCGCGATGGACAAGGTGTCCGGGGCTCTCACCTCCTACGGGGAGGTGGACCTGCCCAACGCGATCGACGCGGTGCGGCACGCGTCGGAGGGGCCGACGCCGGAGCCGTCGCCCGGTCCCTCGCCGGCATCCTCCGCCGAGCCGACCGTGCAGCCGACGATCGGCTCGCAGCCTTCGCCTGGGCCGAGCTCGCAGCCCTCGCCCGGGTCCAGCACCGCGGCGTCCGAGGCGGACCGGAAAGCCAGGCAGGCGATGCAGGATCTCAACAGTCGCATCGCCGTGCTGTACCGATCGATCCCCGCAAGCGTGACCATCGATCTGCCGGAGGTGTCGCCGGCCGGGGGTCCCGCGCCGGAGCGGCCCCTGCCGCTGCGCGAGCAGGCGTCGTACCGCGAGGGGGACTACTGGAACGGCGGCGGGTCGGGCTCGTCCGGCGGCGGCTCGCACGCAGGTGGCGGCGGTGCGGGCGGCTCCGGGAGCTCGGGCGGCCCCGAGGGCTCGCGTGGCCCCGACGGCGGGTCCGGCGACGATTCCGGCCACGATTCCGGTACGGGCACGGACGATCGCCCGGGCACTGACCCGCCAGGTGCTTCGGACGACCAGGGCGGCTCCTCGTCCACGGATCAGCGCGACCAGGACGGCACCACGCCTCCCGTGATCGACAACAGCACCCCCGACGAGGATCGGACCACGCGGACGCCGGGCGACACGCAGGACCCGCGCGGCACCGAGGCGGCGAGCACGCCCGTCAATCCCCCCGCCCACACCCCCACGACCGGTTACACCACGCCGCCCGCCGGGACGCCCGCGGTGATCGGCGGCGGCGGGTCATACAGCCAGCCCGGTGTGGCCGCGGCCGCGGCGAGCCGGGCGGGGGTGAACGGCATGGGCATGCCGTTCATGCCGATGGGCGGCGCCGCGGGTGGCGAGCAGGAACAGGACCACGAGCGCTCTACGTACCTGACGGAGGACCGCGACATGTGGAAGCCGGGGGAGAGCGCCACATCGCCGGTGATCGGCGCCTGAGGGAGGCGGCATGGCACTCGAACTGGACCCGGACTGGCCGGGCACCTCGGACAAGGATGAGACCGCGGACCCGTATACCCACCGTCCGGAGGTCAGGCGCATCGCCGGAGAGATGAACGAGCTGCTCGACAAGCTCACCACCTCCTCCGGGATCCCCGTGACCGAATTCGCCATCGCGCCGGGTGCGCCGGTGCCCGACCCGCAGCTCCCGACGGGCGCCGGGTCGCTGCCCGACCTGCGGCAATACTGCGCGCTCAGCGAGACCCAGCTGGGCGAATGGCCCACGGCCCTGCAGTTCTCGTTCTCCATCAGCTCGGCCTATTCGGTGCTGGTCGGTGAGCCCGGCACCACCTCCGGCCTGTACGCGAGCCTGGTCGACACGGCCGGCCGGACCTTCGACGCGCTGCTGGACATCGCGAAGACCTCGGAGGGTGCCGAGCAGGCCTCGCAGGAAGCCGCGGCGCGGCAGGAAGTCTGAGACGGAGATCACCATGGCTGAGCCCGACAGGCAGACCATCCCGCTCACCTACAACAACAACGAGCCCCTCGACACCTCGACGCCCGATCCCTCGTTCCTCGAGAGCATGATCACCAGCACTCTGGACCAGGTCAAGGAGTGGATCGACGCCACGAACCCTGGTTCGGTGCGGCTCGCGGGGATGTACTACACGGCCGCCGAGTCGCTGCTGAACGGCTTCGCCGGCGATCTGAAGGCGAAGTCGACGGAGCTGGCCGACCACTACAAGGGCCCGGTCGCCGTCGAGACGCAGAAGCAGTTGCGAAGCCTGCACGCCAGCGCGCGTGAGCTGGCTCAGAAGCTCGGCGCCGTGGGCAGGGTGTTGACGGACTACGCGGAGACGCTGACGTGGGCTCAGGCGAACGTGGTCGAGTCGCCCGGCCGCGACTCCCGCTCCGACAATGACATCGACTGGGCTGGGCAGATCCCGTTCTACCGGCTGCACCGCGGCGACCAGCGGGCGGTCGATCACCTTAAAGAGGTGAACGAGCGGATCGTCGGGCACTACCAGCAGTTGCCTACCGAGGTGCAGCAGGCGCTGCCGGACCCGAACGTTATCCCGATCCCGAACTTCGACGACGGTGGCGGAAGAATCCCCACGATGCCGAACGTGGGCGGAAATCCCGGCCTGGGTGGCTACCAGGGGGCCTCCTTCGACCCCGGCTCGATTCCCGGTGGCTTGCCGGACACGCCGGGCGCGGGCGACGGATCCTATCCGTCCGGGCAATACCCAACCGGCTCAGGACCCGGCGGCCCGAACGCCGGCGGACTCGACGGGAGCAATCCGTACGCAGCGGGCGACCCGTCCGGCCTGACCGACACCACGCTCGGAGCGACCCCCGGCCCCTCCGCCGGGACACCCGGAAACTACGGCACCACCAACCTGGCGGGCTACGACCCCTCGCTCGGCGCGCCCAACGGCGGGAACACCACGACGACGGGCGGCCCAGGCATGGGGCCGGGCACGAGCGCGGGGTCCGGCGGCGGTGCGGGCGCGGGTGCAGCGGTCGCGGCGGGCCGAGCCGGGGCGAACGGCATGGGGTTCCCCATAGTGCCCGCGGCGGGCGGGACCCGCGGCGGCGGGGAGGAGACCGGCAGGGAGAGCACGACGTGGCTCGCCGAGGACGACGACGTGTGGGGCGGGCCCGAGGGCACCACCCCGTCCACGCTCGCCTGATCTCAGTCGCAGTGCTCGAACGGGCTGTCGTACGACGCCGAGCCGATGGCGCCGCCCCACTTGACGCAGACCCGGGGGGCGGCGGCGCGGACCGGGCCCGCGTAGTACTGGAAGCTGCCCGCGTCGGTCTTGCGCGCCTTGCCCTTGACCTCCAGGTAGGCGCGCATGGCGGCCTTGCCGGAGGTGCCGCGGCGCAGGGTCGTCACGCAGTTCTGGCCGGTGGCGGCCGAGTACAGCAGGACCACCTTGCCCTGCGAGCCGAGGGAGGCCGAGTCGACCGGCTTGTAGCCCGCGCCGCAGACCTGCTCGGCCGAGTACGGGTTGCCGCTGCTCGGCGGCGGTGTGCCGGTGCCGCAGTTCTTCGAGGTCAGCGTCTGGTTCGGGTAGCCGAACGTGGCGCCGTTGAACCTGGCGCGGACGATCGTGCCGGACGACGTGCGCTGCTCGTAGTGGAGGTGGGCCACGAGCTTGTACTTGGCCGACGACTTGCCCACGGTGCCGATCTTCTGGCCCTGCCGCACGGTCGCGTTCTTGGCCACCGATCGGGCGTTCAGGTGCCCGTACAGCGTGACGGTGCCGTCGGAGTGGCGGATCTTTACCACGTTGCCCAGGCCGTCCGCCGTCCGGTATTCGGACATGATGACCGTCCCGTCGGCCGCCGCCACCACGGTCCGGCCGATATCCGAGTTGCCGTCGTTCTTGCTGCGGTTGAAGTCGATCTCGTAGCCGGTGTGTGCGGAGCTCTGGCTGCTGCCCACCGCGGTCTCTCCGCAAGAGAAGGGGAGCTGGAACGTGGGTGCGGCCGCCGCGGCGCTCGCCGTGCTGGTGCCGGCAAGGGGGAGTACGGCGACGCCGCACAGGCCTGCCATCAGGGTCTTGATCCGCATGGGGAAAGGCTGCCAGCCGGATCATGGAACCGTCTAGATCATTTGCTGTCTGTTCACGTCAATAGTTGATATTTGTCGATATTGTTTGCCAGGTCCGGACATAAGGCGACTTATGGCCAGGGAGGGTGATTATGGGCGCTGGGGATGACTACCTGGCCGGCCTGCAGAGCGGTGCCGGGGTCACGATCCACTTCAAGGAAGGCAAGATCGAGGACCTGGGCGAGGACCTCGGTGAGCAGGCGCCCGGTGTGCAGACGATGGCCAGGAACACCGGAGGCATCCGGGTCGAACCTCCCGCGTTCGGCGTCGTCGGGATCGGCCTGAACTACGCGCACGACCGTACCAAGGACGGCGCCGCCGGCGCGCTGGACATGGCCAGGACCGCGCTGGAGGATTACCGGACCGCGCTGGCCAAGCTCGACAAGAACTACCAGAAGGCCGACAAGGACAACGACGGCATCATCAAGGTGGACTCCGGCGGCGACGGAGGCGACATAGGGGCCGGCAGCGGCTTCGACCCCAGCGCGTACAAGATGCCCAAGACGCCCATGCCCGACGCGGGCGGCCTGGGGAAGACGGACGTGCCCACGATGCCGACCGCGGAACTGCCGCGGACCGACCTCCCGTCGTCGGACGTGCCGAACACCGATCCTCCGACCTCGAACGTCCCGCCCCCCAACATCGCCGACCCGAGCGTCCAGAATCCGGACATCTCCCAGCCCAACGTGCCGTCCATCGAGGACCAGCTCAACCACAACGTGCCGGCCCTCGACCCGAACTCGCTCCCGGCCGACCCCGGCAAGACGGACCTGGCCTCGTTCGACCCCTCCGCCCTGGGCACCCCTGCCACCCCGAACGCGACCACGTCCGTCGGCCCGGGCATGTCCACCGGCGGGCCGTCGGGCGGCGCCGCCGGGGCCGCGCCCGCCGCGGCGAGCGCGGCCGGCCCGCGCGGCGGGATGAACGGCATGAACGGCATGCCGTTCATGCCCATGATGGGAGGCACCGGCGGCGAGCAGGACCGCGAGCGGGACAAGCCCGAGTACGTACGCGGCGACGAGGACGACTGGCTGGACGACATCGACATCGCACCCCCGGTGATCGGCGAGTAGGAGCTGTCGCATGGAATTCGCGGAATATGACTCCAACAGGTGGAAGTCCATCGCGGCGGCCGGGATGGCGACCACGGCCGCCGGGGTCCTCTGGCGATATCCGCTGGCCAAGAGCATCGCCGTGATGATCGGCTCCCTGGTTTCGAACCCCGGGAGCATGAAGGAGGCGGCCAGGACATGGGCGGATCCTACGAACGGCGACGGCTGCCTGGCCTTCGACGGCATCAAACAGGAGCTGCTCAGCCTGAAGCAGCACATCCACGACAAAGAGTGGTGGAAAGGGCCCGCGTGGCAGGTGTTCAGCGACTCGATCGACACGTTCGTCGACCAGCTGGACGCGGCCAAGAGGTATCACGAGGGCGTCGGCAGCGGCATGGACCTGATCGGCACCCTCTACCACTGGGCCGTGGAAGTGGCCTGGCTGGTCGCCAACATCCTGACCACGATCGCCGCGTGGCAGGTGCTGACCTACATCTTCCCTCCACAGGCCCAGCTCGCGACCCAGGTCGCGACCAACGGCATCCTGACGAGCCTCGCGCAGGCGCTCAGGGGCCTGCTGGGCAAGCAGATGAAGGGCGTGGCGGTGCTCTCGGGCCTGCTGCTCACCGTCAACCTCATGTGCGGCACGATGACCCAGCTCATCGACAAGAACCGCCCCAGGCCCGACTACGAGCCCGCGGACCTGGAGTACATGGCCCCCGAGGACGATTCGGGCGTAGGCACCCTGCAGCCGAAGAACGGCGGTATGCCGAACGTGGGCTCGATGAGCATCTAGCCCTTACTGGGCGGTGACCTGCAACGGCGACCGCGCCACCGCCGGATCGAGGGTCGGCCCCTCGGGGATCAGGTGGGCGAGATTGAAGGGCACGGGCGCGACGTCCTCGGCCCCGTACCCCAGCTTGTTGACCTGCTCGGCCGACTGCAGGGGATATTTTCGACCTTGGTCGCTGATGATGAAATAAGTCTGGACGAATCCCTTCTGTCCATCTCCCGGCAGTAGCCCGCCCAGCGCCGCCGACCCCGCCGGCATCAGCACCTGGTCGAAATGCTCCTGATCGCCCCGGGCGCTCGGCGCCGGGATGTTCATCGTGCCACCGACCGTGACCTTCGCCCGGGCCGACCCGTTCTGCGTGTCGGCGTACACCGCGCAGAGCGGAGCCGACGACGCGCCCACGACCTTGGGGAAGCTGGTGGGCAGCCCGCCGACGGTGAGGCTGCGGGCCGACGTCTTGGCGTTGGCCGTGGCGGCGTCGATCTCCACCGGCTTGGCGCCCCGGCCGCCGTACGCGCGGGTGAGGCCGGGGTCTTCGAGCAGCAACGTCGCCTGCGTGAGGTTGATGGGCGCCAGGCCGTCGGCGAGCAGCACGTACCAGCGCGTGGCGGCCCCGCCCACCCCCTGCACCGTGTAGACCTGGCCGACCGCCGCCGTCCCCCCGCTCGGCCCGCGCACCTTCTTGCCCAGACCCTGGATCTTCGGAGGCAGGAAGTCCGGTCCCTGGGGGATCGCGTTGATCCAGGTCGCAGGCACCTTCCTGGGCCGGGTATTGAGGGCGCGCACGCCGCTGTCGTTCGCCTTCATGCGCTGGTCGTTCCAGACCACCCACGGCTGCTGACCGTCCGTGACGACCAGCGCCCCGCCGCCGACCGGCGTGCCGCCGACGTCGCTGCCGCCCACCAGCGTGACGTACGGCACCCGCGTCCCCGCGGCGTCGGGGGCCTCGGTCACGCATACCGACCACGGCCCCTTGACCAGCTTCTCCCTGGCGGGCAGCGAGTCGGGCGCTCCGGCGATGCCCACCAGGGGGCCGCGCGGGTATTTGGCGAGGGAGGCGGCGGACACGTTGCGTACCTTGAAGTCGGACGCGTCGAGCAGCAGCAGGGCGGAGACGTAGTTGGCGACGGGCAGGAGCCGCCGCTGCTCCTGGCTGTAGACGTATTTGGCGCCGGTCTCCTCCTCGACGAGGAGCTGGCCGGGCTCGTCCAGCTTCGTCGCCCCGCCGGGCCGCAGCAGCCCCCAGATCCCGAACGCGGCCACGATCAGCACCGCGACCAGGACCCCGCAGAACATCGCCACGTTGTGCCGCCGCATCGGAGACTCGGGCACATCGGGCTCCGCCTGCAGCAGCGCCATTCCCAGACGCTGCTGCATGAGCCGATGCGCCTGGTAGAGGTCCTTCCGGGTCTGCATGTCACCTCTCCCGTATCGCAGGGATCAGCATAGAACGCCCACATGTCAGAAACCTCTACGGAAGCAGCAACCCCCAGTACAACGCCCATGGCAGGAACACCACGCCACCCACGACGAGCAGCCCGAGCCGTACCTGCTCGCCCTTGGCAGCGGTACGCCGCCACCGCACCCCGACCATGACGGTCGCCACGACGGTCACGAGCGCGAGCGCCTGCAGCGCGAGCCACAACACGGGCCTCCCCGCCACCACGGGCCCGGGCACGGCCAGCTTTCCTCCGGTCCTGATCAGATAGAACAGGTACGCGAACCCGCCGAGCACCGCCACGAGCCCACCGGCACTCACGATCCGAGCAGCCCGGACACCCTTCACCCGACCCTCGGCCTCACCGCGTCGCCGAACCCACCGGATCAGGGCGACCACCGGATACCCGCAGAACGCGACCAGGAACACCACCAGCGCCACCAGCTGAGCACCCGCCGACTCCCACCATTCGGTTGGCGGCACCGCCACGGAGTCGTCTGCCTGCACCGGCGCGGGGCCGGCGACCTCGGCCACGGGAGCCCGCCCCGACGTCACGTCATCCACCCACGTCCCGACCAGCTCCGCATAACCAGGAGCCAGCTCGGGCAACCGCGTGACCCCACCGTCGGGCGTCCGATGCGCCGCATGATCGGCATCGGCGAAGAACCGGAACGTGTAAGCCCTGTTTCCCCCTCTCTTCAGAGCCGCGGCGAAGATCGGCGGAGTCTCCCGAGGCGGAGTCAGCAGGTCATGAACCCCCCAAATCCCCAGTACGGGCTGCCGTACCCGCCCGAGGACCGGCTCCGGATCGAAGTACGGCTCGGGAAACAGCCCGCCATCCGCGATCACCCGATACATCTTGGGCTCGGCGTGGTCCACGATCGACCCGCCCACTCCCGCCTTCCGCAACCCGGCGGCCACCGCCCAGGCCTGCTGCCGCAACGGCTGCAACGCGTTGGCCCCGACCACCACCACAAAGGCGATGTCCGTGGACCGCGAGGCCGCGAGGGGCGCCACCCACCCGCCTTCGCTGAGCCCCCAGATCCCGACCTTCCCCGGATCAACCCCCGGCTCCTTCCGAAGCGTCCCCACGGCCCCCAGCGCATCGTCGGCCAGCGTCGAGTAGGACCTCTCGAACAGCGAATACCCTTCGGCTCGCTTGTCGTAGACCAACACCGACAACCCCTGCCGGGCAAAGGCCACAGCCTCGCCCAGCAACTGTGCCCGCGGCGTCCCGCTATCGGCCCCATGCACCAGCACGACCCCGGGCCGCCCGGGCTGAGCGCGTACCGGACTGATCACGCTGCCCGCCAACTTCAGCCCGCCACCACCCCGAAAGGCGACATCCTTCGCCACGAGGTCGCCAGGAACGACAAGCCCGCCAGGGCCATCGGCCGCGGCACCCACCGCATCTCCGGCCGCGGCACCCACCGGGTCATCCGACGCGGCACCCACGCCGCCGCCCTCGCTCGAAACGCCGCTGGGCTCATTCGAGACGCTGGCGACCTTGTACGAGACGTTGTGCGCCGCCGTGCTGCCCACCGACGCGAGGGCCACTCCCGCCGGTGTGGCGGCGAGCGCTAAGAGGGCGGCGGAAGAAACCACCGCAAGAATCATTCGCATACCGCCGAACATAGTCTGCAGAGAACTCTCGGCAAAGACTTGTCTGCAGATATCGTTCTGTAGGACTAGCCTGCTCCTCATGAAGGATGACGAGCCGTTCGTGCTCCACGACCCAGACAGGCTCAAGGCCCTGGCCCATCCCATGCGCCGCCGCATGCTGACCCACCTGAACATCCACGGCCCCGCCACCTCGACCACCCTTGGCGAACTGCTGGGCGCCAAAACCGGCACCACCAGCTACCACCTGCGCCAACTGGAGAAATACGGCTTCATTGAAGAAATCCCCGAACGCTCGGCAGGCCGGGAACGCTGGTGGCGCCGCGCCGCCCAACTCCCTCGCGACATGCGCGCCCCCACCCCCGACCAACTCGCCCCGGAGGACCGGGCGGTCCTGGAGGAGTTCCACCGGATCGGCTTCGAGGAGGACCGCGCCCTGCTGGAGCGCTTCCCGGCCGCCTACCGCGCCGACCCCGACTGGACGAAAGGCTCAAGAGGCCTGGCCCGCATGACCAAGCAAGAGCTGAACGACTTCCACGAGGAGTACATCGCCCTGCTCCTCAAGTACAGCCACCCCGCCGACGACGCCCCACCGGACGTCCGCCCGCTGTACGTCCGCCTCTTCACTCTCCCCGCCGACGAGACCTGACCAAACGCGCCCTCACACGACAGGACATCAGCCGTTGTCCGGGAACGCCGCCTGGACGGGTGTGATGTTGCCGGTCGTCACCAGGAAGCCCCGGCCTGGCGGGCCTCCTACCGTCCCGCGCGGCAGACGGATCGTGAAGATGTCGCCGTCCGCCTGACTCTGAACCGCCAGCAGCAGCCCCGTACGAGACTTGCGCGTCTCGGCCACGAACCCGCGATAGGCAACGGCCAGATCCCCTGTCGCACCGGCGATCAACAGCCCGTGATCGCCGTCCCGGCCCGAACGGAGCACCTCCTCCAAGGCCGTTCCCAGCGGGGCATCCGGATTGATCAATTCGGCGTCGTCCACCAGCACGACGTAGTGATGCAGGTCCGCGACTAATTCCGGCAGGTTCACAGCGTTGCCATCCAGTACGGCCACCGCACCGGCCAACTCCCTCAACGGGCTGCGCCTGGGCGCGATGGCGATGACCGGCGTGCCGTACTCGATCAGCGAACGGGCGGCCGTCAACAGGACCGACGAACGCCCAGACCGGGACGGACCCGCGATCACGGCCCCGGGCCCGTGTGCCAGCAGATCGAGCCCGAGCGGCGCAAGCGCATCACCCCCCGCTCCGACCAGCGCCCACAAGGGCGACGGAGGACTGAACGCCGGATCCAGCGCCACTGCCTGGGACGCGGTGATGCGCATCGGAAGCGCGTCCACGCGTAGCGGCGGCTCCCCGCCCCAACGCCAACCACCCTTCCCAGCGGCCAGGGAACGCTCATGAGTCGGACTCGCCCCCCAGCGACCAACGGACGGCGCGTCAGCGTCTGGCGGAGTATCGGGATCGGGGGGCAGTGGAGTGCCGGTGTGAGGTGCGTCCGCGGTGCGGGCCAGGGCTTGGAGAGCAGCCACCTGCGCCGGCCCCGCTGGATTGGCGGAGAGGAGCGCGATGTGGTGCTCCACGATGCCGTGTTCGCCCATGGAGAGCGCGCGGCCCGGGGGCATCGACGAGGGCAGGCCCTTGAGCGGGAAACCGGCCAGGCCATAGTCGGAGGGGTCGGAAAGACGGAGGAGCAGGCGGTCGTCGAAGACCGTCGAGACCTGGCCGAGCAGGCCCGACCGGTCACTGGTGACCACCGCTCTTAACCCCACCGCCGGGCCCTCGCGCAGCAGTTGCATCAGCGCCTCGATCAGGCGGCCGTAGTCGTAGCTTTCGAAGGCGGCGACGAAGCCCTCCCAGCGATCGAGCATGAACACCAGCCAGGGCAGGCGATGGCCTGCCTGGCGGTATTCGGCCAGCGAGGCGTGCCCGGCCTCGGCCAGCAGCTGCTGGCGGCGGCCCACCTCGGCCCGGAGCCGGGTGAGCAGGCGTTCGACCCGGTCGAGCTGGTCGCGGGTCACCACGGCGCCGCAGTGCGGCATCGCCACCAGCGGCAACAGCGCGCCCGAGCCGCAGTCGACCGCATGTACGTGGACGTCTCCCGGAGAGGCCTGGGCCGCGATGGAGCCCGCGATCGTGCGGAGTGCCGTCGATCTGCCGCTGCGCGCGGCGCCGGCGATGAGCAGGTGCCCTCCGCGGACCAGATCGACCGCCAGGGGGTGCCGATCCTGTGCCCAAGGCCGGTCCGTTACGCCGAAGGGCAGCGGCGCCACCTCAACGAACGCCCCAGGGGGCCCCTGGCCAGCGGAGAGGTCGAGGACGAATTGGGTGGGGAGCGGGTCCAGCCAGGGACTGAGTTGGGCGGGGACCCCGGCCAGGTGGGCGGCTTCGATGAGGGCGTCGGCGACGAGGGTGAGGTCTGTGGCCGTCGAGTCCTCCTCCGGTTCGGGAGGGGGCGGGAGGGGTTTGCCCAGGGAGCGCCAGTTCACGTCCAGCACCCGGACGTCGCCATCCGACCCGCCGAACGGATCCTTCGAGCCGGGCGACGTCGCCGGACTGCGGCCCCCGACCCTGGCCGTCTGTACGGCGGTCGCCGCCCCCACCCCTGACCGGACGTAACAACGCCCTGGCGTCGACTTGGAGATGTGGGCGGCATCCGGCAGGTCGATGACGTCGGCCGACTCGGCGGGCTCCGTCATCCGCAGGGCGATCCGCAGCGAGGTGTTGGCCTGGATGTCGGCCGTGACCACGCCCGCGGGCCGCTGGGTGGCCAGGATCAGGTGGATGCCCAGCGAGCGGCCTCTGCGGGCGATGTCGACCAGGCCCGTGACGAAGTCGGGCAGCTCGGCCACCAGAGCGGCGAACTCGTCGATGATCAACACCAGCCGCGGCAAACCGGGGCCCGCGTAGTCGTCGATGTCCTTGGCCCCGGCCGCCAGGAGCAGGCGCTCCCTGCGGCGGATCTCGGCCGCCAGCGAGTCGAGCGCACGTTGTGTCAGGTGGCCGTCGAGGTCGCTGACCATGCCGACCGTGTGCGGCAGGCGTACGCACTCCTTGAAGGCGGCCCCGCCCTTGTAGTCGATGAGCACGAACGTCAGCTGGTCCGGCCGGTTGGCCACCGCCAGCGAGCAGATCAGCGTCTGCAGCAGCTCCGACTTGCCCGCGCCCGTCGTGCCGGCGATCAGGCCGTGCGGGCCGTCGAGCTTGAGGTCCACCGAGAACGGGCCGTCCGGGCCGATGCCGATCAACGCGCGAGTGGAGCCCCGGTCCCGCCACTGGGCGGCCAACTCCTGGCCAGCAGGGTTGGGCATCCCCATCAGATCCAGCAGGCGGATCGCGTCGGGGAGGTTGCCGGCCGGATCGTCCCTGCTCACGTCGCGGATCGGTGACAGGGCTCTGGCCAGGCGGTCGCACCAGGTGGCGGAGACCAGATCGCCCAGGACCGGGCCGATGACGTCGAGGCCGCCGCCGAGCAGGCGGATGAGACCGTCGGTGCCGCACGCGGCCACGGTCTGGCACTCCTCGGGCAGCAGGCGCTGGTCGTCGTCGATCGCCAGGGTGAACACGCCGGAGCGCGGCCCCTGGCGCAGCACCTGCGGCATGTTGGGCAGGCCGCGCAGCACCTGGGCGCCGTCGAGGATCACGAGCACGTCGTAAGGGCGTACGTCATAGGAGGAGAACGTCGGCTTCTCCGGCCCGCCGAGGTCGTCCCACCCGGTGGGGATCTTGCCGAGCTCGGGGATCGAGGTGTTCTGGCGCTGGTCGATGAGGGTGGCGAGCTCCGAGACGCGGCGGGCGGCCGACTCGGGGTCGGTGCCGATCAGCGCCACGCAGTCCTCGCCCGCACGCGGCGCGCAGTGCGGCAACCAGCGCATCCAGCCCCAGCGCTGCTCGCCGTCGGCGTGCGCGGACACGACCACGATGGCCAGGTCACGAGGGCTGTGCAGGGTCGCGGCCTGGGCGATCAGCCAGCTCGCCAGGCTCGTCGCGGCCGTACGCGGGCCCGTGACGCCCGCCACCCCCAGCCTGCGCATGGGCAGCGCCACGGGCACGGAACGGCAGATCGGCGGCTCGATGGGCCCGCCCTGCTCCTCCGACAACTCCAGGTTGGCGGGCAGGTCGGCGAGCCCGACCCGGAGTCTGAGCGAGTCGGAGTCGTGGATCCTGCGCTCCCACAGCCGCCTGCGCGGACCCGTGGCCGTGAGCAGGACCTGGGCCGGATCGGGCGCGTCGGACCTGCGCGCCGCCTCGTCCGCCACCCTCGCCCGCTCGACCGCCTCGTCGTAGGCCTGGAGCTGCTCCTTGTATTCCTTGATCGCCTTCTTGTGCTGCTTCTTGCCGTGGCGGCGGTCGCTCCACCACTGGCCGATCATGATGACCGGGGTCATGAGGGCGACGAGCAGGTAGTACGGCTGCTTGAGGGCGAACGCCAGCGTCACGCCGAGCACGGCGGGCAGGAGGGCGGCCAGGAGTTGCAGGCGCAGGCCCTCGTTTCTGCTCGGCTCCTTCGGCTTGACGAGCTTGCGCTCGGGCTCGGGGCGCCGGAGCCTGGGCGGGCGGTTGTAGGACACGCCGCCCTCGGCCCTGGGCGCCAGGTGCGCGTCCCTGGGCTCGATCGACGTCAGCACGAACACCGAGGAACCGCAGGTCAGCACCGCCTGATCGGGCCATTCGACGGGCTCGTTGAGCGGCCGCCCGTCGAGCTCGGGGATCTCGCCGTAGTCGGCGGCGAACTCCGCCGCCGCCCGCTCCGCGACCCTCGCCGAGAGCTCGGCGACCTCGTCGGCCCATCGCCCCTTGAGCTTGAGCTTGGGCGCCGCACCCGGCTCCCGCCAGGCCCGCTCCACGGTGATCGCGTCCGGCGTCACGCGTACGGCCACCGCCTCCGGAGCGAGCGCCGGATCGGCGACGGCCATCGCGCACGTCGGATCGGAGCCGATGACGTGCACGCCCAGCCCCAGCCGGTGCACCGCCCCGGCCGCGGGACCGCCCACCACCCGCACCTCCGCCACCCCGCCCGGCTCCTCGATGATGGTGGCACGGGCGAGGTGGGCGTCGAGCGTGACCTTGTCGCCGTCGCGCAACACCGCGGCGGCCCTGGCTCGCGGGTCCAGCGGGCGGCCGTTGCGCCACAGGGCCGGAACTTGGCCGCCCGGCCCGCCGGCCCGCTCCGGCCTGCGGGGATGGGGCACATGAGCGCCGGTGTGGGCGGTCGCCGACAGCCCGTAGGGTGCTCGCGCTCTGGGCAGCCGGACCACCGTCGCCAGCGGCCCGTGATCGCTGAGCGCCTCGCTCACCCTTGCCACTGTGACGCTGTCGTCGCCGTCGATCACGACGTCACGGTCGCCCTGCCCGCCGAGCACGGTGAGCATGATCCGCATGGTCCCGTCTCCTCGCTCGACCTCGGGCGCCAAAGGTAGCGCCCGAAGCGAGGCTAGGCCCGCGGGTTGACGGCAATGGCATGGCAAGCCGGTCCTGTGGATGAGGAGAGGTTGGTGCTCCGGCTGCCTGTGGACAACGCGCTCCAGCAGGCCGACGGGAATGGCTGGTTTTATTGGGATAAAAGCACCAAAAAGCAGTCAATGTGACAGATGTTATTCATGTGGCGACTAGCCGGAAAAATCACCATCCGTCAACTCGGTAGAAACAATAAGCATCGATTATTTCCGGTTGACATCCCGCCACCTGCGAAACGAGCATGGGTCCTCGCATTCCACCTCCACCGCTCAACAGCGCCCCACATAATGGCGTGAATTCCACAATTAACAATGGGAGCCCCCCACCCATGAGGACCAGTGAAAAGCCTGCCGCCAACGCGGCGGGGTTGTCCGGCCCGGCCTCGCGCAAGCTCCCCGTGCCACCCCGGGAACGCAAGCCGGCCCTGGCCGCTCTGGCGGTCCTGCTCATACTCGGTGGCGCGCTGGCCACGACCCTGCTCGTGCTGCGCAGCGGCGACCGCGTCTCCGCCATCCGCGTCACCCAGCAGATCGGCGCAGGTCAGAAGTTCACCGAGCGGGCGCTCGAAGAGGTGAAGATCGCCGGCGACGGCGTCAATTACGTCAGCTGGTCACAGCGCGCGAACGTGCTCAACAGCTTCGCGGCGGTCACGATCCTCCCCGGCACCCTGCTGACGAACGAGATGGGTGTCAGCGCCAGCACCGAGCTCGGCGAGGGAAAGGCCACCGTCGGACTCGCCCTCAAACCCGGACAAATACCTGCGGGCCTGGAACCGGGCGACCGTGTCCAGGTGATATACGTGCCGAGCCGGACAGGCCAGGGAGAAACCCGCGTACTCGCCTCCAGCGCGCTCGTCTTCACCGTAGGCGATAGGTCCAGAACGGGAAATTCCGGTCAAATCACGGTGGTGGTGGATTCGTCGGCAGCGCCGGAAATAGTGGCTTTCGCCTCCAGCGGAGAGATCGCTGTGGCCGAGCTCCCGGGGGCACGCTGACGTGGCACTGATCGTACTGGCCGCCGACAAGGGCGCGCCGGGAGTGACGACCGCCGCGACGGCCCTGGCGGCGGTCTGGCCGAGGCCCGTGTTGCTGGCCGAATGCGACCCGGCGGGCGGCGATCTCGCCTACCGGCTGCCCGCCGCCGACGGTGGTGTGCTCAACCCCGGTAAGGGCCTGCTCAGCCTGGGCGCGACGGCTCGGCGCGGCCTGGAGCCCGCGCAGATACACCAGCACACGCAGAAGATCATCGGCGGGCTCGACGTGCTGGCCGGGCTCACGCACGGCGAGCAGGCCGCCGGGCTCACCTGGTTGTGGGGCCCGCTGGGCAGGTCGCTCGCCGCCGTCCCCAACGCCGACGTGATCGCCGACTGCGGCCGCCTCGGCGCGCACCCGCAGCTCGCCGACCTGATCGCCGAGGCCGAACAGGTCGTGCTGCTCACCAGGGCCACCCTCGACCACGTCGCCCACCTGCGCGAACGCCTCCAGATCACCAAGGCCCACGGCGTCGCCGTGATCGCCGACCCGCGCAACTACCGCGCCTCGATCGACGACGTACGCAGGATCGTCGGCCCGACCGTCCAGTTCGTGTACGGCCTCGCGTACGACCCCAAAGGCGCCGAGCTCCTCCGCGGCCAGTGGGGCGGCCGGCTGGACCGATCACTCCTCATCCGCACGGCACGAGACCTGGCGGCAAGGCTGGTGAGCCATCGATGATCGATCATTCGCTGGTCAAGCGCTTCCGCCAGGAGGTCGGCGACCGCCTGGCCCATCAGCGCCGGCTCGACCAGGCCAACGGCCTGCCCGCGATGACCGGGGAGGACGAGCGCCAGTTCGCCAGGGCGCTGATCTCCCAGGTGCTGGAGGAGCACGCCCGCAGCGAGATCGGCCTCGGCCGTACCCCGCCGACGGTGGAAGAGGAAGAGGCGCTCGCGGCCGGCATCCACGCGGCGCTGTTCGGCGTGGGCCGCCTCCAGCCGCTGCTCGACGACGGCGAGGTGGAGAACATCGACATCAACGGCTGCGACCGGGTGTTCGTGAGCTACGCCGACGGCCAGGAGTCCATGCACGACCCGGTCGCCGAGTCCGACGACGAGCTGATCGAGCTGATCCAGATCCTGGCCGCGTACTCAGGCCTGTCGAGCAGGCCGTTCGACACCGCCAACCCGCAGCTCGACCTGCGCCTCCCCGACGGCTCCAGGCTGAGCGCCGTCATGGACGTCACGGTACGGCCGTCCGTCTCGATCCGCCGCGCCCGCCTCGGCAAGGTCTTCATGTCCGACCTCGTCGGCAACGGCACGATAAGTCCGGACATCGGGCGGTTCCTGAGCGCGGTCGTCACCGCCCGCAAAAACGTCATGATCGCCGGATCCACCAACGCCGGCAAGACCACCCTGCTCAGAGCCCTGGCCAACGAGATCCCGCCCAGCGAACGCCTCATCACCGTCGAACGCGCCCTGGAGCTCGGCCTCGACCAGTTCCCCGAGCTCCACCCCAACGTGGTCGCCTTCGAACAGCGCCTGCCCAACTCCGAGGGCCAAGGCGAGATCTCCATGGCCGAGCTGGTCAGACGCTCACTCCGGATGAACCCCAGCCGCGTCATCGTCGGCGAGGTCCTCGGCGACGAGATCGTCACCATGCTCAACGCGATGACCCAGGGCAACGACGGCTCCCTGTCGACCATCCACGCCAACTCCAGCATGGAGGTCTTCAACCGCATCTCGACCTACGCCCTGCAGGCCAGCGAACGCCTCCCCATCGACGCCACCCACATGCTCATCGCCGGAGCCATCGACTTCGTCGTCTTCATCGAGAAGCGCAACGACTACCACATCGGCGGCACCCTGCGCCGCTACGTCTCCAGCATCCGCGAGGTCAACGGCTGCGACGGCCGCGTACTGTCCAGCGAGGTCTTCATCCCCGGCCCCGACGGCGCGGCCGTCCCGCACGCGCCGGTCTCCTGCCTCGAAGAGCTCACCGCCCACGGCTACACCCCGGGGGGCTGGTGACCGATGCCTTTCGACCCCTTCGCGCTGCTGGCAGGCGCCTTGGCAGGCGGCGGCCTGTTCCTGTTCTTCATCTCCCTGTACGGCCTGCGCCCGCGCCCGCCCCAGCCCAAGCGCCACCTGATCAAGATGCTGACCACCCGCACCGCGATAGCCGCGGTGGCCGCCACCATGGTCCTGCTGGTCACCGGCTGGCCGGTCGTGGCGGTGGGCACGGTGCTGCTCGTGTTCGCCTGGCGCGGGCTGTCGGGCGGCGCCGCCGAGGAGCGCGCCGCCATGTACCGCCTCGAAGGGCTGGCCGCCTGGACGGAGTCGCTGCGTGACACGATCGCCGGCGCGGCGGGCCTGGAGCAGGCCATCCCGTCGTCCATCAGAGCCGCCGCCCCCACGCTCAGACCGCATCTCCGAGCCATGATCGACCGGCTGCACACCAGGATGGCGCTGCCGGAGGCGCTGGCGCTCTTCGCCGACGAGCTCGACGACCCCTCGGCCGACCTGGTGGTGGCGGCGCTCATACTCAACTCCAAGCTGCGCGGCCCCGGCCTGCGCGACGTCCTGGGCGCGCTGGCGGTGTCGGCCCGCGAGGAGCTCGACATGCGCCGCCGCGTCGAGGCCGAACGCCGCTCCACCAGGCGGAGCGTGCAGATCGTGGTGATCACCGCGCTGGTCTTCGCCGGGATCCTCGTCGTGTTCAACCCCTCCTACGTCAGCGAGTACACCTCCTTCCTCGGCCAGGCGGTCCTGGTGGTCGTGGCGGGGCTGTTCGGTGCGGGGTTCGCCTGGATGAGGCGGCTGGCCAGGTTCGACAAGCCGACCCGATTGCTGGTGGGAGGTGGCGGCAATGGTTGAGGCCGCACTGGCCGGAGCCGTGCTCGGGCTCGGCCTGCTCGCACTGCTGAGAGCCCTCTTCCCGGCCCGCCCGGGACTCGTCGCGCGACTGCTCGCGCTCGACGCCGTGCGCGAGGACGCGGGCGCGCCCCGCATCCAGCTCCTGCTGCCCGACGAGGAGGTCAGCGCGTTCCGCCGCGGGCTGGGCGCACGCCTGGCCCGCGTGTACGGCGCCCGCGGCTGGGAGGCCAGGTCGGTCAAGGCGGACCTGGCGCTGATCGGCCGCTCGTTCGAGGCGTTCCTGGCCACCAAGGTGCTGCTGGCGGCCAGCGGCCTGCTGGCGTTCCCGCTGCTGCTCGGCTGGCTGGTGCTGATGGAATGGGGCACCTCGCTCGCCATCCCGTTCTGGGCCGCCGTGCTCGTGGCGCTGCTGTTCTTCTTCCTGCCCGATCTCCAGGTGAAGAAGGAGGCCGCGGCCAGGCGGCGCGACTTCAGACACGTCGTGGGCGCGTTCCTCGACCTCGTCTCCATGAACCTGGCCGGCGGCCGCGGCGTGCCCGAAGCCCTGATGATGGCCGTCTCGGTCAGCGGCGAGCAGCCGAACTGGGCGATGGGCCGCATCCGCGACGCACTGCGCGGCGCCAGGATCGTCGGCATCACCCCGTGGCAGGCGCTCGGCCAGCTCGGCGAGGAGATCAACGTCGACGAGCTGCGCGACCTGTCCGCCGCGCTCGGCCTGGTGGCCGACGACGGCGCCAAAATACGCGCGTCGCTTACGGCCAGAGCCGCCACGTTGCGCCGCCGCGAGCTGGCGGAGATCGAGGGGCGGGCGGGCGAACGTTCGCAGTCGATGCTCGTGGCCCAGCTCCTGTTGTGCGCCGGTTTCGTGATTTTTCTCAGTTTTCCCGCCGCTATGAAGATGTTGGGGGTCTCATGAACCATCCCTGGATCGTTTACCTCA
This sequence comes from Nonomuraea marmarensis, assembly GCF_043197025.1. Classification (NCBI taxonomy): domain Bacteria; kingdom Bacillati; phylum Actinomycetota; class Actinomycetes; order Streptosporangiales; family Streptosporangiaceae; genus Nonomuraea; species Nonomuraea marmarensis. The sequence goes on from NZ_JBICRM010000005.1 coordinate 69,032, forward strand.
CCGCGTACCTGAGCTCGCGCATCGAGCGGGCCCGCTCGGCGCCCAGCCGCGGCGCCTCCGCCGTCGAGTGGGTGATCATCACCGCGATCATCGCCGGGGTCGCGCTCGGGCTGGCCACCCTGATCAGGACGTTGGTCGAGCAGCAGCAAGGTCAGATCGAGCAGAACTTCGGCGGTGGTGGCGGCGGTGGCGGCGGTGGCGGCGGTGGCGGCTAGGCCACGCCACGGCGAGCGCGGCGCGACGGTGATCGAGCTGGCCCTGCTCATGCCGGTCATCCTCGCGGTCGTGCTGCTCATCGTGCAGGTGGCGCTCTGGTTCCACGGCCGCCAGGTCGCGGAGGCGGCCGCCCAGGAGGGTGCGCGGGTGGCCAGGGCGGCCCCGTTCGACTCGGGCGACTGGGAGGGCGCGGCCACCACGAAGGCCACCGGCATCGTCAAGGCCATCGGCCCGCGACTGCTCAGCGACGCCACGGCCACGACGTCCGAGAAGGACCCAGACGAGCGCTTCGTCACGGTGACCGGCAGCGCGGTCCAGGTGATCCCGCTGCTGCCGCCGCTCGCGTTCACGATCACCGCGACCGCGGGCGGGCCCGTCGAGTGCTTCCGACCCGACAACGGCGGCGAGGACTGCGAATGACCAGGGATCCCGAGCGCGGGTCCATGGCCGTGGAGACGGTCATGCTGGCCCCTGTCTTCCTGCTGTTCCTGATGTTCCTCGCCGGGGCGGGGGTGCTGGTGGAGTCGCAGGGGCGGGTCAACGGGGCGGCCAGGGACGCCGCCAGGGCCGCGTCGGTGCAGCGTACGTTCGACGACGCCGAGGCGGCCGCCGAGACGATCGCCGAGAGCGCGTTCACCGGCCCCTGCGGGTCACCGTCGGTCTCCCTGGACGGCTCCGAGTGGGAGCAGGGCGGGCAGGTCCAGGCCGAGGTGACCTGCGAAGTGGACCTCGCCTTCCTGGGGTTCGGCGGCACCAAGCAGCTGACCGGTACGGCGGTGGTGCCGATCGAGCAGTTCAGGAGGGTCGAATGAGCGAGCGGGGGTCGATGTCGGTGTTCACCGTGCTGTTCTCCGTGGTCGTGTTCCTGCTGGCCGGGCTGCTGGTGGACGGCGGGTCGGCGATCAACGCCAGGCTGCGCGCCGCGGACGTGGCCGAGCAGGCCGCGCGGGCCGGCGCCGACCAGATCGACGTCGACCACCTGCGCGCCACCGGGGAGACGCGGCTGCTCGGGGAGGAGCAGGTGTGCGCCAGGGCCGACGAGATCGTCGCGGCCCAGGGCGGCGACGACGTGAACAGCGGCGCCTGCGCAGTCGGGCAGGGGCAGGTGACGGTCACCGTGTCGGTGCGGTGGGAGGCGTTCTTCCTGAGCGCGATCGGGTTCCCCGGCTCCGAGATGAGCGGCGAGGCCAGCGCCGCGCCCGAAGCGAGATAGACCGATTCCAGCCACTCGATGGATGCGGAACGCATGAGGCACGACGCTGGACGCGAGAAGGGAGAGGCGATGCCGACGCGAGAGCCAGCGCGTCCACATGGACGTCACAAGCCCGTGCGGCTCCGGGCTGTGCAACGTCCTGGGCGCACTATTGGCGACGTGCTCGCCGGGCTCGCGGCGCTGGTCGTGCTGGTGGCGCTCGTGGGCGGCGTGCCGTACGCGCTGCTCGTGTTCGTCGGGCCGCCGCTCGATCCCGAGCTGCTCAAGCTCGACCTGCTCAGCCAGGTCGGGCCGAGCACGATCATGGCCGTGCTGGTGCTGCTGGTGTGGCTGGCCTGGTTCCAGCTCTTCGCGTGCGTGCTCGTCGAGGTGTACGCCGGGGTCCGCCGGGTCGGCATGCCCGCCCGGGTGCCGCTCTCGGGAGGCACCCAGGCCCTCGCCAACAAGCTGGTCTCGGCCGTGTTGCTGCTGTTCACGGCAGGGGCCATGGTCGTGCCGCTGGTCAAGCTGGCGCCCACGCCCGCCGCGCCGCCCGTGACGGCGGTCGCGTACTCGGCGCCGATCGTCGAGCAGACCCTCGACACACACAAGACCAAGAAGGTGTACGTGGTGCAGCCCCCGCACGGCCGGCACCACGAGAGCCTGTGGGAGATCGCCGAGAAGTGCCTGGGAGACGGCCGTCGATATCACGAAATTTACCGGCTTAATCAGGCGATGGAGCAGCCGGACGGCACCCGCCTGAGGATGGCCGACCTGATCAGACCCGGCTGGGTGCTCAACATGCCGGACGACGCCAGGAATGTCCACGTCGTCCCCGCCGAACAGCCCCGCACGCAGACACTGCGCGAACATCCGGGCCGGGCGCACGTGGACCAGGACGCGAAGTCCGACCACGCCGAGCGGAAGACCCCCAAGAAGGCGGAGGCGAAGCACCGCCAGCCCGAGCAGCAGGACAGCGTGAAAACGGATCAGCAACCCGCCATCCAGGAGAGCCAGGGGGACCTGCTCGACTACCTCACCCCGGCCTCGCTGGCCGCCGCCGGGCTGCTGCTCGTGCTGGCCAGGCGGCGCCGCGAGCAGCTCTGGCGCCGGGTGTTCGGCCGCAGGATCGTCCGCCCGCGCGACGACGCCGCCCGGGCCGAGGTCGCGCTCAGGCTGGGCGGCGACGCTCCGGGCGCCCGCATCCTGGACATCGGTCTCAGGCTGCTCGGCGCGCAACTGGCCGCCCAGAACCGCACGCCGCCCACCGTGTACGGGGCACATCTGTCGGCACGCACGCTCGACCTGTGGATCCACCCGTCGGACGACGATCCGCCCGAGCCGTGGATGACCCAGGACGGCGGCCAGGTGTGGCGGTTGCCCGCCCACGAGGGCCGGCTTTTGGAGGAACAGCCGGGCGGGGCGCCGTACCCGGGGCTGGTGTCCATCGGCACGGACGCGAGCGGGCGGGTGCTGATCGACCTGGAGGCCGCACAGGGCCTGATCAACGTACGCGGCCCGCAGACCACCGCCGCCCTGGCCGCCATCTCCGTCGAGCTGGCCACGAACCGCTGGTCCGACCGCATGCGCATCACCCTCGTCGGCTTCGGCGAGGAGCTGACCGCGATCGCGCCGGATCGGATCAGGGCGGTCGGCGGCCTGGCCGAGGTGCTGCCCGAGCTGGAGGCCACCGCCGCCCCGCGCAGGGAGGTGCTGACCGGGCGCATCACCGGCAGCCCGCGCGACGCCCACTACCTGCTGTCCTCGGTGGCGCCCACACAGGAGGAGGCGCGCCGCCTGGCGCTGCTGGCCCGCAAGGACACCGCCGGGTACGTCGTGGCGGGCGACATTCCGCACGCCACCTGGACCCTGGAGATCGGCGACGACGGCCGGGCCAGGATCGCCGAGCTGGGTTTCGACGTGGACGCCCAGCTCCTGCCCAGACGCCACTACAAGGCCCTGATCGACCTGTTCCGCACGGCCGGGCGGCTCGACGGGGAGACGATCCCCGAGCCCGAGCCGCTGGAGGGGCTGCACCCGCCGGCCGTCGAGATCAGAATCCTGGGCCCCATCGAGGTCGCAGGCCTCGGCCCCCTGGAGGAAGGGCGGCTGGCGCTGGCCACCGAGCTGCTGGTGTACCTGGCCACGCATCCGGGCGGCGTACATCCCGCCGTGCTCGGCGGGGTGTTGTGGCCGCGCGGCGTGCAGGCCATGGTCAGGGACGCCACGATCGCCAGGGTCGCCGAATGGCTGGGACCGGACCACCTGCTCACCGACGAGGCGGGCCGGTTGCGGCTGGGGCCCGAGGTGCGTACGGACTGGGCCCTGTTCCGCGAGCTCGTACGCCGCTCGCACGGCGACCCGACGGCCAGAGCCGTCCTGCTGGAAAAGGCGCTCGGCCTGGTCAGAGGCCCGTTGCTGACCGGCAGGCAACCCGGGCGCTATGCCTGGCTGGCGGCCGACGACCTGGAATATGACGTGGCCGCCGGAGTGGCCGACGCGGCACACCAGCTCTGCGAGATCAGGCTCACGCACGGCCAGCCGGACGCCGCGGTGGCCGCCATACGCGCCGCGCTGCTGCTGGCGACCGACGACGAGGGCCTGTGGCGCGACCTGCTACGAGCCACACACGCCACCGAGGACACCGTACGCCTGCGCGCCGTCGTCGAGGGCCTGACCCGCAGGGCGGCCTCCCATCCGTACGGCGGCGGGATGGCACCGGAAACCGAGGCCTTGATCGAGGAACTGCTGCCCACGTGGCGCATCCATGTGGTGAGGGAGTCATCGGCATGAGACGAATGGCGATAGCACTGGCCCTGCTCGCCCTGGCGGGCTGCGGCCAGGCCGAACGTCCGTACGCGCCGCGGGAGGCGGCCACGCCCGGACAGAGCAGCCCGGCACAGGCCGAGCGGCCCGCGGACCAGAAGCTGCCGACCGGCACCCAGACCATCGACGTCGCCGAGGGCCTACGCCTGCGGGTGGAGTGGCCGGCCGACCCCGACCCGGCGCTGAAGCCCATGGTCGATCAGTACGTCGGCACCCGCGAGGCCGTGGCCGAGGGGCAGCGCATCTACAAGCGCGATCTCGAGATCGACGCGGCCGTTCAGGCGAGCGAATGGGTGGAGTCGTTCGCCGACGAAGGGTGGACGATGCACGGGGTCGGGCGGCTCTACAACCTGCGGGTCGTCGCGCGGATGGGCAGGGGCGCCCAGGTCAACGCGTGCGTCGACGAGTCAGGGATCCGGATGGTCTCCTCCCGTACCGGGAAGGCCGTCAGCCCCCAACCCGACTGGCTGCGCACCCCCTACCCCCAGAGCGTGGGCGTCCGCCGCGGCGACGACGGGGTGTGGCGCATCAGGTCTTACGTCACCGCCAGAGAGAGGTGCACCCGATGAAAGTCTTGATCGCGGCGTTGCTCATGGCACCGCTGCTCCTCAAGCCGCCCACTGGAGGAGCCGGCAAGGTCGACGCCAACGCCGGGCAGCAGGGCAACATCGCGTATGTGGCCCTGAAAGGCAGCAGCGTCAGGGTCCGCGGCGACGTCAAGGGTGGGACGGGCGACGGCTTCCGCATCCCGCGCCCGTGCTGGTACGAGCCGGGTCCGTTGCCCCAGGAGATGCTCGACCGGTTCAGCAAGGGCAAGGACGCGGCCAACCGAGCGCGGATCGACGAGGATCACAACGAGGAATTCCTCGAGCAGTTCAGGGACAAGCTGAAGAAGCCGGGGCGGTGGTGGACACCCGCGTACAACGAGGCCGATCCGAACCATGTGGCCTGCATGACAGACCTCGAACCGTTCGGCGTGTTCGTGCCGCCCGGCCAGACGCCGCAGTCCGGCATCACGATCGAGCAGCTGGCGCAGATCGCCAGGGCCGCGCTGACCGTGCCCGAGCACACCGTCAAGCTCAGTCCCGACGCCAAGAGCTATGTCAACCTGCCCACCTGGGTCTGGCTGGAGGGCGTCGGCCAGCCGCGCCGCACTGTCACGGCGGAGCTTCCCGGCGTCATGAGCGTGACCCTGGTCGCCAACCTCCAGGACATCAAGATCGACCCCGGTACGACGCAGGACCGGGCCGAGGTCAACGAGAGCGGCTGCGGCACCGTCGGCAAGCCGTATACCAAGGGCGGCACGTTCTCCTGCGGCGTGCGTTACCTGCGCTCGTCGATCGACCAGCCGCGCGAGAAGTACACGCTCACGGTGTCCACGGTGTGGCCGATCGAGGTGCAGGACAACGTGGTGCCGTTCCAGTTCGCGCCCGTGGAGCTCGACGTCACGCGTGACGTGCCGGTCGGTGAGGTCCAGAGCAACGTCAAGCCCTAGGCGATCATCGCGGCGAGCGGGGCCAGCTCCGGCTGCTCCGCCGCCTCGGCCAGCACTTCCTTCAGTACCGCGTCATGCGTCGGGCTCGCCTCGCCGAGCAGCGCGCGCCCGGCTGGCGTGACCTCGGAGTAGATGCCCCGCCGGTCGTCCTCGCCCTGTTCGCCCTCGCGATCAGCGCCTTCGGCATCGGGACCACGGAGCTCATCATCAACGGGCTGCTGCCCGAGCTGGCCGCGGACTTCAGCGTGACGATCCCGGCCGCCGGGCTGCTGGTCTCCGGCTACGCCCTGGGCGTGGCCGTCGGCGGGCCGCCGCTGACCATGCTCGGCGGGCGGTTGTCGCGCAAGACGGGGTGTCGGTAAGACTCGTGCAGCCAGGTACAGGGGATCAAGTTCGCCCAGGTCAGCGATGCCACTGACGGACCGTTACGGGATCTTTCTGGGGGTGCCACCGGAATACGGCAGAAACGGGCCGCTGCGCTGCTCCTGGTGCTGTTCCTCGCCGGCGAACGGAATCTATGGAGCCGGCACCTCGCCGTGGCGGCGGGCCTCGCCGTCGTCGCGGTGGTGCTGCTCTGCGTCTGGGCCGTCATCGAGCTGCGCAGCACGACGCCCCTGGTCGATGTGCGGGCGGTGCGGCACCCGGCGGTCGCCGGGGCGAACCTCGCCATGTTCGTCGGCGGGATCGGCATGTACCTCCTGCTCACGCTCATCACCCGGTACGCGCAGACGCCGCACGGCGCCGGCTACGGCTTCGGGCTGACGACCTTCGTCGCCGGGCTGGTCCTCATCCCGTTCTCGGTGCTGGGGTTCGTCGCCGGCAAGCTCACGCCGCGGGTCCGGACGCGGATCGCCGACCCCCTGCTCCTGGCCGGCAGCGCCGTCGTGGTCGGCGGCGGGTGCCCCGGAATAAAACTGCGCTGGGAAGTGTGCCATCATTAATCGTCACTTCGACGTTAAGGGGTACGCCATGCTGTTCGTCCTCGGCCAGAGTGTTCACCCTGTTCGCGGCGGCCCGGTCGGACCTGGCCGAACTGTTCACGGCGATGGGCGTGCTCGGCTTCGGTGTCGGCGGCTTCTCGGCCGCGATGCCCGGCGTCATCCTGGCCGTCACCCCCAAGAGCGAGACGTCGAGCGCCATGAGCTTCAACTACGTCGTCCGCAGCGTCGGGTACTCCCCTGGGCAGCGCCATCGGCGGCCTGATCCTCGCCGCGGGCACCGGCCCCGGCCACCTCTTCCCCGACGACAGCGCCTACACCACCGCGGCGCTGGTCGGCATCGGCGCCATGGCGATCACGACGCTGACAAGCCTCGCTCTCGCCCGCCGACGCTCGTCCGAGACCAACCCGTAAGTCAGATGCACTCATCCCAACACTGGAGGTTCCATGTCCAAGGGCTACTGGGTCAGCGCCTACCGCACCATTTCAGACCCTGAGAAGCTGGCTGCCTACAACAAGCTGGCCCGTCCGGCCGTCGCGGCCGGGGGCGGTCGGGTCCTCGTCCGTGGCGGTCGGGTCGTGGCGCATGACGCCGGAATCGCCGAGCGCACCGTCCTGATCGAGTTCGACAGCTTCGAGCAGGCCGTCGCGGCGCACGAGAGTGCGGCCTACCAGGAGGCGCTGGTCGCCCTCTCCGACGGCGTCGAGCGCGACTTCCGCATCGTCGAAGGCATCGACTGACCGAGGTCCAGTCGGATCTTCACTGAAGATCCACCATCTTGGTTTTCGCTGGTGCGGCTGCTGGTGTGGCGGGGTTCGTGGGTGCTCGTGCTGGTCGTGGGCGGCTGTCTTCGGTCTTGATCGTCTGTCAGCGGTCGAGTTCGAGGTTCGTCAGGACGAGCAGGGCGCGGAGCAGGACGATCCGGCCCGCCGGCAGGGACCGCCACCGCGATCTGATCGCCTTCAGGTGCTTGCGCAGCAGGTCGGTGACGTATTGCCGACGCCATGGACCAGCGCCGTAGCCAGATCACCCTCTGAAATCTCATGCAAACGTTGGAAAGGATTCCCATGTCGGAGATCAAGCCTTACACGATCGACATCCGACAACGCCAAGGCGCTCGGCCTGGGCTGGGAGCCCGTCTATTCGTCCTGGCGAACCGGCTTCCACCAGCAGGCCTGAACTGTTGCGCACTCCCGGTCTAGGAAGTTCTGTTACTGCCTCCATTGCTCGGCCAGCGATACCCCGGGCAGAGGCTTGCCGATGAGGGCCAGCGGGAGGAAGAAGCAGACCTGGCCGATGGCCATGATGAGCGTGGCGAGCGCCCTGTCGTCGTACTGCTCGGACGCCCTGGCGTACAGCTCGTCGGAGACTCGCTCGCCGCTGCGGGTGGGCTTCACCGATGTGGTACGCCAGGCGTTGGAGCTCACCCTCTCCGGCCGGCTCGCCCGCGAAGAGGACATCTCGCTGGGCCTAGGTTCCCTCGGCACGGTCCGACCATGCCTCGATCAGAAGTGAACTGGGGCCCGTCATAAACCATCGGCGAGGGAGTGCGCAGATGTGCGGCGGCTCCCATGCGTCCGATGGATGGCCTCACCGGCACCAACCGCGCCCGGCCCGGCCTCGACCAGGCCCTGGCCGCCGTCCGCTCCGGTGACACCCTGGTCGTCCCCAAGCTCGACCGGCTCGCTCGCTCCGTCCCCGACGCCCGCGACATCGGCGACTCTCTGGCCGCCCGCGGCGTCAGGCTCTCTCTCGGTGGCAGCGTCTACGACCCCACCGATCCCATGGGCAAGATGTTCTTCAACATCCTGGCCACCTTCGCCGAATTCGAAGTCGACCTGCTCCGCATGCGCACCCGCGAAGGCATGGCCATCGCCCGGGCCAAAGGCAAGCTCAAAGGCAAGAAGCCGAAGCTGACCCCACGCCAGCAGGCCGAACTGCGCCGCATGCACGCCAGCGGCGACTACACCATCTCCGATCTGGCCGAGGTGTTCTCCGTCTCTCGCCCCACCGTCTATCGCGTCCTTGGCAAGGCCGGCTCCGACGCGTAAAGCCCAGCCGGATTCGCCCAGGTCAGCCCCAAAGATTTCAAGATCATTCTCAGCGATAACGGCTGTACCGCTGTTCCTCAACCCCGTGGTCACCCTCATCGTCGATTCGCAGTCGGTGAAGGGATCGGAAACGGTCAGCAAGGCTACTCGTGGCTTTGACCCGGCGAAGCGAATAAATGGGAGGAAGCGACATCTTGTGGTGGATCAGGACGGGCTTCAGGTGATGGTCATGGTCACCCCGGCCGACACCCCCGACCGGGACGGCGCCCGCGAGCTGCTATTCCGGCTGCGCCTGACCCACCCCGAGATCACCCTGGTCTGGGCCGACTCCGCCTACGCGGGATCGCTGATCGAGTGGGCCCGCACCTTCCTGGACCTCACCGTCAAGGTGGTCTCCCGGCCGCGCGGCTCCCAGGGCTTCGTCGTGCTGGCCAAGCGCTGGGTGGTCGAACGAAGCCTGTCGTGGGTGCTACGCGCCCGACGCAACATCCGCGACCATGAGCGGCTGCCGCAGCACAGCGAAATCATGATCACCTGGTCGGCGATCATCCAGATGACACGCCGCCTCACCCGCAGTGCCCGCGCCAGGAGGTCCTGGCGCAAGGTTTCGTGACCGCGCGATTGCGGGCTAGCCTGCCCCGGAACCCATTAAACGAGACAGGCCGATCCGCGGCCTTACGGCCACGAAACCCCTTAGTGAGCGCCCCTCATGGGATCTCGAACCGAGCAATGCCTGAACTGCGAGGCACCGCTGCCTCCGCCCACTGGCCGCGGCGGGCGGCCCCGCAAGTACTGCTCCCACGCCTGCCGGTGGACCTTCGGACGCACGCGCTCCAGGCGCTGGCGACCGCTCACCCAGCGCCACCAACGCCAGGACAACACCCGCAAGCAGCGCCGTCATCTCCGCGACCAGGCCGAACACCTCGCCCAGGCAGCCGGGAAGCTGGCCCTCGACATGCACGCGGAAGACCTCGCTCTGCCCACCCAGCAGACTGGCTGGAAATCCGGGCCGATCGCCGGCTACGCCGCGGCCGCGCTGCCCCTGCTCGCTCATGCCCGCGCTGTCTTGGCCGCGGCCGTCGCCGCCGATCGCGCGGCCGGGGCTACCTGGGACGAGATCGGCGCAGTTCTGGATGTCAGCCCGGACACCGCCGCCCGCCGCTACCGCAGCTGACTGCTGGGACGACGGCACGGGGGACGATCAGGCAGGGAGAGCCCTGTGAGGCGATCTTGAATCATCTGCCGGCGTTCCGCTGGAAGGCGGCGAGCATTCATCGCCGTTTGCAGGAGATCAGGATCGAACCCGTGGATGCCCATGTGATCGAGAAGAGGTTCATAGCGATCAGGTCGATCTCGTAGGATCTCCGTGGCCAACCGGAGTTCCAGGCGAATCACCGGGACGCGATGAGAGCCGCACGTGACCACGACGTAGTGCTGCCATGGGCCAGGGCCAAAGCATTCCATCCCGTCCGAGTCGGCCGGCCACTCGACAGTGCTGATCTCTAGCTTGACTCCGTTGATCTCGTACCTGGCGAAGTACTGCATAGCGTCCGGGATCCAGGCGGCCGGGTAGAGGCAGCGTTGGGGCTCGAGGATCGCGGCAAACGTGTCCACGTCCTCTCGTCGGGCCACTAAGAGGTCGATGTCCCCGGCCGGGAGATGGACACCCTGCAGGAGAGCAGCGCTGGTGCCACCTATCCGGTAATCGAAGTCGGCCTCTGCGGCTCTCAGAGCCTGTCCGTCGTAAGGGACCTCCGTGAGGTGCGTGTCCCGCTCGGCCCAGAGGAACTGATCGAGTTCGAAACCGTGGAAACTACTCGATCGAGTACGCGGTCAGACGTCGCGGGAGTTGTAGCCCTGGAGGTGGGAGCCGCTTCCGAAGGAAGGATTGATGATTGGCTCGAGGTTCCAGGCGACGACGCGGTGCGGCCGGATACGCAGGGTCTCGTGGTCGAAGGCCGGGTGGAGCAGCGGGTCCAGGAAGGCGATCTCGGCGTGACCACGCAGTTCGATGCCACGGCCGGTCTGGCCGAGGGCGTTGGGCGTCGGCGACTGGTCGTCGATGACGAGGGAGACCCGGGAGTCGGCCAGGGCGTTCTTGTACTTGCGGCTCTTGGTCAGCTCCGGGCCGCCGATCCGGACGGCCTCGGTCTCGGGGTCGAACCAGATCGCGACCGGCTGAATGTAAGGAGACCCGTCGGGGCCGAGGGTCGCCAGGCGTCCGAGTCCCTGGCCCGACAGGTACGCGCGCTCTCCGTCAGTGAAGATCATGGCATCAGTCTGCAACTTCAACCGCGCTTGAGGTCAAGCGATCCGGCCAAGCACGGGCCGCCTGCGCGAGCGCCATGTTCTCACCCAGCTCCTGGCCGCCATGCGCGCCACCCCAGGCCGGGCGCTGCAGGGCCTTGGCGTACCCGCCCAGCTCTCCGGGCCCGGTGCCGATCACCCTCTCGCCCCGCCCGCCGAGGACGGCCCCATGAGCACCTCGCCTTCCGCCGGCAGGCTTCAGGTGCGTGAGTTCCTGGAGCGCCTGGCCGAGCGAGAAGCCGCCGCCCAGGCCGAAGCCGTCCGGCTGCGCGAGCAGATCACCGAGCTGTCGCAACAGCTGAGCGCGGCTGAGGACGTGCTGTCCCGGTTGCACATCACCCGCGAGACGATCCTGGAGATGACCGGCGAGTCGTCCGAGACCGCCTCTGGCATTCTGGCGCTCTCGCCTGTCTACCGGCAGATCCTGGCGATCGTGGAGCAAGCGCCGGGCGGGCTGCGGGTCAAGGACATCTGCCGGATGCTGAACCCCGACGTGGATCACAAGCACACCGAGAGCCTGCCCGCCAAGCTCAAACGCATGGCCGCCCGAGGCATCCTCACCGAACCTGAACCCGGCCTGTTCACGCTGCCCCAACCCGGTCACGACGCATAGAAGCCGCTGCCCAAAGCCAGACCGGGCGGAAGCTCACAGAACACCCTCTCAGGGCCGTAAGCGCCGTGTCCAACGTGGTCGTGACGTCTGTCAGCCGCAGAGATGATTCACCGTCGCCCATGGGGGCCAAAGCATCGATTGGCTACGACAGTTTCGGCTGGCTCCCACCTGACGGTCTGAGTTGGACCCGCCGCGTAGATCAAGTGATGGTCTGAGTTGCTCCGCCTCAAGGGCCCGGTGCTCGGGTCGGTGCCATGAAGTGCAAAGTAGCTCTCTGTAACCGCTCGTCCGTGTCGACAGACCCTCGTCTGTCGACACTCGCGCCGAAACCGCAAGGTCGCAGGTGGTGAACGTCGAAACCCGTGTCGAGGATCAATGTCGGTGAACGGTTCGGTGTGTGGATTCCGACAGGCACGGCACGACGCCCTGACCTCGGGATACGCCCCTACTTTGCGGCCTATGACACCGACCCGAGCGGAGGGCCAAGAAGCCACGTGGACCGATATTGGCCGCCGTTTGGACCGGATCGTCGCCGCGGTGCTCAGACCAGGAGACCCAGGGTTTCGGGCGTTCCCAGGCCGTCAGCTGCCGGTCAGAGTCGGTTTCCTCCTGCGCGCCCTGGTTGATCAGGTCGGCGAGGGCTCGCCGGTCCTGCGCGGGGAGGTCCTGCAGGAGGACGATCTCACCGCCCTGGTGATCGACGACGTCGAGGCGCCCGCCCTGCTCGCACTGGTCTGGAAGGGCCCGCCCAGCCAGGCCATACGGGAGGCGCTGTGCTGCTGCCGCCGCGCGTTCTTCGGCTGAGCCGGACTCAGGGCACCGTGGCCTCCATGGACGCGGCGGCCAGGGCCTTGATCTCGGGCGCGTCGTCCGCGAGGAGGAACCCCTTGGCGACGGCGTCGTCGGTGGCGGCCTCGAAGGCGGGCAGGTAACTGTCGCCGTACAGGCTGTCCAGGATGGCGGGGGAGAACGGGACGGTCAGGCCGAAGAGCCTGCCCAAGACGCCGTCGTCCGGGCTGACCCCGGTCAGTACGGCGGCGGGCACCTCCATCCAGGGCGTGCGGACCCCGCCGAGCGCGTTGCCGTGGTCGTCCCGCTCCAGCGCGGGGCCGGGCACGGTGGCCAGCGGGGGAGCCTGCGGCGGCGGAACGTCCTCGCGCACCCACTGGTCGAGCCGTCGGATTGCGGCCTTGGCGACGTAGTGGTGCTGGGGGCCGGAGTTGGCCAGGTGCTGCAGGTCCATGCCGATCACGCGGGTGGTCGGGGCCAGCGCGGCGGCCAGCTCCGTGGGGGTGGCGTGGGTGAGGTCGAGGCGGCCGGTGGTGTTGAGGTAGGTGTCGGCGTGTGAGGCCCCGGCGAGCTCCCACACGCGCAGGTTCGGCCCGTCGGGCCGCCTGGCCCCCGCGTACCCGGCCGTGATCACATCGGTCTCCGTCACCAGGGCGAGCACCGGCACCCGCGGGTCGGCGCGGAAGGGCACCGGCGTCCCATCGAGACCTGACGTCGCCGGCCGCCGCGACGGCATGAGGGCCGGGGCGATGCCGATGCGGCAGTGCGGCAGGAACCCGTCATACACCTGGGCGATCGGGTCGACCTCGTTGATGTAGGTGGTCAGCATGTAGGCACCCAGCGACATCCCGGCCGCGATGAGCCGCGCGCCGGGGAACAGCTCGCGGATAGCCATCCCGGCCTGGGAGAAGATGTCGTACGAGAAGTCGTCGCCGGGGTGGTCGAGCATCCCGTACCGTTCGGGGTTCGACGCCTTGAGCCCGCCCGGGGCCGGCCCGTCCACGGGATGCACGCTGCCGGTGACCCCTAGGCACTGGGCCGACACCCCGACCCAGACCGTGCCACTCCGTAACAGCTCGCCGTGGATGTACTGCCATTCCACGCCAGCGTCCATGAACGACGAGACGTTGAACCACTCCACCACCACGGTGCCGCTGATGTGTTCGGGCCTGCGTACCAGGATCCGGGTCACGTACGGGGCCAATTCGTCGGCGTACGAGGCGGCCGTGCCGCGCAGCAGGTACTCCTCCTCGGTGTAGCCCGTGGCCAGGCCGCGGGCGACCTCGATGGCCTGTCCGTCCGGGCATCGTTCGAGATTCATGGGTGCGTCTCCTCTCGTCTCGGGCTTGTCAGCCCGTCCTTGACGTCTCCAGGTCCGTCAGCCTGCCCTTGACGCGGCGCGGTGTCAAGGGCAGGCTGACGCGGTGATGACGCGAAGCAAGGGCCGCCGCCGGATGACGCCGGTGGAGGAGGTCGCCACCAGATGTTCGTTCTGCGGCACGTCCCACGCGGAGGCCAAGAGGGTCGTGGCGGGACCGGGTGTCTACATCTGCGACGCCTGCATCGAGCTGGCCCACCGGCTGCTCTCCGACCCGCCGCAGGGTAGCGAGCCCCAGCGGGCGCACCGCGGGCCCGATCCGGAGGCCGAGTGGCTTCCGGGCATGTCGGACGATGACCTGCTGGCCTCACTGCCGCGTCACGCTCTCACCATCGAGCAGGCCGAGCGCGACCTGCGGGCCTGGGTCCGCATCCTGCGCGACCGCGGGGTGACCTGGGCCAGGATCGGCCAGGCCCTGGGCATCTCCCGCCAAGCCGCCTGGGACCGCTTCGCCGCCGACGTCGAGGACCGCTGACCACCGCTCAGCTCGCCTCGTCGGCGATTTCGATCATCGTGGCTACGGGCAGGGCCGGGTTGGCCGCCGCGTCACCGGCCGTGCCCGGCTCCTGAGAAAGTCGTCGGCGGTCAGGCGCGCGGTCAGGCCGGGAGGCAGGTGCAGGCTCTGGCCGAAGACGACCTCGTCATGTCCGTCTGCTCCTGCTGCGCGGTGCATTACCCCGGGCAGACGCTCGCCATCCATCATCACGCGCAAAGAGGACGGTCAGCCCATCCACCTGATCAACCACTTTTGGTCCTGGCAGGGCCAGTCGGCCGCACTGGCTATCGAGCGCTCCGACGCTCACGACTCAGGCACCTTCTACCTGGCCTAACACCGCTCGCGTGTACTTGGTAGCAGCTTCCTTAACGGCACGTCCAATACCGGCCCGGGAGCACGCCCCAGGCGAAGCAGCTCACGCAGGTGAGCGCAGGCTTGGTCGCGGAGATGCGGCCCATCACAGCGGCGGCAAGGACCGACCGTCTCGGCGCTTGGGTGTCACCGCGGGTCCATCACCGGTGGCCGCCACTCGCGGTTGACCTGCCTCGGCAGGGCCTGGGACCTTCTCCGGTTCGGGGATGAGGAGGTCGGCAATGCCGCAGCCGAGCACGGCGCAGATGACGTCCAGGTCCTGCAGCTTGATGCTGGCCGGATGGCCCGACCACAGGCCGGACATCTTCCCGGCGCTGATCACCATGCCGCGTTCGGTGAGCAGCCGGTGCAGCTCGCTGGCCTTCCAGATGCCGCGGTTGGCGGCGGCCAGGCGCAGGTTCCACTTCATGGGATCAGCCCCTTCAGCCGGTCGGCGGCTCGCTGTTGTCCGGCGAGCCAGGCCTCTTCGACGTGCGTGCGGTGGACGTGGATGTACTTCATTGTGGTGGCCACCCAGGCATGTCCGAGGGTCTCCTGGATCGCGATCAGGTCCATCCCGGCGAAGTAGAGCTGGCTGGCGCAAAAGTGTCGCAACACGTGCGGTGTCAGCTTCTCGCTCCAGTCCGGCAGGTGCCTGGTGGTGGCCTCGGCCAGCGCGGTGCGCAACGCTTCGGTGCCGACCCGGGCGGCGGTGCCGTCAGCGTTCTTGCGCTCCGAGGGCAGCAACGGAGCCGCGTGACGGGTGTGGTCGTCGCCGAACTGGCCCCAGACGTCCTCGACGAACCAGCGCAGCGTTCTCCCAGCATCATTGATCAGCGGCACCATCCGCTCACGTGGACCAGAGCCGCGGGCGCCCTTGCCGACGCGGACGTGCAGCTTACCGAACCTGCCCAGCTCCCATTTGACGTCGGTCAGGTCCAGGCTGCGCGCCTCGTTCACCCGCAGGCCGACCTCGGCCATCAGCCGGGCCGCAGTGTAGTTGCGGGCGGTGGGGGCGAACTTGCGGCAGCTGGCAAGGTCTTCGCGCCAGCCGGCGAACAGGCGGGTGACCTGCTCGGCGCTGGGCGGGATCCGCAGCGCCGCGTCCTTTTGCCCGCGCGGCCGGTTCATGTCATCGATCGGGCACTCCACCACGTGCCCGGTCAGCTGGTGGATCTCGATCTTGTGTCGTAGCTCCAGGAACAGGAAGTAGGTCTTGATCGCCTGGGCCCGCGACAACCGGGTGCCCTTGGCCGCACCGCGTAGTACCTGGCCGAAGTAGGCATCGGCATCGGCCGGTTCCATCGCCCACAACGGTCGGCCGAGCCAGGCCCGGACCTGCTCGATATGGATCACGTCGGAGCTGATCGTGGCGTCCGATAGGCCGGCAGCCGCGCGGGCGAGCACGAACCCGGCCAGCACATCGGTCTCGAACTCGACCAGTTCCTCTGGGCCGAGCGGGGCACGCGCCTCACGGAGGTCCCTCACGACGGACAGGCTCAACCCACGCCTCCTCGTCTTCACCGGTGATGTCAGACGATCGAGGAGGACGATAGACCTTCAGAATCTCTGAAGTCTCATCAACTTCGAAAACTCCCGGAGTCCCAGGCAGAAGCCCCAGGTCCAGGGGCAAGCCAGGCCACAGAGACCTCAGCGAACCCAAGGCTTATCTCTTATACGCCAGGCGACCGGCCGCTCGAGGATCTTCCAATTTTCTCACCCATGTGGTCAGCTACTGGCACGAATACCCCCAGACAGTGGAGAAAGTAGTGAGCCGTCCAGCTCTATTTGCGTCACTTGCCGCCGTCACCGCAGCGGTCATGCTTGGCACCGCCACACCCGCTTCGGCGATCAATTCGTACAACGCGGAGCCGGCGCCCGAGCGTACCGAGGTCGGAGCGCTCGTCGTGCAGTCTGACCGCGACAACGACCCCGCCACGCCGGACGCCGTCCGGTGGAGCTGCACGGGCACGATGATCTCCCCGGGCGTCTTCCTCACCGCCGCCCACTGCACCGTCGGCCGACCGGCCGGCACCAAGTTCTACGTCTCCCTCGCCCAGGATGTGCAGGGCGCGATCGACGCCTCGAACGCCCTCGGCGGGACGCCGGAGCAGATCGCCGGACGCGTCGGTCTCCAGGGTGTCGCGTACTCCGATCCGGGCTACCCCGGCAACCAAGCAGACAGCCACGACATCGCTGTCATCAAGTTCAATGCGGGCCAGGCCGCCGAACTCGCGCAGCGGTGGCCCTTCGTGCCCGCCACCCTGCCACGCCACAACCAGCTGTCCGAACTCGGCTCGCGCGCGCTCGACGCCAAGGACTGGCAGGTCATGGGGTACGGCACCCAGGAGGCGGTGAACGGACCCGGCGGCCAGACCCATCCGGGTGGCGGCGGGAGGATGAAGGCGCCGGTCGACTTCAACGCCCTCAACAAGACCTGGGTTCGCCTCGCGATGAACGAGAGCCGCGACCTCGGCGGCGCCTGCTACGGCGACTCCGGCGGCCCGAACTTCATCAACCTCGACGGCAAGCTCGTACTCGCCGCAACGACGATCACCGGTGACATTCCCTGCTATGCCACCAACGTGACGTACCGCACCGACAGCGACAGCGCCCGGAACTTCCTCCAGCAGTTCGTCACCCTGCCATAACAACGATGAGGACGGCCGGATCGGAACTCCCCGATCCGGCCGTCGACGTGGCATGGCGTTTCCACCTCTGTGCTGCTGCACACTCCAAGGGGTCCTCGTAGCAATCGCGGACAATCCAACGAACCCATCTCTGACGTGCGCTGATGGCAAGAGGGTGCGATGGCCCTGAGCGGTTTGTCGTCAGTGGCAGCTGGGTGGTCTCGGTGGAGGCGTGGCCGAGGCGGCGGCGGACGGCCTCGATGGACACCCCGGCGTAACTGGTAGCCCTGCCAGCGGTGGTGGGCGGCGTCGTACGACAGCGGCCCGCCCCGGCCGTTGATGCTGGCCCGGAACAACGGGCCCGCGGTGTAGCCGGCGCGGGCCAGATAGAGCTTGAGCAGCGCGACGTAACCGCGGTCGTCCAGCAGCACGGTGCGCACGCTGCCGCCCTTGCCGCAGATGCGCACGTGCTCGTCGTCCAGCCGCAGGTCCAGGTCTTCGACATACAGACCGCACACCTCCGAGGCGCGGGCACCGCAGACATAGGCGGTCTCGAACAGCACCCGATCCCGCAGCCGGTCTAGCGGCAGGTCCTTGCGCGGCCGCCGCGAGCAGATCACCGTTAGCACCTGGGCGACGTCGGCGGCCGCGGCCGGGCGGGGCAGCGTCTTGGGCACCTTGACGGGTGTCGATGCGGTCCATCGGGTTGGCGGCCAGGAGGTCGTGGCGGACCGCCCACTTGGCGAAGGAGGCGACGGCGGCGCGCTTGCGCTTGCGGCTGGCCGGCGACAGGTCGGCGATCTCGGTCAGGTAGGCCCGGACTGGCGCGGCGGTCAGCGCGCCGATCTCCTCGCCGTGGTGAGCGGCGAAGGCGATCAGGTCGCCGCGGTAGGCGCGCCGGGTGTGGACCGAGGCGCCGGCGTTAGCCAGGTCTGTGAGGAAGTCGTCCAGGTGCGTCGCGAGCGGGTGGGCGCAGCCGAACTGCTCGACGATGACCGAATCCATCCTGCCGCCCTTCCGTGATCTCGCAAGTTGCCAGATAACCGGGAAACGAAGCTCCCATGCCGGACGACAGCCGCCCAGCTCGCGCCTGGACTGCGACCGCCATCTTGCCAGATAACGCCGATTATCTAATAACCCGTCCGGGCCTGCCCCGCCGCGATCACAACCCCAGGCGTCGTTGCCGGTTCCCATGGCCCCGTCAGGAGTCTGAGCGGGGTGGGCGCCGAGAAGGTTCCCCCGGCCGCACCGCGCACAGACGGAGTAGAGCCGACGGGTACCTGCGGCCCGCACGCCGGCCAGCCCGTGCGCCTGACCCTGAAGATCGTCAACCGCCGCCGCCGCACCGTGGACCCGGCTGGCAACGGTCGCCCACACACCGCTCACCTTCGGACCTTGCCCACCACACCGGCCATCCTCCGCCCACACCCACGGCGACGGCCAGCGGGCTCGACCGCTTCATTTCTCAAGGGCGACGCCGCAGCCGCCGGATATGGGGTGTCGGTAATACTCGTGCCATCAGGTACCCGCAATCACGTTGCCCCTGGTCAGCTGACCGCAGTCGAACGGGTACGTCCGGCATAGCGATTGCGCTGCCGGGCTGAGCACAAGCCGCTGACCTGGCCGGACGCCATCGCGTGTACCTCATGACAGCTTCGTTACCGACACCCCGAGAACGAACCCGAGCGGTTCCCATGTTCACTGCTGTCCGATCAACGGGTTAGGCACCCGGCTCTACCCCTGCGGCCTCGCCACGGCTACGCCGTAGTCCTTCACCGTGGCCTCCCAGCCCAGACTGCCAATACCCGACCAGGAGTTCCCGCCCGCGATGAGGGGCAGGTGCGCACCGCTGACCAGCCCACATCCACCGGGTTGGAGCTGGCAAGAATTCGGACACCGGTTCCTCGCGTATACCTTCCCGTCTCGCTCACCGGGCCCGGCCCATCCGGTAGTGCTGAACCGACCCGACTTTGTCGAGGCTGCTCCCACCCTCCCCGGTGATCCCCGGATCAGGCTGCCTCCAGCTTCACCCCACCGCTACGACGGCCGGGCGACGGTGGCCTTTCACCTCCATTCGGACAAACAGCGCTTTCCATGGCGCACTGGCAGCAGTCTTACCGACACCCCGAACCAGCGCAGCGCCGCCGCGGCGTTGTTGATCAGCGGGACCATCCGCTCCCGAGGACCGGAGCCCCGGGCGCCCTCGCCGTGCCGGACGTGCAGCTTGCCGAAGCGGCCCAGCTCCCACTTGATGTCGGCCAGGTCGAGCTTGCATGCCTCGTTCACCCGCAACCCGACCTCCGACATGAGCCGGCAGGCGGTGTAGTTGCGGGCGGCCGGGGCGAACTTGCGGCAAGTCGAGAGCTCTTCTCGCCAGCCGGCGAACAACCGGCTGACCTGGTCGGCGGTGGGCGGGATCCGCAGCCTGGGCTGCTGGCCGCCACGAGGGCGGTTCATCTCGTCGATCGGGCACTCGACGACCCGCCCGGTGGCCTGGTGGATCTCCACCTTGTGCCGCAGTTCGAGGAACAAGAAGTAAGTCTTGATCGCCTGCGCCCAGGCCAGGCGAGTGCCCTTCGCCGTGGTCCGCAACACCTTGCCGAAGTACGCATCGGCATCGGCCGGGTCCATGTCCCATAGCGGCCGTCCGAACCAGGCCCGCACCTGCTCCAGATGCATCACATCCGAGCTGATCGTCCCGTCCGATAGCCCCGCCGCGGCGCGGGCGAGTACGAACCCGGCCAGTACGTCGGTCTCCAACGCGTCCAGATCGTCCGGAGTCGCGGGGGCTCGCGCCACGCGTAGATCCCGCACTACCGCCAGCGCCAACTCTGGCCTCCTCGTCTTCGCCATCTGTGCAAGACGAACGACGAGGACGATAGACCTTCAGAATCCCTGAAGTCTCATCAATCTCGAAAGAACCAGGGATCCCAGGAAGTAAGCCCAGGTCCTGCGGCTATGGCCACGCTCAACCGGTCGACGAACTCATGGGTTATTTCTCAAACGGGCCGTCACCGAGGTGACAGCCGTGCTCACCGAAGTCAACGCCTCCGACGCAGAGGCGGACGCGACGTGGGTCGAATTCATCGCCTGCGTCTGGCCGTGGCGAGTACGGGGAGGCGATCCACGGCCTGCTCGGGCCAGTCGATGAGCTCCTCGCCGACCTCGTGAAACGGGGCCAGGACAGCGACGTGTTCGCACAGCACCTACCGGCAGGCATTCTGAGCCAGGTTGCCTACGGCGTCGTGTTCGCCATCGCGGACAGCGACCTGTCGAACGGGACCCTCGGCGCCCGAGCAGCGACGATCACGAGCCTGCTGATGCTGGGAGTTCCCGAGACGCGCGCAATCGCTCTCGTGGGCGACCAGGCCTGACCCGCAGCACTCGAGCGGAGCCGCGGATCGTCCTGCTCCGGACACGACATCGACAATGCACCCGCCAAGAATCCGGTGAGAACAGTGTGATCGCGACGATGTGCTGTTTATCTAGGGTTGTAGGAGCCTTCCAGCAGGTCAGAGGATGCTGATCTCTTCTTTCACGTAGGCCAAGTTGACCGAGCTCAGCCCGGACCCAAAGAAGAACAGGCATGCGGCGAGCGCCTCGGGGTCGTGAAGAGCACGTCACTGCACTCCGACGTGTCGTCGCTGAGGTCGAGGTGGCCGGCGATCTCCTGCACGACCCGGCGATCCACCCAAGCTCGCCGGAGCCTGGTGATCGACGTGTGCGGAGCATGTGCGGCCGGGCCCGGAATCCGGCCTGCTTGGCCAGACGGCAGAACAGCTCATAGGCGGTGCCGCACGACATCGCCTTGCCCAGCGACGCGTGGAACAGGTTCACGAACGCCCGAGCAGGTAGGAGCGGGCCGACGCGCGAGGCTCAACCCGCCGGAACCTGCCCGCGATCCGGGCCATGACCTGGTCGAACATCGCCCACCAACGGGCAGGGTCTGGGCTATGCCGTGCGGCCACCGCACGATCTTCAGGAGTCCACACAACTCCCGATGATCACGCGATGGCCGTACCCGTTCCCCGCCAGGTCCGCGACAAGATCGCGAAACCGGACTGAGGTATCAGGAGTGATCGAACAGAGTGACTACGCTCTGCGGTGCTTCCCGGCCGAAGAAGATCTCCAGGTTCTTCGCCGAGCGGCCGGCGACGTCGCTACTACGTAGAAACAGCCGCTCTTCGTAGCCGGTGAGCGCGACCTCGATGTCGGGTTGCTCAACCAGCTTGCTCGCCAGGTCAGCGCCGTCGTACATGGCGAGGTTCGCACCCTCGCCGGCGAAGGGCGACATCAGATGCGCGGCGTCGCCGACGAGCGTCACGCCGGGCACCCTGTCCCATTTGAGCCCGACGGGCAGGGCATAGATGGGTCGCAGCCACGGTTCCGCGTCGCTCTGTGTCACAAAGGCGGTAAGCAGCGGCGACCAGCCATCGAACTCGTCGGCAAGTTGACGCAGGCCCGCGGACGGGTCGCCGAAGTCGATCGACCTTATCCACCCCTCGGGCTTGTTCAGCGCCACGTATCCGTGCACGTGCCCGTCGGCGTAGCGATGGGCGATGATGCCTTTGCCCGGCGCGACCGCCATCAGCGTGCCGCTGCCGATCGCGGCCACGCTCGCCCGACAGTCCTGGCCGCCCGAAGCGAGGGCGATCTCGATGAAGCAGGTTCCGCTGTAGAGAGGCTTGGTGGGGGTCAGCAGCGGACGCACCTTCGACCAGGAACCGTCCGCGCCGATGACGATGTCGGCGCGCGTGGCGGAACCGTCCGCGAAGGTGAGCTCGTAGCCGCCCTCCACACGGTGCCGGATCGAGGCGAGCTTGTGGCCCCACCTGATCGTCTCGGGCGCCAGCGAGTCGATAAGCAGGCGCCTGAGTTCGCCACGATCCACCTCTGGACGGGCCGAACCGGGGTCCGCAGGCATGTCGAACAGGATCGTGCCGTGGCGGTCGACCACGCGCTTGGCGTCCTCGCCCGGGCGGACCAGAGTGAGGAACTCGTCGTAGAGACCGGCTGCGCGAAGCGCGACCTGTCCGGTCTCTACGTGAATGTCGAGCAGGCCGCCCTGCGCACGGGTCGTGGCCGAAGCCTCACCCTCGTAGATTGTCGCGGCGACACCGTGAGCCTGAAGCACCAGGGCGAGCGTCAGCCCGCCCAGTCCCGCTCCGACAATGGCGATGGTCTTCTGCATGCTGCGCTCCTCTGTCGCGCCGACACGCGTCGGCGATGGTCAGCGCCAAAAGCGGACGGGATGCCCGATCTCGGCAAGGAGACGCTCACCGATCAGAACCATCTGCATCGATGTACGAGCGATGTCAGGCGGGTGGACCCGCGGAACATCGTTTTTCGCGACTTTGTAACTATAACTCGGCATCCGCCTCGCGATGACCGGGGCCGCTCACGCTGCGACGCACCGCGCCCGCCACGTTCATCCTGGCCAACCGCCTGACCGGCTCGGCGGTGCTCGGTGGTGCCGTTGGAGGTGATTGTCGGAGTGCTACCGCAAAAAGATGACACTCGCTCGCCAGCCCGGACCCGTTTCCCGCCGGGTAGTGCCTCTCGGCGCACCTGACTTGCCCAACATGCCGTACGGACCCCGGAGCGGTCGATATTGTAACGGTTTGATGACTCTGGGTTAGCTATCGGTGAGTCAGTCCTACTTTGCGGCGTATGCCGGTGGAGTTTCTGACTGACGATGAGGCGGTGGCCTTTGGCCGGTACGCCGGGGTGCCGGCGCGGGTGGATCTGGAGCGGGTGTTCTTCCTAGATGACGAGGACCGGGCGCTGATCGAACTCCGTCGTGGCGAGCATATGAAACTCGGGTTCGCCCTCTAGCTCGTGACCGTCCGATGGATCGGCACCTTCCTGGAGGACCCCCTCGAGGTGCCGGTGGTGGTGTTGGACTTCGTGGCTGAGCAGCTGGGGATCGCTGATCCGTCGTCGGTGAAGAAGTACACCGAGCGGGCCAAGACGAAGTTGGATCACCAGTGGGAGATCCGGCGGGTGTACGGGTTCAAGGACTTCACGCCGGTGGAGGCGGAGCTGCAGGCCAGGCAGAGCCAACATGGCGAACACGTTGGCGGCCAGGTTTCCGGCGGCCTGGCGGGTATGGGCGGTGCTGCGCCAAAGCTGTCGCTGCGAGAGGGGTACGGGCTGGTAGATCACCAGGTGATCACCTCGATCCACCGCGATCGGCTCATCGCCCAGCCCTTGTGGCACGGGCAGGCGGCTCAGCAGCGGCAGCATCGCCCGCTGGGTGTCGGGTACCTCGGCGTACTGCTGGACATGGCACATCCTGACGGATCCGGACGGCAACGAGTTCTGCGTCATGGCCCCGCCCGACGCCTACCGGACGGGGCCACAACACGACCGGACCATACCGCGGCCCGCGCCAACTTGCGGTTACCGCGTTGCGGTGGCCAGTGCCGCGCGGATGGCGTCCTCGTCGACCGACTGGCCCTTCTCGTTCGTGGACGGCCCGTATGGGGTCCCCCACACCGGCGTGTCCGTCGCCTGCCGCCAGCTATCGGCCAGCGGTCCCGCGTCCACGACGCTGTACCCGATGGATTCGATGAATTCGGTCACCGCCGCCTTCGCCGGCGCGGAGTCCCCGGCGATCGGCAGGTACGAGCGGTCGGCCGCCCCCGCCGGGCGGGCGAGTGACAGCAGGTGCTTGAAGAAGATGTTGTTGAACGCTTTCACGAGCATGGCGTCCGGGATGTACCGCAGCAGCAGTTCGCTCGAAGTGAGCGACTTGTTGTCGAGCCCGGGAATGTGCCCGTCACGCTCGGGGCCGTAGTTGCACGTGTCGATGACCGTCTTCCCGGCCAGTGGCGCGGCGGGCACGTTGGGGAACGCCTTGACGGGCACCGTGACCACGACGATGTCACCGGCCGCCGCGGCCTCCCCGCTCGTCGCCGCGGACGCCCGCGGCCCCAGTTCCGCGGCCGTATCCGCGAGCGTTTCGGGACCGCGCGAGTTGCTGAGCACGACCTGGTGCCCGGCCTCGATGGCGAGCCGCGCGATGGTACTTCCGATGTATCCGCTTCCGATGAATCCCACCGTCGTCATATTCTCAGCGTCCCTCCAGAAGAGCCGAACCCTTGTCATTTGCCGGGCTCGTTGCGATTCAGGTCCCTGCCGTCAGCTGGCGGAGAAGTAATGGCCGTTGTCCAAATCGGCGAGCAGGCCGGGCTGAGCGGGTTCCCAGCCGAGGGTCCGGCGGGTGATGAGGTTGGACGCCGGGTAGTTCTGCGTGACTATGTTCGCGAGGAACCCGAAGTATCCCGGCACCATCAGTTCGTCCACGGGAATGCTCACGGCGGGCAGGCCCAGACGGCTGCCGATGGCCTCGGCGATCTCGCGGAACGGGATGCCCCCGTCCTCAACGGCGTGCCAGTATTCGCCGGCCGGCCCCTTCTCCAGCGCCAGGCGGAACAAGGAGGCGGCATCGCGGACGTGCACGGCGTTCCACAGGTTCGCGCCGTCTCCGGGGTAGCCGGCGAAGCCCTTCTCCTTCGCGAGCGCGATCAGCGTGGGGAAGAAGCCGGCACGATCGGTCGTGCTGTGCATGATGTTGGCGAGCCGCACGACCGAAGACCGCACTCCCCGCTCGGCGAGGCCGATTACGGCGGTTTCCACGACGTTACGAGCCCGCAGGGTGCCCTTGTGCTCATCGCCGACGGGAAGGGCCGGGTCCTCCTCGGTGGCCGGTCGGCCCAGGATCCCCCCGTTCCCGGGCGAGCCTATGCTCCCCGCCGCGACCAGCGGCTTTCTGGTTCCCGCCAGTGCCTCGCCGTACGCGAGCATGATCGGGAGCTCCGCGGCGGCCACGGCGTCGATCCCGCCGGACGGAAGCAGGTCTTGCCTGTGCGCGACGTGGATGACGCCGTCGGAGTCCGCGGCCGCCTCCTTGAGCCCGTCGAGATCCTGGAGGTCGCCGCGGCGCACCTTCGCGCCGAGCGCGGACAGCACCGCCGCGGCCGTGTCCGATCGGGCCAGGCCGGTGACCTCGTGCCCGGCGGCGATGAGCTCGGGGACGATGTACGAACCGGAATGGCCGGTCCCGCCAGTGACGAAAACGCGCATGCTACTGGTCCTTGTGATTGATGTGGCGCGAGAAGTGGTGGTGCGGGCGCGCTCAGGCAGAAGTGCTGACGCCGAGGGTGAAGTTGAAGCTTCCCGCGCCATAGCGGCCCAGGCCAATCATCACCAGGCCCGTTCCCTCCAGCCAGCGCGCCATTCCCAGGGGGCCGGTGTCCATCGGCCGCAGCCCGAGGCTCTTGATGAATGCCGACACAGTCGCCTTGGCCTCAGCGTCGTCGCCAGCGATGAGCACGTCCAGCGGGTTGCCCTGCGCCAGCATGTGACCGAAGACGGTGTTGAACGCCTTCACGACGTGCGCGCCGGCGGGGGTTCGATCACCTGGCGAGCCTAGCGGCCACGTCCGCCCGGGCCGAGCGACGGACGGGGACCACGTGACCACGCCGGTGTGCCAGCCACATGAGCACGACGGTGGCCACCACACCGAACACCACGGCGTACACACTGCCCTCCGGTCCGAAGTCGCCGCCCGTGACCAGCGCGGGACCCGACATCGTCGCGTCCAGCAGGCCCTGCGGGGTGTTGCTGCCGGACACCTCGGTGCTGAAGATGGCGCTCGCGGCAATGTTCCAGCCGAAGTGCAGACCGATCGGCACCCACAGCTTGCGGGTGGCGATGTACGCGGCGGTCAGCATACCGCCTGCCTCGATGGCGATAGCGATGGCGCCCCACAGGGTGGCGTTCGCGTTGAGCAGGTGGATCAGGCCGAACAGCGAGCCGGTCAGCACGAGCGCGATCCAGGTTCCGGTCCAGCGCTCGACGTTCCGGAACAGGACACCGCGGAAGACCAGCTCCTCGGTCACGGCGGCACCCGCCATGATGCCGAGCAGGCCGACGGCGCTCGCTGGCGTGCCCAGGCCGTTGATCGTGTAGTCGCCTAAGAAGGCGATGTTCGCGATGACTGCCCCGAACAGCGCGATGCCGAGCAGCGTGCCCCAGCTGATCCCCGCGCCTGCTCCCTTCAGCGACACCTCGACGGGGGCCCGGTGCTCGGTGCGCCGCACCACCCAGCCGTAGACCAGGACCGCGACGACGGCCGTCAGCAGGCCGGCGACGAGCGCCAGCCAGGGGTTGTCCTTCACCGCCGCGGTGCCCAGACTGCCGAGGATCCAGACCGCCACAACCGCCAAGAGCTGCCATATCAGACGCACGATGACTCCTTCGTGAGAATCCGCGGCGGGAGCGCCGCGGGCTACTAGCAGGGGTGCGCTCAGCCGGGGAGGTCGACGCCGAGGGCGACGTCGAAGGTCCCCGCGCCGTTGCGGGCCAGGCCCATCAGCAGCGGCCCGACCCCTTCCAGCCAGCGGGCCATCTCCAGGCCGCCGATATCGAGCGGGCGCAGTCCGAGGCTCTCGATGAACGCCGACACGTCGGCCTTGGCCCGCGCGTCATCTCCGGCGAAGAACACGTCCAACGGACGCCCCTGGGCCAGCACGTGGCCGAAGACCGTGTTGAACGCCTTCACGACGTGCGCGCTCGCCGGGACTGCCTTGGCGATCTCCTGCGCACCGGACGTGCCTTCAGGGATGACGAGCCCGGTGGCGTCGGCGTTGAACGTGTTGGAGATGTCGATGATGAACTTTCCGGCCAGTGCGTCCCCGTACTGGGCGACGACCGGCACGGCGCTGGCGTATGGCACGGCCAGGACGACGATGTCGCCAACCGGGACGGCGCCGAATGTCCCGGCCGTGGCGCCGCCGCCGAGCGCGGCGGCCAGGTCCTTGGCCTTGGCCGCGTCGCGACCGACGACCTCGACGGCGTGGCCGCCCTCGACCGCGCGGACGCCAATGGCGCGGCCCATACCCCCCAGGCCGATAATGCTGATGCTGCTCATGGAGTGCCTGCTTTCTGGAGCTGGATAGGACGCCATGCCCCACCCGTCGTTGTCAACGGCTGTGTCATCGACGCCCCCCATTTGGTTAACGTGTGAACCAGAAGGTACGCCGCACTTGGTTACCATGTCAACCAGACGGTAAAGTGACGTGCGTGACCGAGCCGCGGTGGTTGGACGAGCGAGAACAGCAGGCCTGGCGCAGCCTGATAAAGATGCAGGACGGGCTGTCGGAGTTCATCGAGCGGCAGCTGCGCAACCGGTGCGGGCTGTCCGGCGCTGACTACCAGGTCCTGGCCCATCTCTCTGAGGCGCCCGAAGGGCGGCTGAGGTCGTTCGAACTCGGCCAGCTGTTGCGCTGGGAGAAGAGCCGCCTGTCGCAGCACCTGGGCCGGATGCAAAATCGCGGCCTGGTGTCCCGCGAGCGGTGCCTCGCCGACCAACGGGGGGCGGTAGTCGCCATCACTCCCCGGGGCAGCGACCTGATCAAGGTCGCGGCTCCGCAGCACGTGGCCGACGTCCGCGACGTGCTCATTGATCATCTCACTGCGACAGAGATGGCGATGCTCGTCACCATCGGCGACAAAGTAGCCGAACGGCTGGCGGCGCTGGAACACAAGCACTGATACCCGATCCCGGACCTCATCGCTCACGAACTGCGTGCGTGTCAGACCGCCGCCTACAGAATCCCGCGGGCGCCGGCACAGCTGTTCGCGATGCACGACCCACAGCTACGACCCGCTCAACGCCAGACTTGATCAGCGACATGCCCTTGGAAGGCGCGGCTCACGGGTGCGGGGCTGAGCTGGACGACGCTCACCCGCGCGGATCTCACCAACGCGACGCTGACACACGCGAACATGAGATTCGCACGACTGCGCTCAGCATCACTGGTGCGGATCTGTGCGGGGCGGCGCTGAAGGATGCTGACTTGCGGGGTGCGAACCTGAGCGGGGCGAACATGCGGAACATCACCGGCCCCGTCAAGGCGGCCATCCAGGCGCGGTGGCTACCACCGATGGCACCACTCTTTTCGGGTTCTTCGGTTCTGACCGAACCCAGACGGGGCTCGGAACTACTGCTACGGCGACCATTACTGATGATCAGGGGCGCCAAGGCAGCCCCGTCAGCCGCTCGCTGTCCCAGCATGCGATGGAGTACGCCCGCACCATCAAGCGGGCTGTCCCGCACCAGCGGGTGATCTTGACCGTGCACGAGATGAAGCGCCTGGGGCGCGGCGCCGCCGAGCTGCTGACCATCGTCGAGGACCTTCGTCATCACGACATCGAGCTCGAACTGCTGACTGGTCCGCTGCAGGGCATCTACAACCCGTCTGGGCATGGGGCGGCGTTGTTCGCCTTCTTCGCCGGGATGGCCGAGTCCGAACGCGAGTACATCCGGGAGAAGTCGCTGGAAGGTCAGGCGTCGGCGCGCGAGCGCGGCCGCCACGGCGGGCGGCCGAAGGTGTTCGACGCCGACATGATCGCCTACGCCCGGTCGCTGCGCAAACGCGGCGTGGCCGTGCCCGATATCGCTGGCAAGCTTGTCATTGCCACGGGCAAGAACAAGGGCCGGCACCCGTCTGTGGCCAGCGTTTACCGCGCGCTGGCCGACGGCGACGCCGCCGGGAGAGGGTGAGCTGATCGGCGCTCCGCGCGTGTGGCCTTAAGCGGGAATCCCTCGCGTCACCGCAGCTTGGAGCTATATCTGTTGGATTCTTCGTCAGGACTACTGGGACCCCAAGCCGTCGCCGAAGGGCAGCTCTCGTGGAACGAGCAGCTGGCCATCCGCATCCCAAGACCGCCTACCTGCACCGGAACGGCCAGTGGCGAGGACCCGAGCCCCACGGCTCGCTAAGGTCGCTGGCCGTTCGGTTGCTGATCAAGCCTCGCTTCGCCCGGCAGACTGGTCAGCTCCAGGCGGCGATCGGTTCGCAGCTGGATCTCGCCGTACGGGGTCATGTTCGAGTGGAAGATCGGGGTCAGGCCCCGCCGGTCGGCGTCGGTCAGCACGCCCTGCCACTCCGGGAGGGTGAGCGTGTCTTGAATCATCAACGTGTTGATCAGGCCGAGGCAGCTTTGGAGCACATGAAGACACAGCATGCCCAGTTCCTGCTCTTCACGCCGGTTGGAAGCGAGCTCGCCCCGCTTGCCGAACCGGATGTAGTCATTGACCCCGTTGTAGTTCTCCACCACGTTCAGCCCGGACTCGGTCTCCCGCTGCAGATCCCGGTCCCGTAGCCAGCGCGCCAGGAAAATCGACCGTTGGGCGCGGCCGACCTCCAGCATCGCGGCGTAGGCGGGGTGGGTGGTCTCGCTGGTGAACCGGCGCAGCAGGGCTTCGGTGGAGGCGGTGCGCAGCCGGATCGCGGTGGCGTACTTCATCATCAGGTCGTAGTTGTGCTCAATGATCTCCCACCGGATCGGCCGGGTCAGCGCTGGCGCCAGCAGCGGGTAGGACGACTGATCGCCTCGGCCGGGCACGTACAGCTTCATCTTGTTGATCTGCTTGAAACGGGCGATCAGATCGAAATCCAGGAGCCTGGTGATGCCGAAGCCGACGAAGGTGGCTCCGTGGGAGTTGACGAAGTTCTGCTCGATCTCCATGTCCGTGCCGTGCCGCATCGCTCCCTCGACCATCGCGTGCACCTCCGAGGCCGAACAGCTGATCAGCTGGCTGTGCACGGCCATCGACCCGGCGACGTCGACCGTCCAGTAGATCAGCACGCCGCGTTTGGCCCGCCGATACCTCGAATGCCATTCGGTGAAGATGTTCTGGTCGAACGCGGAGAAGTGGGTGGAGTCGGAGGCCACCGCTGTGGTGCCTTCGCCCCACAGCGCACTGTGCCTGGCGGCGAAGGTGGCGTTGGCGATGATCCGGGCCACCTCGCGGCAGGACTCCACGGTCAGGTAGCGGCGCCGGACGTAGCGCAGGTCGTCCTCGGTGTGCGGGTGGTCGCCGGCAGCCACAGCGCGCACGCCCGCTCCGATCCCTTAGGCGTAGATCAATAGCAGGAGCCGTTCGAACAGCACCTGCGCATCCAGGTGGTTCTGCGTACCCGCAGGGGTGAAGACGTTCAGGCAGCCGGTGCGCAGCGCGGTCTCCGTCAGCATGTCCATCAGCGGGACCACGCCCCACCGGGAGCGGATCGCCGTCTTGAGCCGGCGCAGGTTCCGCGGTTCGGGCGCCGGGTCCAGGGGTGTCAGGTGGATCGCCCCAGCGTTGCGCCGTTCTTCGATCTTCAGCCAGGGCAGGCCCTTACCGCCGAGCGCGTCGTTCAGCGCCGACAACTCCGCGTCCAGTTCCTCCATCAGCTCCGCGGTGAAGCGCTTGGGGTCCAGCGGTTTGCGGAGCTTGGCGTAGTTCTCCGCGCGGTTGGCCTCGAAGTCCTTGGGCAGGTCGTCGTCGGGGTTGCGCCACTTGTCGGCGCCGACCACCCAGATCTCCTTGCAGCGCAGCTTCTCCCGCAGGCTCTGAAACACCCCGCACTCGTAGACGGTGCGCAAGATCCGCTGGCGGCGTGTGCTGTCGGCCCGGTACATCAGCTCCACCAGCTCGGCCGGGATGATCCCTTCCACGGGGACGTGCTCGCCGAGCGCGTAGCACTTCATCCGGTTGTTGGCCTCTGCCTTATACCGCTTGATCAGCGCCAGCGCCTCCATCATCGGCGCGTGCACGGTGTTGGTCGAACCGAACTCCAGCGCCTCCAGGATCTGGATCAACCCGGTCCGGTAGTGGTTGGTGTAGGAGGCCTTGAACACCCGCTGCCGATACGACGGTGCCCTTGGCCCGGTACTCATGCAGCAGCGACACCAGCGTGTGGTGGCCGCCGGGCACCGCCGGGTAGATGACGTCCTCGACGCGCTCCTCCGGGGCCTCCAGCGCCGCCTCGGTCATCTTGAACAGGATGTTCTCCTTGCCCGACACGCGCTTCAACTCGGCCACGAAGTCGCCGATGACCTTCGTCTCCGCACGGGCGTTGATCCGGTGCACCGTGGCGATGAGCAGGTCGACCAGCGCGTCGGTGATCTCCCGGCCCCGGCAGAACAGGTAGGCGGCCAGCAGCGTCATCTTGATCTCGTGCGGGTGGCTGCGCAGATGCGACGGCGCCTCCGCGGCGACCCGGGCCCGCCAGCTGGCCAGCACCTTCGGCGCGACGTCGGCGAACAGATTGTCGGGGAGGCCGACCTTGCGGATCGCGTTCAGCTTGAACACCTCCCGCTCGATAGTCTTCACGCTGACGTTGCCCGGCTCCTCCCGGATCGCCGCGAACACGTCCACCCCGGCCACCTCGGCGGCGTCGAACAACGCGCCGTCGTCCTGCCGGGCCGGCTCCTGCTCATCTCCCGGGTCGGCCGTTTTCGCGATCATGGCGAGCATCCGCGCGACCGCTTCTGGGGGAATCCGGCTGCAGATCCGCGCGGTCAGCGCCTGCTCGGCCTGCCGCAGCCCCGATCCGATGATCCGCCGTAGCCGGTCCCGGGTGGGCGGCTCGATTTGCTCGTCCTTCAAATGCGCCAGCAGCTGCTCGCGCACGCGGTCGACCTGCCGCTCTTTCTCGCAAACGTTGACGGCCAGCCACTGTGCGGCCTTCTCGGCGTCGGCGACAGAGCAATCGCGGAAGCCGAAGTACTTGCGGATGTCGGCCCGGTGCGCCTTGATCGTGCGGCCGTCCCATTCATACAGCCCCAGCTCGGATGCGGGTACGTCCACCAGGCGTGCGACGTAGGCGACCGCCTGGTCGGGGATTTCACTGGGGCCGGTCGGGAACCGGCCGTGCACGGCATAGAACCGAAGCAGCAGCGCGAACCCGAGCTTGGTCGCGCCCCGGCGCCCGGATAACTGGTCCAGCTCGTCACCGACCAGCGTCCAGTTCCCGATCAGATCGTCCTCGTCCAGCACACGCGCCACGAGACATCCGGCTCTCTCGCCAGCGGGCAGCCCCAAGCCGCCCGCAGATCCCACGATTCCGGTGTCCATACTGACCGTGCTTGATCGTACGCGTCGAGGATCGGCGAAAGATTCGCTATCGCCCAAGAAAAGACCCTCGTTGACCTGCACTAACGCAATCCCGTGTACCGGGTGACAGCAGTCTTACAGACACCCCAAGACCATGTTGTTGTCGCTGATGGTGCTGTTCATCGCCGGGAACCTGCTCTCGGCGCTGGCGCCCTCGTACGGCGTGCTGATGGTGGGCCGCTTCCTGGCGGCCTTCGCGCACGGCGCGTATTTCGGCGTCGGCTCGGTGGTCGCCGCCGACCTGGTGGCACCGCAGAAACGAGCCAGCGCCATCGCCCTCATGTTCACCGGCCTGACCCTCGCGAACGTCCTGGGCGTGCCCCTGGGGACCTGGATCGGGCAGGCGTTCGGCTGGCGCGCCACGTTCTGGGTCGTGGTCGCCATCGGCGTGGTCGGCCTGGCGGGCGTGCTCGCCCGCGTCCCCCGTCAGCCGCGCCCCGCTCCCGGTGGCCTGGTGCGGGAGCTTTCGACATTCCGCAAGGGCGGGGTCTGGCTCGGCCAACATCGGCGCCTTCAACCTGGGCAACGCGATCGGCTCCTTCGCGGCCGGGCTCACGATCGACGCCGGTCTCGGGTACACGGCACAACCGGGGTGCCCCATGTCGATGGGTTCCGCGCAGCGGCGGGCGGTATTCGCGTCCTCGCAGAAGACGAGGAGCAGCACCGGGCACTTCAGGCGCGCCCGGAGGGTGGCCAGATAGACGGGCCAGGACCATTGCTTACGTTTGTCGTATTTCCGTTGTACCTCCAGCACCACCGCCGTCGCTGGCGTGTTGCCGTTCGTGAACACCACGACCGAATCGGCCCGATATTCCGTGGGGGTGCAGTCCGTGAAGTCGCCGCTGTCCAGCCGGGCTTCTTGGTAGGGGGATACGGAGACGCCGGTCTCGGCCAGCAATGTAGCCACAAGAGACGGATGCCCCCGGACGAGCTCCAGGAGGAACTCGTGTTTCTGCGTCGGCATGGCGAACGTATTACCGAATGCAGTCGAGTCATTACTATGGGTTAGTGATTCCTCCGGATTCGTGGGCAATGAGCCACTCTTTGACCGGTACGCCGTAGTAATACCCGCCATATCCCCCACCGCTCGGCAGCACCCGATGGCACGGCACGAACGGTGCGATGAGGTTCTGGGCACAGGCCGAGCCCGCCGCCCGGGCAGCTGTCTTCGGCAGGCCGGCCCGTACGGCCAGCTCCGCGTAAGACACGGTCGTCCCCGCCTTGACCTCGCGCAACGCCTCATGGAGCCGCTGGCGCGTGGGCGTGCCGGGCTGGGAGACCGGGATGGCGTCCAGCGCCGCCAGATCCCCGGCCAGGTATGCCCGCACGGCCTCGGAAGCGGGGCCGAGGTTGTCCACCACGTCCAGGCCCTCCGACTGCAGGGCGGGCGTGAGCCGTACGAACATCTCCTTGGGGTCGGCGGTGAAGCCGGCCGCGACGAGCACTTCCGCGCGGGACAGCAGGGCCAGCGGCCCCACAGGGGTCGGAACGAGCTGGGCAGCGATCATGATGAACTCCAGAGGTGCAGGGCGGCGTAGGCCCGCCAGGGCCGCCACCGTTCGATGTGGTCGTCAGGGATGCCCAGGGCGATCATGCGCTTCTTCAGCACGAGGTCGCCCGTGGGCCAGGCGTCGGGGTCGCGGAGCGCGCGCAGCGCGATGTAGCTGGCGGTCCACGGGCCGATGCCGGGTACCTCCAGCAGCCCGGCCACCGCCTCCGCGGGGTCCTGGCCGCCGTCCAGGTCGATGCGGCCCTCGGCCAGGCGGGCGGCCAGGTCCTTGAGCGTGTCGATCCTGCGGTTCGTCAGGCCCAGACCCGTGAGATCGGTCTCCAGGAGGTGAGCCGGGGTCGGGAAGAGGCTCTCGGGCGCGGCGGCCTTCGCGACGATGCGGCCGAGCAGGGTACGGGCGCCCGCCACCGAGATCTGCTGCCCGACGACGGCGCGTACGGCCAGCTCGAAGCCGTCGAACGTGCCCGGCACCCGCAACCCGGGCCGGGCTTCGACGAGGGGCCCGAGTGAGGTCTGGCCGAGGATCTCCGCGATCGCGTCCGGGTCGGCGTCGAGGTCGAGCAGCCGCCGGCAGCGGGACACGACCCGGGCGAGCTGCCGAGTGTCATCAACCGCGACGTCCAGGGCTATGTGGTCTCGTAGCGGTGTGAGCGTGATCGTCCCACCTGGTACGGCTCGCGCGTACGACGTCCGGTCCGCCACCTCCAGCCCAGGAATCGCACGGGAAGCCAGGAACGCGAAAACCCCGTCCACGTCGTACGGCTCCCGCCGGTGCAGCCGCAGCCTGAGCGTGGCCGGCCCCGCCACGTCAGCGTCCCGGAGGCTCGCCAGGTCGGCGGCTCGGGAAGCCGGCCCGCCCGCCGTGGCGCGCAGCTCGCTGGGCGTGAACCCGTACGTCTCCCGCATGGTCGCGTTGAACTGCCTGACACTCCCGAACCCCGCCGCGAACGCCACCTCCGTGACCGGCAGCCCCGTCTCGGTCAGCAGTTGCTTGGCCAGCAGCAGCCGCTTCGTCCGCGCCACCGCCAGCGGCCCGACGCCCAGCTCGGCCACGAACAGCCGGTGCAGGTGGCGCTCGGTGATGTGCAGCCGCCTGGCCAGCCCGGCGACGCCCTGCTCGTCGGCCGCCCCGTCGTCGATCAGCCGCAGCGCCCGGCCGATGAGGTCGCCCCGCAGGTCCCAGCCGGGATCGCCGGGAGAGAGCTCGGGACGGCAGCGCTTGCACGGGCGGAACCCGGCCGCTTCGGCCGACGCGGCGTGCCGGTAGAAGCGCACGTTGCGGGACGAGGGCGTACGGGCTGGGCAGATCGGACGGCAGTAGATGCGCGTCGTCGTCACCGCCGTGTAGAACCGCCCGTCGAACCGGGAGTCTCTGGCGGAGACGGCCCGATAGCAGGAGTCGAAATCGAGCTCTAGTGGCGACATGACTCCGACAGTATGCGCTTCCCAGGGGTGCTGACTGGCGGAAATCGGACACCAACGTCAAATGCCAGGTCAGCAGGTCAGAGGCAACGACTAGCAGGAATCGGACATGGTCGTTCAAGGGACGCAGGGCGGGCTTGTGCTCGGCGCGCCGCACGGGCCGGTACGCCCGTACGGCGGCCGCCGAGGCACTCCTGTCGGGGGGCTACTTCGACGAGACCCCCACTCCCAGGTCGAACTCCCGGTAGACCCGCGCCCAGAACCCGTCACGCAACCACACCCGCGCCTCCGGGTAGGGCCGCAGCGAGTGACCGAGCTCCTTCTCCGCCTCGATGAGCAACTCGGTGTCGATTACGGTCGGCAGTATCGGGCCGGGAAGCAGGTCCCGGATGTTGTCGCGCCCACGGGTGAGTATCCACTTCTGCGCCACGTGCTCGCCCACGTCCTCCACGCGCGGCCGGCTCGGCCCGAGCTTGGCCACCTGGCCCGGCTTGGCGTGCGGTTTGACGGGTGCGCGCCCGGCGAACACCTGGGCGGGCGAGGGAG
Source organism: Nonomuraea marmarensis (assembly GCF_043197025.1). Taxonomy (NCBI): domain Bacteria; kingdom Bacillati; phylum Actinomycetota; class Actinomycetes; order Streptosporangiales; family Streptosporangiaceae; genus Nonomuraea; species Nonomuraea marmarensis. The sequence goes on from NZ_JBICRM010000005.1 coordinate 104,746, forward strand.
CGGCGGCGGGTGGAGTGACCGGAACGGGCTGGGGAGCACGGCTGAAAAAGGGCCTCAGGAAATCAGCGGAGATCACTTCTACGGTGTCCGACTCCCAAACCAGGCGTTCCGCCTGGTTGGTGCCGTAAGGCGGTTCGACGCCCCACAAGTGGATGCGCACGCCGTACGCCTGCGCCGCCTCGACCGCCGGAACCATGTCCTCATCGCCCGCCAGCAGGATCGTGTCGGTGACCGCATGATGCCTGGCCAGTGCCTCCAGATCGCTCCGGATCTGCGCGTCCACGCCCTTCTGCTGGCCGCGGGCGTTCAGGTTGCCGAGTCGCACCTTGACCCACGGAAGCTGGGCGATGACCCGCTGGTCGACGGTGGGCACGCGGTCACGGGCTGCGTCATACCAATAGATCCGCAGAAGTTCGCCGGAAATACGTTCCTCTGCATGTTTCTGTAGACTCTGGATCAGTTCATCGGCGGCCACCCGATATTCCTTGCGCTCCTTCGCACCGAGCAGCACTTCACCTGCCGCCGCGTACAGATAACCGACATCCACTAGGACGGCGTACTTGGCTGCCACAGGATGCGGCATGAGGTCTGGGATGGCCATGTCGTCCTCCAGGCCGCGGTGTTAGTTGATCGGCTGACTATATACGCCTACTTTCTCTAGATAGTCCCAACTCCCGGGGAACTTGACACCCGATTCGCAGGATCTATCTAGGGTAGTGCGCTCATCTGCCATGCCGACTTCCCTGGGACGACAGGCTTACGCATACCTCTAGCCGGGTTTCGCCACGTTTGGCGTCGTGGAACTGGAGGAGTCTCCGGTTCGGCGTGCGAGCTCCGTCGCGCGGCCAGGACGGCTACCAAAGCGGCGAGCTCCTCGGGCGTGGCGTCGCCCCGGACAATGCGCAGATTGGCCGTCATAGCGGGATGTTCCCATGCTTCTTGGGCGGCAGCGTGGCTCGCTTGTTCCGCAGGGCCCGGAGCGCCTTGACGACTTGAGCCCGGGTTTCGGCCGGCCGAATCACGGCGTCGACATACCCGCGCTCGGCCGCGATATACGGGTTGGCCAGCGTGTCCTCGTACTCGGTGACGAGCCTGGCGCGCTCGGCCTCGGGGTCGTCGGAGGCGGCCAGCTCGCGCCGGTAGAGGATGTTGACCGCGCCTTGGGCGCCCATGACCGCGATCTGCGCCGTGGGCCAGGCCAGGTTCACGTCCGCCCCGAGGTGCTTGGAGCCCATGACGTCGTACGCGCCCCCGTACGCCTTGCGCGTGATGACCGTGATCAGCGGCACGGTGGCCTCGGCGTAGGCGTAGAGGAGCTTGGCGCCGCGGCGGATGATTCCGTTCCATTCCTGATCGGTCCCGGGAAGGAATCCCGGTACATCAACAAAAGTCAGGATCGGAATATTGAAAGCATCACATGTTCGAATAAATCTGGCGGCCTTCTCGGATGCGTTGATATCCAGACATCCGGCGAAATGCATGGGCTGGTTGGCCACGACCCCGACCGGCTGGCCGTCGACGCGGCCGTACCCGACCACGATGTTCGGCGCGAACAGCGCGTGGACCTCCAGGAACTCCCCGTCGTCCAGCACGTGCTCGATCACCCGGTGCATCTCGTACGGCTGGTTCGCCGAGTCGGGGATCAGCTCGTCGAGCTCGGGATCCGGCTCCAGGTCGGCGGCGGCCTCGAAGAGCGGCGCCTCGTCCAGGTTGTTGGACGGCAGGTACGACAGCAGCGCCTTGACGTATTCCAGCGCGTCGTCCTCGTCGGCGGCCTGGTAGTGGGCCACGCCCGACTTGGTGTTGTGTGTGTGCGCCCCGCCGAGCTCCTCGAAGGTGACCTCCTCGCCCGTCACCGTCTTGATCACGTCGGGACCCGTGATGAACATCTGCGACGTCTGGTCCACCATCACCACGAAGTCGGTCACGGCGGGGGAGTAGACGTGCCCGCCGGCCGCGGCGCCCATGATGAGCGAGATCTGCGGGATCACGCCGGACGCGTGCACGTTGCGCTTGAAGATCTCGGCGTAGAGGCCGAGCGCGACCACGCCCTCCTGAATGCGTGCGCCGCCGCCCTCGTTGATGCCGATGATCGGGCAGCCGGTCTTGATCGCCAGGTCGAGCACCTTGACGATCTTCTCGCCGTACACCTCGCCGAGCGAGCCGCCGAACACGGTCACGTCCTGTGAGAACACGCACACCTGCCGGCCGTCGATCGTGCCGTGCCCGGTGATGACGCCGTCGCCGTACGGCCGCCGCTTGTCCAGCCCGAACATCGTGGACCGGTGCCTGGCGAACTCGTCGAACTCCACGAACGAGCCCTCGTCCAGCAGCGCCAGCACCCGCTCGCGGGCGGTCATCTTGCCCTTGGCGTGCTGTTTGTCCACGGCCGCCGCGGACCCGGCGTGCACCGCCTCGTCGAGCCGCCGCTCCAGGTCGGCGATCTTCCCAGCAGTGGTATGGATATCCGGTTTGTCCGGCATCTCGTGTGCCGCTGTGCTCATGCGCGCAAGGCTAGTCCTCCTCCTAGAGTGGTTCCATGACGGATGCCGTTCGCACCCATGGCCTGTTCAAGCGATACGGCCCGCAAATCGCGGTGGCCGGGGTCGACTTAGTGGTCCCGGCCGGGAGTTTCGCCGGGCTGGTCGGTCCAAACGGAGCAGGCAAGACCACCACGTTGAGCATGATCACCGGACTGCTTCGCCCCGACGGCGGCTCGGCCGAGGTGGACGGGTTCCATGTCTGGCGCGATCCCGTCGAGGTCAAGGCGCGCATCGGCGTGCTGCCCGAGGGGCTGCGGCTGTTCGAGCGGCTGTCGGGCCGCGAGCTGCTGCTCTACAACGGCAGGCTGCGCGGCATCCCCAAGGCCGACGTGGAGCAGCGCGCGGGCGAGCTGCTGGCCGTGATGGACCTGGCCGACGCGGCCGACAAGCTGGTCGTCGACTACTCGACCGGCATGCGCAAGAAGATCGGCCTGGCCGCCGCGCTGCTGCACAACCCGTCGGTGCTCTTCCTCGACGAGCCGTTCGAGGGCGTCGACCCGGTCAGCGCCAACACGCTCACCGACGTGCTCCGGCGCTTCACCGCCTCCGGCTCGACCGTCATCTTCTCCAGCCACGTGATGGACCTGGTCGAGCGGCTGTGCGACTGGGTGTCGGTGATGAGCGCGGGCCACATCGTGGCGCAGGGGCCGCTGGCGGACGTACGCGGCGGGCGCAGCCTCAACCAGGCGTTCCTGGACCTGGTCGGCGGCTCGCGCGACAACGCCGAAGCGGGCCTGACCTGGCTCGGCGCCAAGCCCGGGGAACGCCAGTGAGCACCGTCCTGCTCTTCGCGCAGCTCAAGATCCGGCTGCTGGCCGGCAACCTGCGCGGCGACCTCCAGCGCAAGCTGGGCTTCATCTTCACCCTGATCATCGCCACCGGCCTGGCCGCGCTCGGCTTCTTCCTGATGAGCCTGCTCCGCCTGGCCCCCGACGACATCGCGGCCTCGCTGGTGATCGTCCTGTTCACGTTCTTCCTCGTGGCCTGGATGATCGTGCCGCTGATGGCGTTCGGCCTGGACGACACGCTGGATCCGGCACGGTTGTCGTTGTTCCCGCTGCGCACCCGCGAGCTGGCGGTCGGCATGTTCACCGCGTCCGTGACCGGCGTCTGGCCGGCCGCGATGCTGATCGTCACCTTCGGCGCCCTGGTCGGGCTCGCGACCGGCGTCGGCGGCTTCCTGCTCGGGGTGCCGGCCGTGCTGCTGCAGTTCGCGCTCTGCGTGGTGACGTCGAGACTGATCACCACGTCGCTGTCCAGCGCGCTGCGCACCCGGCGCGGCCGCGACGTGCTGGCCGTGGCCGCCCTGTTCGTGGTGGTGCTCGCGCAACTGCCCAACCTGGTGATGAACCGCGGCTTCGGCGACCCGGCGGCCATGTTGCACCAGATGGCGGGCGTGTTCAGGTGGACCCCGCCCGGCATGGCGGCGCACGCGATCGCCGACGGCGGGCTGGTCGGCCTGGCCGAGCTGGTCTTCCTGGCCGTCCTCGTGGTGGCGCTCGGCTGGTTGTGGATCAAGGCGCTCGGCCGGGCCCTGGTCACGCCGGACGTCTCCACCCAGGCGAGCTCCGTGCGCAGGGAGAGCGGCCTGGTCGACAGGTTCGTGCCGGACGGTCCGCTGGCGGCCGTGGTGACGAAGGAGCTGAAGTACATCAGGCGCGAGCCGAGGTTCCGGGTGGGCTGGTTCAGCGCCATCGTGGTCACCATCGTGCTGGCGTTCTCGCTGACCCGTGGCGCGGGAGGCGCGGAGCCGTTGCCGATCGTCCTCACCACCATCGGCGCCTTGATGATCGCGTTGCAGTCGAGCAACACGTTCGGCATCGACGGCCGTTCGTTGTGGATGAACGCCGTGGTGTTCGGCTCCGAGCGCGGCCTCGGCACCGATCTGGCCGGGCGCCACCTCGCCAACGCGCTGATCGCGATGCCGCTGCTGGGAGTGATCGCCGTCGCCATCGGCCTGTTCACCGGACATCCCACGATGATCGTCCCGGCGCTGCTGTCGGGGTGGGGCGCGCTCGGCATCGGGCTCGGCGTCAGCTCGTTGACCAGCGTGGTCGTCCCCTACACCCTGCCCGAGCGGATGAACGCCTTCAGCGGCGCCGCCCCCGGGCAGGGCGGCCAGGCGTTCGCCGCGTCGATCGGGTCGATGCTCGGCATCGCGCTGCTGTCGCTGCCGTTCGTGGTACCGGTCGTGTTCGGGCTGTACTGGGTATGCGTGGCGGCGCCGTTCTACGGGCTGCTCATCGAGGCGCTCGGCCGCCGGCTGGCCGCCAAGATCGGGTTCGCCCGGATGCCAGAGCTGCTAGGAGCCGTATCGAAGGCTACCTGACCAGTGGTCTAGTCCAATGGGCGAGACCGGTCTACGGCTTCTTCTGGCGAGTCGATATCTTCGAAGCATGATTGACCAGGGGCTCCAACGCCGCAGCGCGGCCGTGACCGAGATGCCGGATGAGTTGCGCCACGATGTGCGACTCCTCGGCCGGCTGCTCGGCCAGGTGCTAGCCGAGCAGGGCGGCGAGGATCTGCTGGCCGACGTCGAACGGCTGCGCAAGGCCGTCATCGCGGCGCGCAGGGGCGAGATCTCGGCCGACGAGATCACCGCCATCGTCGCCGGTTGGGACATCGAGCGGGCGGTGCAGGTCGCGCGCGCGTTCACGTGCTACTTCCACCTGGCCAACCTGGCCGAGGAGCACTACCGCATCCGCACGCTGCGCGAACGGGACGCCGAGGGCCGGGTGCAGCGCGAGTCGCTGGCGCAGGCCGTACAAGAGCTGGGGCATGAGCGGGTCACCGAGCTGCTGGCGGGTCTGGAACTGCACCCCGTGCTCACCGCGCACCCCACGGAGGCGCGCAGGCGCGCGGTCGTCACCGCCATCCAGCGGGTCAGCGGCCAGCTGACCGAGTACAACACCCCGGGCCGCGGCGCCTCCGAGCGCGCCGAGAACAAGCGGCGCATGCTGGAGGAGATCGACCTGCTGTGGCGCACGGCCCAGCTGCGCTCGACCAAGCTCGACCCGCTCGACGAGGTGCGCACGGCCATGGCCGCCTTCGACGAGACGTTGTTCCGCATGGTGCCCCAGGTCTACCGCTCGCTGGACGCGGCGCTCGACGAGCGCACCGGCACCCGGCCGCCGCAGGCCAGGCCCTTCATCAGGTACGGGAGCTGGATCGGCGGCGACCGCGACGGCAACCCCAACGTCACCTCCAGGGTCACCCGCGAGACCATCCAGATCCAGTCCGAGCACGTGCTGACCGCCCTGGAGACGGCCTGCACGCGCATCGGCCGCACGCTCACCGCGTCCGCCCAACTCGCCCCCTGCTCGCCCGCGCTGAAGGTGGCGCTGGCCACGGCCGTGGACTCCTATCCCGAGGTGGTCTCCGAGCTGGCCACCCGTTCGCCGCGCGAGCCGCACCGGCAGTGGCTGCTGTTCGTGGCCGCGCGCATCGCCGCCACCCACCGGCGCGACCTCGACCTCGCCTACCGCTCGCCCGTCGAGCTGCTCGCCGACCTCCGCCTGGTCCAGGAGTCGCTGGCCGCCTCCGCGCCGCGGCAGGCGTTCGGGGAGGTGCAGCACCTCATCTGGCAGGTCGAGACGTTCGGCTTCCACCTGGCCGAGCTGGAGGTACGCCAGCACTCCCAGGTCCACGCCGCGGCCCTGGAGGAGCTGCGGGCCGGCGGCGGGTTGTCGGAGCGCACCGAGGAGGTCCTGGCCACGATCCGGGTGATCGGCTGGATCCAGGAGCGGTTCGGCGTCACGGCCTGCTCCCGCTACGTGGTCTCGTTCACCCGCTCGGCCGACGACGTCGCGGCCGTCTATGAGCTGGCCAGGCACGCCCTCGGCGATCGGGCGCCGGCGCTTGACGTGGTGCCGCTGTTCGAGTCGGGCCAGGACCTGGCGAACTCGCCGCGCGTACTGACCGGGATGCTGGACATCCCGCAGGTGCGGCAGCGCCTGGCGGACACCGGCCGGCGCATGGAGATCATGCTCGGCTACTCCGACTCGGCCAAGGAGCTCGGCCCCGCCGCCGCGACCCTGCGGCTCTACGAGGCGCAGGAGGAGCTGACCGCCTGGGCGGCCAAGCACGACGTGAAGCTGCGCATGTTCCACGGCCGCGGCGGCGCGCTGGGCCGCGGCGGCGGCCCGGCCAACCGCGCGGTGCTGGCCCAGGCCCCCGGCTCGGTGGCGGGCCGCTTCAAGGTCACCGAACAGGGCGAGGTCATCTTCGCCCGCTACGGCCACATCGCGATCGCCCGCCGTCACCTGGAGCAGGTGGCCAACGCCGTGCTGCTGGCCTCCTCGCCCGCGGTCGGCGACCGTACGGCGGCCGCGGCCGAGCGGTTCCGCGGCCTGGCAGAGCAGGTGGCCACGGCCTCGGAGCAGGCGTACCGCGCGTTGACCGAGGCGCCGGGCTTCCCGGAGTGGTTCGGGCTGGTCAGCCCGCTGGAGGAGATCGGCACATTGCGCCTGGGCTCCCGCCCGGCCCGCCGCGGCCTGGGCGCGCCCCGCTCCCTCGACGACCTGCGTGCGATCCCGTGGGTGTTCGCCTGGGCCCAGACCCGGGTCAACCTCCCCGGCTGGTACGGCCTCGGCACCGGCCTGGCCGCGGTCGGCTCCCTGGACGAGCTGCGCGCCGCCTACGTGGAGTGGCCGCTGTTCAACGCGATGCTGGACAACGCCGAGATGTCGCTGGCCAAGACCGACCGCTCGATCGCCAAGCGCTACCTGGCCCTGGGCGGCAGGGAGGACTTCGCCCGGCAGGTGCTGGAGGAGTACGACCGGACCCGCGAACTGGTGCTGCAGGTCACGGGCCACACGCGCCTGCTGGAGAACCGCAAGGTGCTCTCGCGAGCCGTCCAGCTCCGCGACCCCTACGTGGACGCCCTGTCACACCTGCAGCTCAGGGCGCTGCGCGCGCTGCGCACGGAGAAGCCGTCGGACCAGGAGCGCGAACGGCTGTCCACGCTCCTGCTGCTGTCGGTCAACGGCGTGGCCGCGGGCCTGCAGAACACCGGCTGAGCTGGCGGCGGCGCTAAGACACGATCCGCTCCGCGCCCGCGTAGACGTTGCAGCGCTCGCCGCGCAGGAACCCCACCAGCGTCAGTCCGAACTCCCTGGCCAGCTCCACCGCCAGCGACGACGGCGCCGACACCGCGCACACCACCGGGATGCCGGCCGCCAGCGCCTTCTGCATGATCTCGTAGCTGGCCCGCCCGCTGACCATGAGCACGTGCTCGGCCAGCGGCAGCCGCTCGGTCAGCGAGGCCCAGCCCACCAGCTTGTCCACGGCGTTGTGCCGGCCCACGTCCTCGCGCAGCGCCACCAGCATGCCGGTCGTCGAGAACAACCCCGCGGCATGCAGCCCACCCGTCTTCCCGAACACCCCCTGTGCCCCGCGCAACGCGTCCGGCAGCGCGTACAGGAGCTCGGGGGTGAGCTGCAGCAGGCCCTCGGGGACGGGCGCGCAGCGGTCGCGCAGCACGTCGAGGCTGGCCGAGCCGCAGACGCCGCACGCGCTGGAGGTGAGGAAGTGCCGGTCGAGGGCGGGCAGGTCGGGGATGGGGCCGTGCAGGTGCACCGTCACCGTGTTGTAGCGGGCCTCGGGCGGGAGGTCCTCGTCGGTGCAGTACGCGATCGCGGCGATCTCCCCCGGCCCGGCCAGGCCCTCGCCGTGCAGGAATCCGGCGGTCAGCTCGAAGTCGTGTCCCGGGGTGCGCATGGTGATGGCCACGGTCCTGCGCGTGCCGTCGGGCGCGGTGAGGCGGATCTCCAGCGGCTCCTCCGTGGCCAGGTCGTCGCGGCGATCCCTGGCGACGGAGCCGGTGATCTCCCTGATCCTGGTACGGGTGGTGGGCCCCGGCCGCGCCTTCACAACGGCCGCACAGTGACGAGGGCGCTGGTCAGGTAGGGGTTCGAACGCTTGCTCACCATTCCATCTTCCCCCTCCCGGACAGTGGGAAGCGCCGGCCGTCAGCCAAGATAGAGGGATGCCCGACTCGCGCTACTCCGACCTCGACCGCCCGCCCCTTTCCGCGGCGGCGCTCAACCACGCCCTGGTCCGTCCCGGCTCCCTGTGGACAGGCGTCACCGTCGTCGACAGCACCGGCTCGACCAACGCCGATCTGGCCGAGGCCGCTCACGAGGGAGCCCCGGAGGGCACGGTGCTGGTGGCAGAGGCGCAGCTCGCGGGCCGCGGCCGGCTGGGCCGCGGCTGGTCGGCGCCGCCCCGCTCGGGCCTGACGTTCTCCATCCTGCTCAGGCCTGAGGTGCCGGTCGCCGCCCAGGGCTGGTTGTCGCTCCTGTACGGCGTCGCCGCCGCCACGGCCGTCCGCCGCCTGGCAGAGGTGGACGTACGCCTCAAATGGCCCAACGACCTGCTGATCGGCGAACGCAAGCTGGCTGGCGTGCTGGCCGAGCGAGCCGACGACGCCGTCGTCATCGGCATGGGCCTGAACGTGTCGCTCAGGCAGGAGGAGCTCCCGGTAGAGACGGCCACGTCGCTGGGCATCGAGCAGGCGGCGTGCGTCGACCGGGACCCGCTGCTCAGGGCCGTGCTGAGGGAGGTCGAGCGGCACTACCGCGACTGGTCGGACGCCGGAGGAGACGCGGAGGCGTCGGGGTTGCGCGCGGCGTACCTGGCGTCCAGCGCCACGATCGGGCGGCAGGTCCGGGTGGAGTTGCCGGGGCAGCAGTCGCTGACGGGGCGGGCGACGGGCGTCGACGGGTCCGGGCACCTCCAGGTGGAGGCCGCGGGGGAGCGCTACACGCTCAGCGCCGGGGACGTGGTGCACGTCCGTACGGCGGATTAGCGTTCGGTGGGTTGTGCGCATTATGTCGTCGGCGTAGCCGCCGGGCCGCGATGGTGGCACGATTTGCCCATGACTCTTCCCGACCATCATCTGACGCAGGGTGAGCAACGCGTCCGATCCTTCCACCCCCACTGGAAGCGGCTCGTCGTTCCCTTCATCGCGCTGGTCCTCATCGCCGCCGCCACCGGCGCGGCGCTGTACTTCATCCCGGGCGACTGGGGGCCCTACGCCAAGATCGCCGTCGTCGTCATCGCTCTTGTCCTGCTGACGATCTGGTCGTTCGTGCCCTACCTGCGGTGGAAGAACACCGGCTACGTGCTCACCACCCACCGCTTCACGATCAGCACGGGCGTGCTCAACAAGTCGACCGACGAGATCCCGATCACCAAGGTCAACACGGTCAGCTCCGACCAGACGTTCTTCGAGCGCCTGCTCGGCTGCGGCACGCTGACCGTCGAGTCCGCCGCTGACAGAGGGGAGATCGTGCTGCGCGACATCCCCAGGATCCAGGACGTCCGCACCGAGCTGTTCAGGCTGGTCGAGGACGCCTCGGACGGCGAGGTCGACGGCCACTGACGTAGCCTCCTTCGCGTGAGCGAACCCCGTCCCGGCCGGCCGACCGCCGAGGAGATCGAGCGGCTGCTCCTCGGCCTGCCGCCGCGTTTCACCAGGGAGCAGGTGGCGGCCAAGGCCGGCGTGCCGCAGGAGCTGGCCGAGCGCATCTGGCGCGCGCTCGGCTTCGCGCAGCGCGCCGACGAGGCCGTGGCCTTCACCGACGCCGACGTCGACGCGCTGCGCCGGGTACGCGGGATGCTCGACCGCGGCCTGCTCGACGAGCAGACAGTCGTCCGGATGGCCCGCGCGCTCGGCCAGACCACGGCCAGGCTGGCGCAGTGGCAGGCCGAGATCATGATCGGCACGCTGCTGCCGCAGGAGCCGTCCGAGGGCGACCTGGCCCGGGTGCTCGACACGGCGCAGGGCCTGATGCCCGACTTCGAGCACGTGCTGATCCATGTCTGGCGGGCCCAGCTCGCCGCCGCCGGCACGCGGCTGCTGGCCATGGCGGACGTCAACGACGAGCTCGTGCCGACCCGCGTGTCGATGGCGGTGGGGTTCGCGGATCTGGTGTCGTTCACCCGGCGGTCCCGCGAGCTCGACGAGAAGGCGCTGGCGGACCTGGTCGAAGGGTTCGAGTCGCGGGCCTCCGACGTGGTGGCCTCGCACGGCGCCCGGCTGGTCAAGACGCTGGGCGACGAGGTGCTGTTCACCGCGCCGACCGCGGACCAGGCGGCGGCGATCGCGCTGGAGCTGGTGGAGACGGACGAACTGCGCATCGGCCTGGCGTACGGGCCGGTGGTGCCGCTGATGGGCGACGTCTTCGGCACCACCGTCAACCTGGCCGCCCGGCTCACCGCCATCGCCAGGCCGGGCACCGTCCTGGTCGACTCCGTGCTCGCCGAGGAACTGGAGGGGTTCGTGCTGCACAAGATCAGGCGGCGCCCGGCCAGAGGGCTCGGCGTGGTCCAGCCCTATGTCTTGCGGAGATCATCCTCCTGACACAAGATGGCTGCCATGCCGTACGAAGTGCAGGGCGTCATCGCCCGAGCCAAGGGCCAGGAAGTTTCCCTCGAGACAGTCGTCGTTCCCGACCCCGGGCCGGGCGAGGCGGTCGTGAACGTGCAGGCCTGCGGGGTCTGCCACACCGACCTGCACTATCGGGAGGGCGGGATCAACGACGACTTCCCGTTCCTGCTCGGGCACGAGGCGGCGGGCGTCGTCGAGGCGGTCGGCTCGGGCGTCACCGGCCTGGAGCCCGGCGACTTCGTGATCCTCAACTGGCGCGCGGTGTGCGGCCAGTGCCGTGCGTGCCTGCGCGGCCGCCCGTGGTACTGCTTCGCCACCCACAACGCCACGCAGAAGATGACGCTCGCGGACGGCACCGAGTTGTCACCGGCGCTGGGCATCGGCGCGTTCCTGGACAAGACGCTGGTCGCGGCCGGCCAGTGCACCAAGGTCTCGGCCGAGGCGCCCGCCCAGGTGGCGGGCTTGCTCGGGTGCGGCGTCATGGCCGGCCTCGGCGCCGCCATCAACACCGGCGGCGTGACGCGCGGCGACAGTGTGGCCGTCATCGGCTGCGGCGGCGTCGGCGACGCGGCCATCCTCGGCTCGTCCCTGGCCGGCGCCGCGAAGATCATCGCGGTGGACGTGGACGACCGGAAACTCGCCTGGGCCCGCGACTTCGGCGCCACCCACACGATCAACTCCCGGGAAAACGACCCGGTCGAGGCGATTCGCGACCTGACCGGCGGTTTCGGCGCAGACGTGGTCATCGAGGCGGTGGGCCGACCGGAGACGTACAAACAGGCTTTTTATGCTCGTGACCTGGCCGGGACGGTGGTCCTGGTCGGCGTGCCGACGCCGGAGATGACGCTGGAGCTCCCGCTCCTGGACGTGTTCGGGCGCGGCGGCGCGCTCAAATCCTCCTGGTACGGCGACTGCCTGCCCTCCCGCGACTTCCCGATGCTGATCGACCTGTTCCTGCAGAACCGGTTGCCGCTGGACAAGTTCGTGTCGGAGACGATCGGGCTCGGGCAGGTCGAGGAGGCGTTCGCGAAGATGCACCGTGGCGAGGTGTTGCGCTCGGTGGTGGTCTTCTCATGATCGACCGGATCATCACCTCGGGGACGTTCTCGCTGGACGGAGGCACCTGGGCGGTCGACAACAACATCTGGCTGGTCGGCGACGCCCGCGAGGTGGTCGTCATCGACGCCGCACACGACGCCGCCGCCATCGCCGAGCGGGTGGGCGGGCGCACGGTTAGGGCCATCGTCTGCACGCACGCGCACAACGACCACATCAACGCCGCCCGCGACCTCGCCGGCCAGACGGGGGCGCCGATCCGGCTGCACCCCGCCGACCAGGTGTTGTGGGAGCAGCAGTACGGGGACGCGGTGGCGTACGAGCCGCTGACCGACGGCGAGAAGATCGCGGTCGGCGGGATCACCCTGGAGATCCTGCACACGCCGGGCCACTCCCCGGGGGCGGTCTGCGTGTACGCGCCGGACCTCGGGGCCTTGTTCAGCGGCGACACCCTGTTCAAGGGCGGTCCTGGGGCGACCGGCCGCTCGTACAGCTCGTTCGATACGATCATCGACTCGATCAGGAGCCGCCTGCTGACGCTGCCCGCGGAGACCGTCGTGCACACCGGGCACGGCGAGTCGACCTCGATCGGCGCGGAGGCCCCGCACCTGGAGGAGTGGATCGCCCGCGGCCACTGACGACACGCTGTGACCCAGCTAACGTAGGCAAGCCTTACCAAATGAGCTATCTTAGGTGTGCCTTACCTACCCTTCGCTCGCGAGAGGCCTGTCCCCGGATGTACGTATGCATTTGTCGTGCTGTGACCGAGAATGAGGTGCACGACTGCATCGCCTCCGGGGCCACGAGTGCGAAGCAGGTCCGCGACACCACCGGTGCTGGTGGGGACTGTGCCCGTTGTGTACAGAAGATCTGTGCGATCCTGAAAAGGTCTGAGGAACTGACGACCGCATAGCCGGATAGCAACGGATAGCAGAACGAAGGGCCCGTTCATGCAGGGCGACAAGCAGATCATCGAACTGCTCAACGAGCAGCTGACCGCGGAGCTCACCGCGATCAACCAATATTTCCTGCACGCCAAAATGCAGGAAAACTGGGGATACACCAAACTCGCCGAGCACACCCGCGAAGAGTCGATCGACGAGATGCGCCACGCCGAGCGCCTGACCGATCGCATCCTCTTCCTGGAAGGCCTGCCCAACTACCAGCGCCTGGGCACCCTGCACATCGGCCAGACCGTCGAGGAGCAGCTGAAGGCGGACCTGGAGGTGGAGGTGTCGGTGGTGCAGCGGTTGCGGCCGGGGATCGCGCTCATGCGCGAGAAGGGCGACATCACCTCGGCCCGCATCTTCGAGGAGATCCTCGAGGACGAGGAAGAGCACATCGACTATCTGGAAACGGAGCTCGGCCTCATCCGCAGCCTCGGCGAGCAGCTCTACCTGGCCCGCTACGCCGAACCCCCGTCAGCCGACTGACGGCAGTGGCGCCGCCCATAACGAGCGGCGCCACGTCATGCGCACGTCAGAAGACCTGCGTCAGAAGACCAAGGACTGCCAGGAGCCCGCCTCGGCCTGGGACAGGGCGCGCGGCCAGATGGCCATCCGGTCCACCGCGCCCGTCAGCCGCTGCCCGCCGCCCTGGTCGGCGGCGAACCGGAGCGGCCGGGTGGCGCACCCGACGATGCCGTCGGCGGAGACGGTGCCGCCACCGGCCCGAACTCCGTCCACATAGACCGTGACCGCCCCGGTCCGGGCAAGGGTGATCACCAGGCTGAGGTAGCGCCCGGTGGGCAGGATCGCGTCCGTGGTGACGTTCTGACCGGCGCCGATGAACCGGAGCCTGTTGTCCGGCGTGACATCCATGAGCACCCCGTCGGTGCCCGGATTCCCGCTGGGCTGGAAGTCGAACAGCCGCCGATACCCGCTCCCGCCGAGCTTCACCTCGGCCGCGAACGTGGCCTCGGGCAGGTAGCCGAGCGTCGTGTCCGCGGTGGACAGGTACGTCGAGCCGTCCAGCACCAGCCCGCTACCGGTTGGCGCCCCGGTGTCGTAAGCGGCAGTCCCCACAACACCCGCAGTCCGCCCATTCCCGGAGGAATCGGCAACGGAGGCGCCCGCGGCCGGATCCCAGGCGACCAGCGCCTTGCCGGCCGGAGGAATCGCGCAGGGCGACAACCCGACCGTGACCGACCCCGCCGACCGCCACGAGTCCGCCGACAGCACCGCCGTCACCCGCGCCGTACGACTCCCGTCGGCCGGCCCGGCGGTCACCGTGAAGGTCTCGGAGTGCGTACGCCCCGCCGGGACGGCAGGCACCCGTACCGAGGCCGGCACCCCGCTCCACCCCTTGGGCAGATCGAGGGCAAGCGTCCCGGCGGGCACGGCCCGCGTCCCCCGAGCGGCCACCGTGGCCTCGACCTCGACCGATTCCCCCGCACCCACACCAGCGGGCGCCTTGACCGACACGGCGACCTCGTTGACGATCGTGTACGACTTCCCGGCCCGGGCACTCCAGCTCAACGTGTCCCCGGAGCGCCGCGGGCCGACTTCGTGCCCCTGCTCGTCGTAGACCCGGTATCGCCCGGCGACGGCCGCCGCCCGTACCTTGATCGGCCCGGTGCGCCCCGCGTGCAGCGTGATCTTCTCGGCGGCGCCGTCGCGCCAGGAGACGTCCACCGTCACGTCACCCCGGGCCCGCAACCCGCTCACCGACCCGGTCCGCCAGGCGGACGGAAGCGCCGGCAACACGTGGATCCCGTCGTGCTGACTCTGCACCAGCATTTCCGAAATGCCAGCAGAAGCCCCGAAATTTCCGTCGATTTGGAATGGCGGGTGCGTGTCCCACAGGTTCTCCAGCGTGGAGAACTTGAGCTGCTCGCTCAGCATCTTGTGCGCGTGATCACCGTCGAGCAGCCGCGCCCAGAAATTGATTTTCCAGGCCTTGCTCCACCCGGTCCCACCGTCGCCCCGCGCGTTCAGCGAGACCTTGGCCGCCTCGCCCTCAGGGCTCCCCGCGACGATCTGGCTCCCGGGGTGCAACCCGAACAGATGAGACACGTGCCGGTGCGTGTTCTTCGGATCGTCCCAGTCGGCCTTCCACTCCTGGAGTTGCCCCCAGGACCCGATCCGCAGCCCGGGATCCAGCTTGCCCAGCGCGTCCCGCACCCGAGCGCGGAAGTCGGCATCGACCTTCAGCACGTCCGCGGCCTCGGCCACGTTCGTGAACAGGTCCCAGACGATCTGCTGCGACATCGACGCCCCGGCGGAGAAATCCCCCTGCTCGGGCGAGTAACTCGGCGAGACGACCAGCTTCCCGTCACGAGGATCGGTGTGCAGCGTGTCCAGCCAGAACTCCGCCGCCCCCTTCATCACCGGATAGGCGGTCTCGCGCAGATAGCCGGTGTCACCACTGAACCGGTAGTGGTCGTACAACTGCTGCGTGAGCCACGCCGCCGCCTCGGGGAACCAGAACGACGTGGCCCAGTCGTGCACCCCGGTGAACCCGAACGGGTTCGTCTCGTTGTGCACCAGCCACCCGTCCGCCCCGAACATCTCCCGCGCCGTCTTCTCACCCGGCGCCACCATCGCCTTGACGTAGTCGTCGTACGGTTGCGTCGTCTCGGCCAGGTTCGTCTGGTCGGCCAGCCAGTAGTTCATCTGCAGGTTGATGTTGACGTGGTAGTCCGCCGACCACGGGGGACTGGTGGAGTTGTTCCACACCCCCTGCAGATTCGCGGGCAACGACCCGGCCCGCGAGGACGCGATGAGCAGATAGCGCCCGTAGGCGAAGAACATCGCCTCAAGGGCCCGATCATCGGCGGAATCGCCTCCGGTGTACGCCGCCCGCAGCCGATCCGTCGGAACCGAAGGCGCCTTCTGCCCGAGATCCAGCTTCACCCGGTCGAACAGCCGCCGGTAGTCGTCCTGGTGCGCCCGCTTGAGCGCGTCGTACCCCTGCCCCACCGCCTTGTCCACGGCGGCGGTGACGGCCGCGTGCGGATCAACTCCCCGATAAGTCGGATAACGATCGGCATAGTCGGTCCCGGCGGACAGGACGAACACCGCGCTGTCGGCCCCGGTGACCGTGATCCGGTCGGCTCCGTCCGTACGGGTGCCGCCCTGCGTGACCACCTGCACCTGGGCCTCGAACTTCATCCCGTTGTCCGCGAGCGCCCCCCGGATCGTCAGCCGCCCACCCGACACGCTGACCTGCTTGTCGTTACGCGGCGAGGACGTGCGCAGGGTGAACGACACCTTGCCCGCCTGGTCGGCGGAAATCCGCCCGGCGATCACGTTCCCGGGGTAACCGGCGAAGTACTCGCGTGCGTACCGCACGCCCCCGGCCTCGTATCCGACCCGCGCGACGGCCTCCCGCAGGCTCAGCTCCCGCCGATACCCGCTAGGAGACCCGGCCTGCTGGGCCATGTCCAGCCAGAGGTCGCCGAAGGTCTGGTACGCCCCGAACCCCGACTTCGGCTGCCCCAGCTTGGCCGCCACCGCCTCCGGGGTCATCTTGCCGTCGCGGTCGAGCTGCTGCTGCACCTCGGAGATCGCGTCCGGCCGCGGGGAGGTCCAGTTGCCGAAGTTGTATCCCTGCCGCGACCCGGGCCCCCCCGTCCACAAGGTCTTCTCGTTGAACTGGATCTGCTCGGTGCCCGTCCCGCCGAACACCATCGCGCCCAGCGCCCCGTTCCCGATCGGCAGCGCCTGGGTCTCCCAGTCGGTGGCGGGTTTGTCGTACCAGAGCGTCAGGTCATCGGGTGTATCGGCCATGGTCGTCGTGCTGGGGGAGGCGGCCTGGGCGGTGCCGGAGGTCGCGGGTACGGCTGCCATAAGGGCTAACGTTAACAAGGCGGTGAGGCTTGATCGAACCTTGGAGGGTGGCTTCACGACAGTGCTCCGATCATAGGGCGTCGGAACAACGAAATATCACTGAAATGTCATGGCAACAAGCCCCGACCCCCGAGGGCTCGCACCCCCGGTGGGTCGGTGGGGTCGGCCTGCGCTCCACAGGGTGTCGGCCGGCGCGTGGGACAATGGCTTTCGGGCGCGTACTGGATTCTTCGGCGGCAATCGCGGTAATTTAATCCCGACTAACCGATGTTTAGCCGAGTTTGCCCAGGTCAATGGATAGGTCAACGACGAGTCAAACCGCGCGCTGTGCCCGGGAAACGATCGCCTAAGGTCCTACGATCGCTTTATGACCTGCGTACTTCTCGCCGAGGATGACACCTCGATTTCCGAGCCACTCGCGCGTGCGCTACGCCGCGAGGGCTATCAGGTCGAGGTGAGCCCCGACGGCCCGCAAGCCCTGGAAAGGGCGCTGTCGGGCGGCATCGACCTAATCGTTCTTGACCTGGGCCTCCCTGAAATGGACGGCCTCGAGGTTGCTCGCCGGATCCGGGCCGAGGGCCACGGAACTCCGGTTCTGATACTCACCGCGCGTGTCGACGAGGTCGACACGGTCGTCGGGCTCGACGCGGGCGCCGACGACTACGTGACGAAACCGTTCAGGCTGGCGGAACTGCTGGCCCGGGTACGCGCCCTACTGCGCCGTGGCACGTCCGAGACGCCTGTCGTCCAGGGTGTGCGCATCGACGCCGACTCCCGCCGCGCCTGGATGGGGGAGAAGGAGCTGCATCTGACCACGAAGGAGTTCGACCTGCTACGGGTCCTGGTCCGGGACGCGGGCAAGGTTGTCACCCGCGAGCAGATCATGCGGGAGGTGTGGGACACCAACTGGTGGGGTTCCACCAAGACACTTGACATGCACATCTCCTGGCTCCGCCGCAAGCTCGGCGATGACGCCGCCAAGCCCAGATACATCACGACCGTCCGGGGAGTCGGCTTCAGGTTCGAACGCGAGTAGGAGATGCGCCGCCGACTGCTCTCCTCCACCCTGGTCGTCGCGGTCATCGCGGTCCTGCTGCTGGGGGTCCCCCTAGGCGTCGTCGTCAGCCGTCTGATCGTGGATGAGGCGGCTCAGGAACTCGGGGCGGAAGCCAAACGCCTCGTGGGGGAGGTCGAGTATGCCCGCGTACAGGAGACCCCGCTCGACCCCCAGCAACTGGAGCAGAAGTACCCGGGGCGGTACATCCAGATCTGGGAACGCGGTACCCCCCTGAGGGTGACCGTGGTCGGCGCCGCTCCGCCGTCCGGTCACCTGATGACCGAGGACGCTTCGACCAACACCGGCGTCTATGTCCGGATAAGTCGTGACCGTGATCAGGTCGAGCAGGATGTCCGGGCTCGCTTGCTGCTCATCGTGGCCCTGGCCGTCGCCGCCCTGGCGGTGGCCGTGAGCCTGGCAGTCGTGCAGTCACGCCGCTTGACGCTGCCCCTGCTGGACCTGGCGAAGATCGCCGAGCGGCTCGGCTCCGGCGACGCGCGGCCGAGTAAACACCGTTACGGCATCCCCGAGCTCGACCGGGTGGCCCAGGTGCTCGACCGCAGTGCCACCCGCATCTCCGACCTGCTCACCCGCGAACGCGAGTTCGCCACCGACGCCTCCCACCAGCTCCGGACCCCGCTGACGGGTCTCACCATGCGCCTGGAGGAGATCGTGGCCTCCGCGGACGAGCCGGAGGTCGTACGCGAGGAGGGGGAAGCGGCGATCGTGCAGGCGGAGCGGCTCACCGCCGTGATCGACGAGTTGCTGGCCGCAGCCCGCCGCCAGCGGCACGCCCAGGCCGAGCCGGTCGCCATCGACGAGGTGCTCATCCAGCAGATCACGGAGTGGGAGCCGGTCTTCCGGGACGCCGGGCGTACCCTGCAGCTCGACGGTGCCCGCGGGCTGAAGGCGCTGGCCACCACCGGCGGGTTCGGCCAGGTGATCGCCTCCCTGCTGGAGAACTCCCTGCGCCACGGCGGCGGCGCCGTCACCGTCACCACCACCAGTGGCGACAACTACGTGGTGACCGAGGTCTCCGACGAGGGCCCGGGAATCGCCGACGAGCTGGCACCCAAGATCTTCGAGCGGAACGTCAGCGGCGCCGGCGGCACCGGCCTCGGCCTGACGCTCGCCCGCGCGCTGGCCGCCGCCGACGGCGGCAGGCTGGAGCTGGTACGACGCCGTCCCGCGACGTTCGCCGTCTTCCTGCGCCCCGCGGAGGACAACGGCGGCAGGGGCCGGGCGGTCAGCGGTCCTGCCTGACCCCGGTCTCCGGCAGCTCGACCGGAATGGGCTCGGTGGCCTCCAGGAACACCCACTTCTTGTACGACCAGTAGCGGAACAGCGTGCCGAGCCCGACGCCGACGATGTTGGCGATGTTCAGGCTGAGGAGGTCGTGCAGGTGGAGGGTGTACTTGGTGAAGCCGATCGTCAGCATCCCGAACAACAGCGCGATGCCGTTGAGCAGGAAGAACAGGAAGTATTCGCGCCTCAGCCCGCTCTGGTCCCGATGACGGAACGTCCAGAACCGGTTGCCCACGTACGCGAACGTCGCCGAGATCGTCGTCGCGACCACCTTGGACGTGAGCGGACCCCACTCCAGCCAGAGGCAGAGGTTGTAGATGCCGGTGTCGATGACGAAGGCGACGGCCCCGATGCTGCCGAACTTGGCCAGCTCATGGACCAAGGACTCGAACCGCTGATAGAGGCGCCTAACGAAATCCACGTCTCTGCTCGGTCCCTTCCGTAGTCGAGCTGACCACCTCAGCGTACCGGCCACGGTGTAGGCCGGGTGTCACATGAACATACCGTGCAAACATCCTCTAGAAATATCGGCCTATGCCGGGCATTCCCGAGGGGTGGGCATTACGCTGCGTTGCAGGTCGCGGCGAACAGAGCGCTGGACGGCCGTGCCTCGTGAGGCGACCCGGAACGGCCGTCCAGTCCCGCGCGTTGACCGGCGTCGGGGGAAGTCGTTCCGTCCCGGTAAGCTCACCTGGCGTGAGTTCCTTCAGCCCCATCGGACCGGTCGTCGGCATCGTCGGCGCGGGCCAGCTGGCCAGGATGTCCCAGCCGCCCGCCATCGCGCTGGGCGTCGAGCTGCGGGTGCTGGCCAACACCCCGGACGAGAGTGCCGCGCGGGTGATCGTCGACACGCGCCTCGGAGACTACCGCGATCTAGGCGATCTACGCGACTTCGCCAACGGATGCGCCGCGATCACGTTCGACCACGAGCACGTGCCCACCGAGCACATCCGGGCGCTGGCCGCCGACGGCCACGCCGTTCACCCGGGAGCCGACGCGCTCGTGCACGCGCAGGACAAGGCGGTCATGCGCGAGCGGCTGACCGCGATCGGCGTGCCGTGCCCGGCCTGGGCGCGGGTGTCCTCGGCCGAGGACGTCTCCCGCTTCGCGGACGAGCACGGTTGGCCGGTGGTGCTGAAGGCGGTGCGTGGCGGATACGACGGCCGCGGCGTGTGGGTGTGCGAATCCGCCGAGGAGGTCGCGGAGGCCTTTACCGCCGGTGTGGAGGTGCTGGCCGAGGCGTTCGTGCCGTTCGCCCGCGAGCTGGCGGTGCTGGTGGCCCGCTCGCCGCACGGGCAGGGCGTCAGCTACCCGGTCGTCGAGACCGTGCAGCAGGACGGCATCTGCGTCGAGGTGCTCGCGCCCGCCCCCGGTCTGGATCCCGAGGACGCCGCGCAGGCGCAGCGGATCGGCCTGAAGATCGCCCACGAGCTGGGGGTCACCGGGCTGCTGGCGGTGGAGATGTTCGAGACGGCCGACGGGCTGGTGGTCAACGAACTGGCCATGCGGCCGCACAACAGCGGCCACTGGACGATCGAGGGCTCGACGACGTCGCAGTTCGAGCAGCATCTGCGGGCGGTGCTGGACCTGCCGCTCGGCTCGCCCGCGATGACCGCCCCGGTCGTGGTCATGGCCAACCTGCTCGGCGGCGACGACCCCGACCTGTTCAAGCGGTACGAACACGTGTTCGCCCACGACCCGGGCGTCAAGCTGCACTTCTACGGCAAGGAGGTGCGTCCTGGCCGCAAGATCGGCCATGTGACCGCCTTCGGCACGGACCTGGAAGAGGTACGCGCCCGCGCCCGCCACGCCGCCGTCTACCTCACCACCGGGGAGTACGCGTGAGAGAGCGAAGCGAACGAGCCATTGGACGCAGCATCGGCATCGTCATGGGGAGTGACTCCGACTGGCCGGTGATGAAGGCGGCCGCGGAAGCGCTGGCGGAGTTCGGGGTGCCGTTCGAGGCCGACGTCGTGTCGGCGCACCGCATGCCGGTCGAGATGATCGAATACGGCCGCCAGGCCGCCTCCCGCGGCCTCCAGGTAATCATCGCCGGCGCCGGCGGCGCGGCCCACCTGCCGGGCATGCTGGCCTCCGTCACGCCGCTGCCGGTGATCGGGGTGCCGGTGCCGCTGAAACACCTCGACGGGATGGACTCCCTGCTGTCGATCGTCCAGATGCCGGCCGGGGTGCCGGTGGCCACGGTGGCGGTGGGCGGGGCGCGCAACGCGGGGCTGCTGGCCGTACGGATTCTCGCGGCGTCCGACGCCGGGCTGCGGCAGCGTATGGAGGAGTTCCAGGCGCGGCTGAAGGAGCAGGCGCACGCCAAGGGCGAGAAGCTGCGCGCGGAGGCCGCCGAGCTCTGAACCGCGCTAATGTGCGGGCATGGACGACGTGATCACGGGCCATGCCTCCCGGGTACGGGCCGCTGACCCGCTGGTCGCAGGCCAGGACGAGCTACCCCAGGTGGGCGAGGAGCTGGTCGAGGCGCGCGACGCCGTCGGGCTCGCCTCCGTGGACCGGATCGATCCCGCCAGCCTGCGAGCCGCCTGGTCCCCGCTGGTCGTGCACCGCCTCCAGGCCAGGGTCGGCGGCCCTCGCCCCGAGGCCGCGCTCGGCGGGCTCCTCGACCGGTGGCTGGCGGGCCTGCGCGTCGACGCGCCGGGGCAGGCGCTGGCCGTGTCGTGGCCGAGCCGGGACACCGCCCCGGTCAGAGCCCTGGCCGTACGCGGCTTCGCCCCGATCGCGGCGGCCGCCGTCCGCCCGCTCATGGAGCACGCCGTGACGGCTCCCGCCATCCGCCGGGCCACGCGGGATGATCTGGAGACCGTGGCGCGGATGTACGAGCGGTTGGTGGCGTACGACGCGCAGTTCGGCTGGGTGGCCCTGCGGGCGTCGACCGCGGCGCGGGTCCGGGAGTCGGTGGCCGTGGAGGTGCTGCCGCTGGACTGGTGCTGGGTGGCCGAGGTGGGCGGCGACGTGGTGGGCTGCGTCGTCGTCCAGCCGCCCGACCGCTCCACCTGGATGGCCCGGTCGGTGAACGCCGCGCCGGTGGCGTACCTGAGCGTCATGTACGTCGAGCCGTCCGTACGAGGCCAAGGTGTGGGCGCGGCGCTCACCGAGGTGGCGCACAGCCGGGCGGCGGCGCGGGGCGTGCGGTGGATGACACTCCACCACGCGCTCCCGAACCCGCTATCGACCCCGTTCTGGGCCCGCCGGGGCTACCGCCCGCTGATCACCCAGTGGGTCCGCCACCTGCAGTAGTCATGGGCAGTAGTTATGGGCGGCCGAGGGCGCGGTAGTGCCATCCCGCTGACCGCCACAGCTCGGCATTCAGCGCATTACGCCCGTCCACGATGCGCCGGGTGGCGACGACCGCCCCCAGCTCCTCCGGATCGAGCTCCACGAACTCCTGCCACTCCGTGAGCATCAGCACCACATGCGCCCCACGAACCGCCTCAACAGCCGACTCGCCATAGTTCAGCTCGGGATGAGCCTTACGAGCGTTGTCGAGCGCGATCGGGTCGTAGACGGTGACCTGTCCGCCCTGGTGGCCGATGGTGACGGCGACGTCCAGCGCGGGGGAGTCGCGTATGTCGTCCGAGTTCGGCTTGAACGCCGCCCCGAGCACGCCGACCGTACAGCCGTGGAAGGAGCCGCCGGCCAGCTCCCTGGCCAGGTCGACCATGCGGGCGCGGCGCCGCATGTTGATGTCGTCCACCTCGCGCAGGAACGTCAGCGCCTGGTCCGCCCCCAGCTCGCCGGCCCGCGCCATGAAGGCCCTGATGTCCTTGGGCAGGCAGCCGCCCCCGAACCCGAGCCCGGCGTTCAGGTAGCGGCCGCCGATCCTGTCGTCGTACGACAGCGCCTCGGACAGCTGCTTGACGTCGGCGTGTGCGGCCTCGCAGACCTCGGCCATGGCGTTGATGAAAGAGATCTTGGTGGCCAGGAAGGCGTTGGCGGCCGTCTTGACCAGCTCGGAAGTGGCGAAATCGGTCACCACAAACGGAACCTCGCCCAGCGGCTCGTACACCTCGCGCAGCACCTTCTCCGCTCGCTCGGTACGAACACCGAGCACGATGCGATCCGGGTGCAACGTGTCCTGAACGGCGTAGCCCTCGCGCAGGAACTCCGGATTCCAGGCCAGCTCGGCCTCGCCCCCGGCCGGGGAGAGCCGGGCGAGCTGGTCCGCGAGCCGCTCGGCGGTGCCGACGGGCACGGTGGACTTGCCGACCACCAGGCACTCCCGGTCGAGGAGCGGGGCGAGGGACTCGATGGCGTTGTTCATATAGCTGACGTCCGCGGCGTACTCGCCGCGTTTCTGCGGCGTGCCGACGCAGATGAAGTGCACGTCACCGAAGGCGGCGACCTCTTCGTACGAGGTGGTGAAGCGAAGGCGGCCGGATTCGAGCCCGCGGCGGAGCACCGATTCGAGCCCGGGCTCGTGGATCGGGAGCTCACCTGCGTTCAGTCTGCGGATCTTGTCGGCATCGATGTCGAGGCCAAGGACGTCGAATCCGAGATCAGCCATGCAGGCCGCATGGGTGATCCCCAGGTATCCGGTCCCGATCACCGTGAGGCGATATGGCACGAGTGAGCTCCTTTCGATCGCGCAGGCATGCTACCGGCCCTCGCTACCTCCTTCGTGCCACCTGCACCTCTTCGCAAACCGTACCGGCTAGTAGCAAGATGGTTGGACATCCTAGTATCTGACGCATGAGCTTCCCTCTGTACGCGCCCGCTGAAGAGCACGACATGCTCAGGGACACCGTCCGGGCCCTGGCCGACGAGAAGATCGCCCCGCACGCCGCGGAGGCCGACGAGACCGAGGAGTTCTCCTGGGACGTCTACAAGGCGCTCGTGGCGTCGGATCTGCACGCCGTACACGTCCCTGAGCAGTACGGGGGCGCCGGCGCGGACGCTCTGGCCACGGTGATCGTCATCGAGGAGGTGGCCCGCGCCTGCGCGTCGTCCTCCCTGATCCCCGCCGTCAACAAACTGGGCACGGTGCCCCTTCTCCTTTCGGCGTCGGAGGACCTGAAATCCCGATACCTGGCGCCGGTGGCGAGGGGCGAGGCGATGTTCTCGTACGCGCTGTCGGAGCCGGAGGCGGGCTCGGACGCGGCGGCGATGAAAACGCGGGCGGTGGCGGACGGGGACGGTTACGTCCTCAACGGCACCAAAATGTGGATCACCAACGCGGGGGTCTCGGAGTACTACACGGTGATGGCCGTAACGGACCCATCAGCCGGCGCTCGGGGCATCTCGGCCTTCGTCATCGAGAAATCAGACGAGGGCGTCTCGTTCGGCCCCAAAGAAAAGAAACTCGGCATCAAGGGCTCGCCGACCCGCCAGGTGATCCTGGACAACGTACGGATCCCGGCGAACCGCATGATCGGCGCCCCGGGTTCCGGCTTCAAAACAGCCCTGGCGACTCTGGATCACACCAGGATCACCATCGCCGCCCAGGCACTGGGCATCGCCCAGGGGGCCTTGGACTATGCGATCGGCTACGTGAAGCAACGCAAGCAGTTCGGCCGCCCGGTGGCCGATTTCCAGGGCCTGCAGTTCATGCTCGCCGACATGGCCATGAAGCTAGAGGCGGCCAGGCAACTGACGTACCACGCGGCCGCGAAGTCGGAGCGCGCGATGCACGGCGAGCCCCAAAAGAACCTGACGTTCCTGTCGAGCGCCGCGAAGTGCGCGGCATCGGACGCGGCCATGGAAATCACCACGGACGCGGTGCAGTTGCTGGGCGGCTACGGCTACACGAAGGATTTCCCGGTGGAACGCATGATGCGAGACGCCAAGATCACCCAAATCTACGAGGGCACCAACCAGATCCAGCGCATGGTCATGGCCCGACAGTTGCTCAAGTAGGAAATCCAAGGGCCCCCAAACCCCCGGCCCAAAGCCGCTGAGGTCACCATGACGTCTGGTCGTGATGAATCACGCCAAGGTCCCTCCCAATGGAGCACGGAAAGCGGAGCCGGGCTGTTCAGGCCACGGGTTTCATGCCGTGCAGTTCGACCACCTGCGCGACGGCCAGCGCGCAGAGGTGGTGCTGGAAGTCGTCCCAGGCGACGAACACGTTGTGCGCCGTCAGCGCGACAGTCCTGAGGAGCCCAGGCCGATACCGGTCGGCCAGCGCCCGGGCGCTCACCCCCGAGACCGTATTCGAGTACGTCACCGCCAGGCCGCCGGCCGCTCACGTGCCAAGATCGGCGGATGCACTGAGTGGCGTACATCGTCCCTTTCGCCCCAAGCACCTCAATCATCGCTTCTTGCACACACTTGACTCGAACAACTACAGTCCTTGACTTCTCGTCAGTATTTGTGTGCATGTGTGGAGTGATCAAGTGAAGAACTTCAGGGCGGGAACCGGCATCGCCCTCACCGTAACCATGACCGCGGGCACCCTGTGCTTCACCGCTCTGACACCGGCTCACGCGTCCCCCAGCACCCCCGCCCCGACCCCGACGACCAACGGTCTCCTCACCCCCCTGAAGTACCAGCTCAGCCTCAAGGGCCAGCCGCAGACGACGAACTACTACTGCGTGCCCGCCTCGTCGTCGATGAGTCTGTCGACCTTCGGCCTCAAGGTCAGCCAGGCCACCCTCGCCAAGAAGATGAAGACCACCGCCTCCGGCGGCACCAAGGGCTCGAAGGCTGTGCCGGTGATCAACGCCTACGTCAAGTCCAAGGGCTACAAGTACACGAGCCCCACCGACGCGGACGGCAACGCGTCGGTGCTCATGAATCGGGTCTCGGGCAACATCGGCGATCTGCATCGGGCGCCGGTGATCGCGGTGTACATGGAGCGACTGCCCTGGAACAAGGGCAAGGTCAAGGGCACCAAGCTCGGCCACGCGATCATCGCCTACGGCTACGACAAGCCGGCGGGCACCATCACCGTCTACGACCCGTGGAAGCCGACCGGCGGCTCTCACACCATCAGCGCCTCCGCGCTGGCCGGCACCCTCCAGCCGGGCAGCATGTACTACATCTCCAAGCTCTGATTTCCGCGTGAGCCGCCTGCGTGTCGCCCCCTGACCGCGCATGCCACGGCCTTGTACGCAGCCAGCCAGCTGTATCTTGCCGACGACACGTGCCCTGCCTGGGCAGAGGGGGTCACAGCATGAACGCCAAGCCCGTTACCGGAATGCTGCACCATGTCGAGATCTGGGTGCCCGATCTGGCACGGGCCGTCGGCAGCTGGCAATGGCTGTTGGAGGCGCTCGGCTACACCCTCTTCCAGGATTGGAGCGCTGGCCGTAGCTGGCGGCTCGGGGCCACGTACCTGGTGCTGGAGCAGTCACCGGCCCTCAGCGCCGATCGGCACGACCGCTGCCGCCCCGGGCTCAACCACCTGGCCTTCCATGTGAAAAGCCGGGCCCGGGTCGACGCTCTGGTCGAGCAGGCGCCCGCGCACGGCTGGACGCTGAT
Organism: Nonomuraea marmarensis; assembly: GCF_043197025.1. Classification (NCBI taxonomy): domain Bacteria; kingdom Bacillati; phylum Actinomycetota; class Actinomycetes; order Streptosporangiales; family Streptosporangiaceae; genus Nonomuraea; species Nonomuraea marmarensis. The sequence continues at coordinate 131,335 of NZ_JBICRM010000005.1, forward strand.
GTTCCCCGATCGTCATCCCCACGCCGGTGGGGAGCAGCACTACGCCGCCTACCTGGAGGACAAGGACGGGTTCGAGATCGAGCTGGTCGCCTTCGACGCGCCAGGGCAACCGCCAACGCCCTGACCAATCGCAGAACTGTACTTCTGAGAAGTATAGTTCTGTATACGTCGCTGTTTTGGAGGGGGTCTTGATCCGTAAGCCGGAGCGCGTCTTCGACCGCGTGAGGGAGTGGCAGGGCCTGGCGGGCTTCGTGGCGCCGCGGCGCCGGGCGTCCGCGAGGTCCGGAGCCACGCTCGGAGTCGTCAGTGGGCGACGTCGGCAGGGGAAGAGCTTCCTGTTGCAGGCCCTGGCGGAAGTGACCGACGGGATGTATTTCGCTGCCACGGAGGCGACGGAGGCCGAATCGCTGCGGCTGTTCACGGAAGCTCTCACGCGATTCACCCGAGAGGTCGTGGAGATTCCTTTCCGCGACTGGAACGACGCCATCCCCTACATGTTTCGCGCCTTCCGCGATCGGCCTGTGCCGCTGATCATTGATGAGTTTCCGTTCCTGTCCAAAGCTTCGCCCGCACTGCCGTCCATCATCCAGCGCGAGCTGGGGCCGGGCGGCAGCGGGCAGGAGAGTACGGCGAGGTTGATTCTCTGCGGATCGGCCATGTCCGTGATGGGCGGGCTGCTATCCGGACAGGCGCCATTGCGTGGGCGAGCCGGTCTGGAGCTCATGATTCATCCATTCCGCTATCGGGCCGCGGCGGAGTTCTGGGGCATCACGGATCCGAGGCTGGCCGTCCTGGTGAACTCCGTCGTGGGTGGAACGCCTGCTTACCGGTACGAGTTCACGCAGGGTGACGTACCGGAGGGTCTGGCTGATTTCGATTCCTGGGTTGTTCGCACCGTGCTGAACCCTCAGACGCCGCTCTTCCGGGAAGCGCGCTATCTGCTGGCCGAAGAGTCGGACATCCGGGATCCGGCGCTCTACCACTCGGTCCTGGCGGCCATCGCGAGCGGAAACTCGACCAATGGGGGGATCGCTGGCTATGTAGGGCGTAAGTCCGACCAGATCACCCACCCGCTCAACGTCCTTGAAGACTGTGCGCTGATCACGCGTGAGCCCGACCTCTTCCGTTCCGGACGTGCCCGCTACCGTATCGTCGAGCCGCTGATCACGTTCTATGAGGCGATTATGCGTCGGCGCTGGCCGGAGCTGGAGATCTACCGGGCGGAAACCGTGTGGCAGGCGGTCAGGCAGACGTTTCTCGCTCAAGTCGTCGGGCCGCACTTCGAGTCTCTGTGCCGGGATTTCGCGCTGGGCGCGGAGGACACGGTTTTCGGCGAGTTCCCGGCGGAGATCGGAGCGGGCGTGGTGCCAGATCCGGCCAACAGGACTCAGATCGAGGTCGACGTGGTGGCGCTGGCCGCACAGGAGCCTGGGCGGTCGCGGCGGATCCTGTCGCTCGGTGAGGCCAAGTGGGGTGAAGTGATGGGAGGTCATCATCTTGAGCGGCTCGCGAGGGCGCGGGAGCTGCTGAGCAACAAGGGTTACGACACGCGAGACACGGTTCTGACCTGCTACGGCGGGTCTGGTTTCACTGGTGAGCTCCGCGCCGCTGCCGACGGCGATGGCCGTGTTCTCCTGGTGACGCTGGAGCGGCTGTACCGCTAGGCGGCCCCTATGGTGCCGGATGGGTAGTTTGGTGGTACTTCACTGTCGGTTCGTGGATTTGTCAGACATCGCCATACGGTCGGTATAGCGTCTCGTTTCGGTCTGATCCTTAACCGAAGACGGGTACTGCAACATGCGCAAGGTGTTGACACTCACGCTGGCCGCCACCGCCTCGCTCGGCCTGCTGACCTCCCCAGCCGTCGCCGACGACCGCCCCCGGGAGTTGCCGAACGAGGTCTACGGCGGTGCCTGGGCCTCCGGGCACGTCCAGGGCATCGCCATAGACCAGCGCAAGGGGTACATGTACTTCTCCTTCACCAACCTCCTCGTCAAGACCGACCTCAAGGGCAACCCCGTCGGCTCGGTGACGGGGTTCACCGGGCACCTCGGCGATCTGGACTTCAACACCAAGGACGGCCGGGTGTACGGGTCCCTCGAGTACAAGGAGCAGGAGTCGTTCTACATCGCCATCTTCGACGTCGACCGCATCACCAGCATGAACATGGACGCCCAGACCAGCGACGTCGTCAAGACGGTCTACCTCAAGGAGGTCGTGGCGGACTATGTGGCGGACATGAACGGGGACGGCAAGTTCGACGGCAACGTCGGTAACACCCCCGACCACCGGTACGGGTGCAGCGGCATCGACGGTGTGTCGTTCGGGCCGGAGTTCGGCAAGAAGCACGGCAAGCAGAAGCTGACCGTGGCGTACGGCATCTACTCCAACGTCACCCGGCCGGACAACGACTACCAGGTCCTGCTCCAGTACGACATCCAGCAGTGGAAGAAGTACGAGCAGCCGCTCACCGAGAGCGCCCCGCACACCAGCGGGCCCGAGCAGGTGGACGGCAAGTACTTCGCCTACACCGGCAACACCACGTACGGCGTGCAGAACCTCCAGTACGACGACCACACCGGCAACTGGATGATGGCCGTGTACAAGGGGATGAAGCCGCAGTTCCCCAACTACTCCTTCTTCATGGTGGACGGCGGCGAGCGGCCGAAGAAGGGCGACATCGTGGGGCAGTCCCAGCCCGAGCGGGGCAACCTGCTCACGCTGGCGCCCGGCGGGCTCCAGGACGGCGCCTCGGGGGTGCGGGGGTGGGAGTTCACCGGTGAGTACGGGCTGATCTCGCTGGGCCGGGGCCGGTACTACGTGTCGAAAGCAGGCACCGTCACCGAGGACGGCGTGACCAAGCAGACCAGCCACGCGCAGCTGTACCGCTGGACGGGCCAGTCCCCGACCCCCTTCGAGAAGGTCGGCTGACCACAGGTCCGAGCCGTGCCGGTGGCGTTTCGGGGTCAGACGTCGGCGTAGTGGCACTCGTCGGCCTGCGGCCCCCGCACCACATTGGTGTCGGTGGCCGCGCCGCCGCCGGCCTGGGCCGGTGGGGTGGCCAGCGCCAGGGCCGCGAGGATGACAGCGGCGCACGCGGCCACCCGCCGCACGGGCTGAGGAGTCTTCACGGTGGGGCTGGTAGGGGGTCTTTGGCCTGAGTGAACCGGTACTTAACAACATGTCGCTACTGACGAGAGTTGCCAGCGGACGGTCAGTAAGTGCTGTTATGGTCATCCCTCATCCCAACAACCAGTAAAGATTCCTGCATGGGAGGGTCATGCGGACCACGAGAAAGATCGCAGTCGTCACATCCGTGCTGGCCGGAGTCGCCGCTCCGGTCGTGGCGACGGCGCCCGCGGCGAATGCCCAGGCGGCCCCGGCCTGGTACGCCTACCACAACGCCACCGCCGCCCAGAGCGTGGCGCAGGTGAAGCGGCTCAAGGGCCAGGGCTACCACCCGATCACGGTGAACGTTTCCGACGGGGAGCGGTACGCGGCCGTCTGGCTCAAGGACGGGTCGTCGACCCAGTGGGGCATTTGGCAGGGCATGTCGCCCGCTGAGTTCCAGCAGCGGTTCGACGCCGGTGTGAAGGAGGGGGCGCAGCCGATTTCGGTCTCCGCCACCGGGTCGGGTGACTCGGCCGTGTTCACCGCCATCTTCGAGAAGAAGGCCGGGAAGTTCCTCACCAAGTCGAACCTCACCCCGGCCCGGTTCCAGGCCGTCAACAAGCAGGCGACCGCCCAGGGGCTCGCGCTGACCTCCGTCGACGCGTACGGCACCCCCGGCGACGTCCGCTACGTGGGCGTGTGGACGCCCAACACGGGCGGGGCCTGGTACTACACCTACGGCTACTCCAGGCAGAAGTACGAGGCCGAGTTCAGCGCCAAGAAGGCGAAGGGCTTCCGGCCGGTCAAGGTGGCCGTGGCGCCCGATGGCACGTACACGGCCGTGTGGCGCAAGGACGGGCTCAGGTCCTGGGCCAACTACATCGACATGAGCAGCTCCGGATACCAGAAGCGGTTCAACGACCTCAAGGGCAAGGGACTGCACCCTGTCCAGGTGAACGCTGAGGGCGGGAAGTACGCCGCGATCTGGCAGTAGCACAGAGGTGGCGGGGTGCGGTGCCGCACCCCGCCGCCGGCCACGTCTCGACCATTCGGCCGGTCTCGGTCAGAGGGCCGAGAGCAGTCTTGTGACGGGGGACAGCGGATCCGAGCCGATCGGCCGCAGCACCACCGTGTCCGCGCCGGCCGCCCACAGGCTCTTGACCTGCGCCGCCGCCTCCTCCGGAGTCCCGGCCGCCATCACCACGTCGTCCGGCGAGATCCCCAGGAACTCGGCCTGCCACTCCAGCATCTGACGGGGCACCTCGGCGCCTGTGTGGAGATAGGTGAAGACCACCAGCTCGTGATCGTCCCCGGCGCCGATCTGGTCGAGGATGCCGGGCAGCTGCGCGGGACCGACGCCCTCGGGCAGGATCGTGCCCTGCGCGACGCGGCCCGACAGCGCCAGCGAACGCGGGCTCTTCACCCCGCCCAGCACGGGCGGCGGTTCGGCGGGCGGGTGCACCAGCGACACCCCGTCCAGGTGGACCGACCTGCCGTGCAGGGTGACCGTCTCGCCCCGCAGCAGCGCGCGTACGGACGTGATCGTCTCCTCCAGGAGCGCCAGCGGCGACGGCGGGGCGGCGCCCACCTGGCGCATCCAGTCCTGTACGCCGTGCCCGATCCCGGCCGCCAGCCGCCCTGGATGCACGCGGGCCAGGTTGGCCAGCTCCATCGCCAGCAACATCGGGTTGCGCAGGGGAGCGGGGGTGATGCCGATGCCGACGCGCAGGCGGGAGGTGACGGCGAGGGCGGTGGCGGCCGAGGAGATGCCGCCTGTCCAGCCCAGGTCCTCCACCACCCACAGGTCGGCCACGGACGTCTCGTCGAGCGCCCTGGCGAACGGGATCAACTGCTCCGGCGGCAGGCCCCTGTCGAACATGACCCCGAGTCTCACGATGACCTCCAGTAGTAGCGGAACAACCGGCCGACCTCCGAGTATCCAGCACGCAGGAACGCGTTGGCCGTCGGCACGTTGGCCAGGTCCGTGACCGCGACGATGCGTCGCAGGCCGGCCTCGGCCAGCGTGCGGGTGCCCCTGGCCAGGAGGTCGTGTACGTAGCCGTGGCCGCGATGCTCGGGCACGACGCCGATGTAGGCGATGGAGTGGTCGTCGGGCGCCACCAGGCCGACCGGGGACTCGCCCAGGTAGCCGATGACGAACCAGTCGGGCTTGGATTTGCGGTTGACCAGGTCGTCGTACATCCATCGGGCTTCCCGTTCGGTGCCCGCCGTGGCCACCTCGATCCGCGTGTCGTAGTCGAGAGAGCCCTCGGAGACGCGTACGAGGATGTCGAGCACCTCGCCGGGGTCCATGCGGCGCGCGGGGCGGTAGGTCAGCCTGCCGGGGTCCTCGGGGATGTCGCTGCCCGCCGCCCATTCGAGCACGAGCCGCTCCACCTCCATGGCGAACCCGGCACGGGTCAGGGCCTCGTGTTCGACGGGGCGGTCGACGACAGGGGTGAGCCCGGGTTTGAGGGAGATGTCGTGAATTATCTTGGTCAGCCCCATCGTGTCCAGGCTGCGGAGCAACAGCCCGGCGGCGGCGACGGGATCGGGACCCGGGTCGAACTGCCAGACGATCAGCGGCTCCGCGCCGGCGTAGGGGGCCCAGAACGCGAGCCTGGCCTGACCCTCCGCGAAGCACCATTCAGGGCGGGTCCTGCCCTCGTCGAAGGCGGCCACGAGCTGGGAGCGCGCCGGCTCCGGAAACTGAGGAAACTGGTGGAACTGGTCGAACAACGTGAAAGCCTCCACACCTGAGGGGGCTCTCCTGCGACTTTACGAGGCCGTGGAGAGGTGTGCCGGGAATGACATGAACATGTTCTCGCACACCTCCGATCAGTCAGGCCAATGCGTCAAAGTCGGTCAGGCCGCGCTGCCCATCGCCGTGCGTGCCTCGCCGAGGGTTTCGCTCGTCTCGAAATGCCGGTCGAGATTGGTGATCGTCAGCAGGTGGCGGATCATTCCGGGGGCGAGGACGAGGATCATCCGGCCGTTCATGCGCTGGATGTGGTTGAGCGTGGCCACCAGCACCCCGAGCCCGACGGAGTCGCAGAACGGCACCTCGGTCAGGTCGACGACCAGGTTGAGCGGGTCGGCGGCGGTGATCGCCTGCTCCAGCTCGGCCCGCAGCCGAGGAGCCCCTGCCACGTCGAGATCGCCTGCGACATGGAGCACCGTACAGGGATCCTCCCGCCAAGACCTGACCACCATGGGCCTCACCTGTCCGACCTGCAGAAAGTTATACTTATTTCTTACATATGTTCTGCATTGCCGTTTTGGTCGTTGGTGTAACACTGGGCGCGGCGGATGGGGTGTCAGTCGGCTTCTGTTGCTTGATTTTCGGTTGGTCGCTGCCGATGATCACCTCGATGCCGTCGATGTCTGCCTCGCGCAGTTCGGCTCCGGGAATGGCGGCGGCCACGACGTGTGCGGAATCCTCGTTGCCTTTGGCGTATCGGACGATGGTTTTCTTGTAGTCCTTCTTGGCGGTGTTGCCGGGCTCGCCGGGGACCTTGAAGCCGTAGGCGGCCAGGGCCGTCTTGGTGCGGGCGCCGAGGCCCGTGATGAGGGTGCCGTTCTTGACCTTGATCGAGATGCGCTCCGGCCGGATCGGGGACGGCTTGCTCGAAGGCGTGGCGGTGACGGTCGGGGTGGGCTTGGTCAGGTCCTGGTCCGCGTTGATCTTCGTGAACAGGTCGCGGGCCGCCCGCTTGTCCCACAACACCGCGGACTCGCCGGTGGGCGCCTTGAAGTCGACGTTGGACAGCGGCACCTCGGCGAACTTCACGTCCTGCAGCGAAACGTCCCTGAGCTGGGTGGCCAGCCCGATCAGCCCGTCGTCCGGATCGACCTTGACCGTGCTCAGCGTCGAGTTGACGAACGAGGCCAGCTTGCCGGGGTTGGCCAGCGTGTCGGCGCTCAGCGCCCGGTTGAGCAGCGCCGAGATGACCTGCTGCTGCCGGTCGATGCGGTCGAGGTCGGAACGCGCGGTGGCCCGGGTGCGGGCGTAGCCGAGCGCCTGGACGCCCTGCAACTGGTGGGTGCCCGCGGGCAGGTTGAGCCCGGTCTTGGGGTCGTTGATCGGCACCGGCGTGCAGACGGTGACGCCGCCGAGCGAGTCGACGACGTCGATGAAGCCGAGGATGTTGACCTCGATGTAGCGGTTGATCTGCAGCCCGGTGGCGGCCTCGACGGTCTCCTTGGCGAGCCTGGGCCCGCCGAACTGGTACGCGGAATTGATCTTGTGGTCGCCCTTGCCGGGGACCGTCGTCCAGGTGTCGCGCGGCAGGCTCACCACGGTGACCCGGCTGTGGTCCTCCGACAGGTGGATGAGCATCATCGTGTCGGTGCGCTGGCCCGCCTCGCGGCCGAGCTTGAGCCGGTTCTGCTGCTGGCGGGTGAGGTCGTCGCGCTTGTCGACGCCGACCATCAGGATGTTCTCGGCGCCGCGGGAGGGCGCGGTCACGCCGGCGTCCACGGTGCCGATCTGGCGCGGGGTCGCCCACACCACGCCGGTGGTGACCAGGACGCCCGCGGACAGGAAGCCGGCGGTGATCACGTTGCGGCGGCGGGCCTTGGCGCTCCTGAGCGGCTTGCGAGGGCGGCCGGGTGCGAGCTTGACGCCACCGTAGGCGTCGCCGCCCACGAGCACACCGGCGTCCTCCTCGGCCGGGTCCCGCATGCCGTCCCCCTTTTGTCACCCCGGTGGATCGGGCTTTCGATTGCCCTCCTACCCTGCTCGTACAGTAGCGTGAGCCCCGCCATGAAGCAGTTCCCCGACTCGCCGCACGCGCCCGCGGAGACGCGCGGCTGGCCCCCCATCTCCGTCGTCATGCCCGTTCTCAACGAGGAGCGGCACCTACGCGAGGCCGTCGACCAGGTCCTCGCCCAGAGCTACCCAGGTGAGATCGAGGTCGTTCTCGCCGTGGGTCCTTCCCAAGACCGAACCCAGGAGGTCGCCGACTCCATCGCGGCGGCCGATCCCCGGGTGACCGTGGTGCCCAACCCCACGGGCCGCACCCCCAACGCGCTCAACGCCGCGATCGCCGCCGCGCGCAACGGCATCATCGCCAGGGTCGACGGGCACGCCATGCTGCCGTCCGACTACCTGCGTGTCGCCGTCGAGACGCTGGCGGAGACCGGTGCCGACAACGTGGGCGGCATCATGGCGGCCGAAGGGATCACCCCCTTCGAGCAGGCCGTCGCCTGCGCCATGACGTCCAAGATCGGCGTGGGCGCCGCCGCCTTCCACGTGGGCGGCACGGCGGGCCCGGCCGACACCGTCTACCTCGGCGTGTTCCGCCGCTCGGCGCTCGACCGGGTGGGCGGCTACGACGAGCACTTCCAGCGGGCCCAGGACTGGGAGATGAACCACCGCATCCGCCAGAGCGGCGGCCTGGTCTGGTTCCAGCCGCGGATGCGGGTCTCCTACCGGCCGCGGCCCAACGTCAAGGCGCTGGCCAAGCAGTACTTCCACTACGGCCGGTGGCGGCGGGTGGTCTCGCGCACCCACGAGGGCACGATCAACCTGCGTTACCTGGCGCCGCCCGCCGCCGTGCTGGCCATGCTGCTCGGGCTGGTCGTCTCGCCGTTCTTCCCGCTCGCGCTGGTCGTCCCCGGCGGCTACCTCGCGGCCATCGTGGCGGGGTCGGCGCTGACGGGCGGCGGGCTGTCGGCGAAGGCCAAGCTGCGGCTGCCGCTCGTGTACGCCACCATGCACTGCTCCTGGGGCTGGGGCTTCCTCACCAGCCCGAGAAAGCTGGCGAGACCACCGGGCTCATGAGAACACCCGCTCGACCGCCGCGTTGAAGCGGGTGAGCGCGTCCGGATACTCCGGCCCGAACAGATGGCTCCTGAGCTTGATCCTGGCTCGGGCCAGCGTGTCCTCCCCGTCCAGGAAGTCCGCCAGCCCGGCCAGGTCCTCGCCGAGCAATACGCCCGCCTCGGTGCTGGGGTAACGCTCGTGGAAGGCCTGGCCGGGCAGGCCGGAGACGTTCGTCACCGCGTACGGCTTCTCGCTGGCCAGGAAGTCGGCCACGACGCTGGAGATGTCGCTGATCAGCAGGTCGCACTCGTTGAAGCAGTCGTACAGGTGCGGCTCGGGCCCGGTCACCACCATGTGCCTGATCTCCGACGTCTCCCCTGGCGCGCTCGACGGGTGCCTGGCCTTCGACTCGGCCAGCTCGACCGCCTCGATCATGGCCACGATCTTCCGGTGCGCGCGGGCGGCGCTCTTGGCGCGGTGGCCGGTGAGCGGGTGCGGCTTGTAGATCACGCGTACCGGTGGCCGGTGGTCGAGCAGCGCCCGCACGATGCGCGGGCCCATGGTGATCAGCGAGGTGTGGAAAAGGTCGTCGTTCCAGCCCTCCCAGGTGGGCGCGTACAGGACGGTCCGGTACGGCAGCCCCGGCCCCTCCGTCGAGATGCCTTCGAGCTGCGGCCTGCCGACCTCGTGGACGCACTCGTCCCGGACGCCCACCCTGGCCCGCCGGTACCGGTCCCGGCCCGCCGGACCGGCCACCCACACCTCGTCGTACACCCGCGAGAACGGGTTGAACGAGGCCTCCTTGTCGCTGTCCCCATGGTTGAGGAACGCGCTGCGCAAGGTCGGGATGCGCAGCATGTGGACGTTCCTGCCGACGTTGGCGACGTACAGGCAGAGTTTGGCGCTGGACAGGGCGCGGAAGCTCATCAGGTCGGCCGCCGACGGGATGCACAACATCGGCAGCGTCGTCGACTCCAGGTGGCTGGCCATGCCGCGCTCGCGCAGCACGACGACGGCCCGACGGTCGATGCGTTCGAGGATGGGCAACCACATCCTGGCCTGGTAGGCGGCCGCGGTGGCGCCGGAGAAGTACAGGATGACCTCGGGACGGTAGGCCTCGACCTGCTCGCCCACGACCGCCAGGACCTTGGCCGCGTCGGTGAGGGGGGTGGCGCGGCGCACGTACGGGATGAGCGCGAGCGCCCCGGCGGCGCCCAGCAGGATCGCCAGGCCCGCACCGATCGCAGCCGGAACGACGCCGGCGGCGGCGCCGAGCACCGGCAGCGCGTCCAGGTAGAGGAAGCGCACGCTGCGGGAGTCACGCAGGTAGGGCGGCGGCATCTTCGGGATGCGTAGCGCCGAGACATCGATGTTGCGGGTGGTCACCGGCATCCTGCTGAGCATCTGCTTGAGGCGCATGGCCAGCCCCGTGTGCCCGGCCCGCACCACGTGGATCGCGAACACCCCGGCCGCCAGCGCCGGGAACCACGGCGAGTCGGACCCGGCCGTCCGTGCCACCAGCAGCAGCGCCATGGTCTCCCTGGCCGCGAAGCGCACGGTGACCCCGAGGTGCACCTTGCCCAGCAACTCGGGCAGCGGCCGACCGGCGCGCGGCGCGATGTACTCCACGGCATAGGAGAGCGCGGCAACCGCCCCGAACAGCGCCGGCGCGGGCCAGAGCGCCGACACCAGCAGTACGGGGTAGCAGCCGAGCAGCGCCGCGATCGCGATGAGTCTCCTCATGCGAACGCACGGTAACAAGGATCAGGTCAAGCGCCGTCCACGCCAACATCTATGACTTGCCCTGATAGGTCGGAGATGAGGATGTCCAGCGAGGTCTGCGCGACCACGAGCGGAGACGCGTTGGTATTGACGCAGTTGACCCTGATGCCGTCCGGGGCCCACTCGCGGGCCAGTGCCCGGGTCAGCCCCGCCACGGCGGCACGCGCGGAGGCGGCCAACGCGCCGGAGCCGCGAGGGGCGTGCAGCAGCAGGCTCCTGCGGAGATGCGGGCGGGCGGCCCGGGCCACGTTGAACGCGCCCAGGTGATCGACGGCGATCACCTCCTCGGGCGTTCCAAGATGACCTGTCGTGTTCACCACGTGATCGACGCTCCCGACGCCGTCCAGCGCCTTCGCCACCGAGTCGAAATCCTCCACACGCACGCCGTCGGACCTGGAGAAGGTGTGCACCCTGGCGCCGTGGGCGGTGGCCAGCTCGGCGACGTCGTGGGCGCCGAAGACGACGACGCTCCTGCCTTCGAGCGCCCTCCTGTCGCCGTGCGGCACCACCGTGGCCAGCTCGAACAGCCGCTCGGCGAGGTGCAGGTCGGCCGGGTGGGTGACCTTGATGTTGTGCTCGCTGCCCGGCACGAGGTGGATCGGCACGTCCGGCAGGTAACGCAGCACCACGCCGCAGTCGTCGGTGGCCGGCCGGCTGCCGAACTCCGGGTCGGCGAACGCCCGCTCGTAGGCCGCCCGGATCACCGAGAGCCTGAAGCACTGCGGCGTCTGGCTGCGCCGCAGCCGCGACCTGTCCAGCACCTCGCCGATCACCTCGCCGTCGGGCACCGGCGCGGCCACCAGGATCGTGTCGGAGCTGGGGATCGCCACGTTCACGGCCGGGTGCGTCTCCAGCGCCCGGACGCACTCGGTGATGATCCTGGGCTCGAGGAGCGGGCGCACGGCGTCGTGCAGCAGCACGTTGCACTCCTCGGTCCCCAGTGCCCGCAACGCCCGCCACGTGCTCTCGGTACGGCTCGCGCCCCCGTCCACGACCTTGCTGACCTTGCGGTAGCCGCCCCGCGTCACGATCTCCCGCATCCGGTCGGCGTACCCCGGCGTCATGAGCACCACGATCTCGTCGATCTCCGGCGCGCCCTCGAACACCGCCAGCGAGTGCTCGATGATCGTCCTTCCCGCGATCTCGGCGAGCTGCTTGGGCGTGGCGAGACCGGCCCGCCGGCCCACGCCGCCCGCGAGGAGCACCCCTACCGACCGCAGCCGTGAATCCATACCGGCAGCGTAACGGTCCTGTTCCGTGATATCGCGTTGACCTGTCGCTACGCTGTGGCTACGCACCCCCAAGTCCACGCACTCCCGCCCGACCGGGAGGAGACCTGTGCTTTGCCCGACTCACTGACCCGCGACACCACGACCACCTCGGTCGTGCTGCTCGCCACGACCCCTGCCTGCAGGTTCTCCTGCGCGGACGGCACGCTGCTCGACCGGATCAGCGACCAGCTCGCCGTGCTGCCCGTACGCGACGTCCAGGTGGTGACCGCCGGCAGCGGCCTCGGGGCCGATCTCCGGGGCGTCGCCAAGATCGCCAGGACCACCTCGGGCGCCGTCGCCGTGCTCCCCGCCGATCTCGTGGCGCACACCGAGGCGCTGGCGCTGCTGCTGGAGCACCCAGCCCACGACACCGCCGCGCTGGTCGCCCACGACGCGGCCGCGGGCCCCATGCGGCCGCCCGTACGCGTCGAAGGCGGCAAGATCGTCGCCGCGGGCAGCTCATTCCACGTCGTGCCCGAGGCGAACGCCACCTTCAGAGGCGTGCTCCAGGCGGGCGAGGCCGACCTGGCCTCGCTGGCGGACCTCGCGGAGGAGCTGGCCGAGCTGGCCGACCGGGGCGAGCTGGGCCCCGTCACCCCGGTCGAGGCGGTGGACCTGCTGCTGGTCGGGCTGGTCAGGTCTGGCGTGGCGGTGCGGGCCGCCGGGATCGGGCCGCTGCACGCCGACCGGGTGACCGGCCAGAGCGCCGCCGACGCCGCCGTCACCAGGCTGGCCGACGTGGACGAGGCCAGGGTCAGGCTCGACACCTCCGTCAAGGAGGACGACGGCTTCTTCGCCACGTTCCTCGTCTCCACCTGGACCCGCCACCTGGTCAGGCCCGCCGTCCGGCTCAAGCTCAGCCCCAACACCGTCACCGGCGTCTCCGTGGGCCTGGCCCTGCTGTCGGCCGTCTGGTTCTCCGCGGGCACCCAGGGCGGGCGGCTGGCCGGGGCCGCGCTGCTCTACCTGTCGTTCGCGCTCGACTGCCTCGACGGGCAGCTCGCCCGCTACGCCCGTACGTTCTCCCCGCTCGGCGCCTGGGCGGACGGCATGTCGGACCGGCTGAAGGAATACGCCGTCTACATCGGCCTCGCCTTCGGCTTCGCCGACCCCGGCATCTGGTATCTCGCCGTGACCGCGACGATCCTCCAGGTCGTACGGCACGCCCTCCAGTACGCGTACGCCGGAGCCGCCACCGACGCCGCCCGCATCGGCTCCATGTGGGGCAGGCCGGCCCGCTCCCTGCTGGAGTCGCAGGACGCCCGCCACGCGCCCGGGGTGCTCGGGTTCGCCCAGCGGATGGAGCGTGACACCATCGCGCGCTGGCTCAAGAAGATCATCGTGCTGCCCATCGGCGAGCGCACGGCCCTGATCGCCGTCACCGCCGCCGGCTGGAACGCCAGGGTGACGTTCCTGGCCCTGCTCTGCTGGGGCGGCGTGGCGGCCCTCTACCAGCTCGCCGGACGGATCGCGAGGTCGGCACAGTGATTTCGGTCCACATGACACCCGTCCCCAGCAGCACGGTCGTGGCTTACCGCGACGACGGCCCGCTCTCGCGCGCCATGGGCCTGCTCGTTGCCGGGCAGCTCCCGCCGCTGCCGCCGGTGATCGCGGGCACGTTCGTGACCGGGGTGCTGCTGGTGATCGGGGTGGCCGGGTCCGACGGGCTCGCGGTGTTCGCGCCCGCCGTGACGCTGCTGCTGGCCGGTCCCGGCAGCACGCATCCGCACGACGGCAGGCTGGACTGGCTCGTGCCGCCGATCCTGCGGGTGATCGAGTACACCTTCATCGCGGCCTGCGGGTTCGCCCACGGGATGCACCCCGTGCTGATCTTCCTGCTGCTCGGCGCGCTGGCGTTCCACCACTATGATCTTGTCTACCGGCTGCGCCAGCACGTCTACCCGCCGCCGTGGCTGGCCACGTTCGGGCTCGGCTGGGACGGGCGGATGATGATGGTCTCGCTGGTCGCCCTCACCGGCTGGATCACCGCCGGCTACGTGCTGCTCACGATCTATCTGTGGGCGTTGTTCGGCTGGGAGAGCCTGACCTGCTGGCTGGCCGCGCCCACGTCCGGGGTGGAAGCGACCGATACGGGAACGCAAGACTAACGCCGGATTGCCCGCGGAGGGCTCAAAGACGAATACTCTTTGGCCTACTAGTCATGCTCGACCTAGGAGTGCACGTTGCTGGGAATGGTTCTGGCCGCTGGGGCCGGACGACGTCTGCGGCCGTACACCGACACGCTGCCCAAGGCGCTCGTGCCGGTCGACGGCGAAACCACGATCATGGACATCTCGCTGCGCAACCTCGCCGAGGTGGACCTGCGGGAGGTCGTGGTCGTCGTCGGGTACGCGGCGCAGGCCGTACACGAGCGTAAAGACGACCTGGAGCGGCGGCACGGCGTCAAGCTCACCCTCGTGCACAACGACAAGGCCGAGGAGTGGAACAACGCCTACTCCCTGTGGTGCGCCCGCGACTACTTCGCCCAGGGCGCGCTGCTGGTCAACGGCGACACCGTGCACCCGGTCTCGGTCGAGAAGACGCTGCTGTCCGCCCCCGAGACGAGCGACATCCTGCTCGCGGTCGACAACGTGAAGAAGCTCGCCGACGAGGAGATGAAGGTCACGCTCTCGCCCGAGGGCGCGCTGCGGCGCATCACCAAGCTGATGGAGCCGTCCGACGCCTACGGCGAATACATCGGCGCCACCCTCATCAGGCCGGCGGCGGCCGATCGGCTGGCCGACGCGCTGAAGGCGACGTTCGAGCGCGACCCGCAGCTCTACTACGAGGACGGCTACCAGGAGATGGTGGCGCGCGGCGAGTTGATCCACGCCGCGCCCATCGGCGAGGTCGACTGGGTCGAGGTGGACAACCACGAAGACCTGGCCAAGGCCCGCACCATAGCCGTTCGCTACTGAGGGGGCGCGGATGCCGCTTCTAGCGAGGATGCTTCCGGCGCCCCTGACCATGGAGGTCAGGCGCGGCGCGGTGGCGCAACTCGGCGCCCTGCTGGCCGACAGCCGCGTGGCGACCTCCGGCCGGGTCGCCGTGGCCGTCGGACCGGGACAGGGCGACCAGATCGAGAGCCTGATCGCGCCCACGCTCGACGAGGCGGAGGTGTTCAGGGTCGCGGACGGGTCGGTCGACGCGGCCGTCTCGCTCGGCGCCGACCTGCGCAAGGGCGCCTACGAGGTGGTGGTCGGCGTCGGCGGCGGCAAGACCATCGACACGACCAAATACGCCGCGTCGCTCGCGGGCATCCCGATGGTCGCGGTGGCCACCAACCTCTCCCACGACGGCATCTGCTCGCCCACCGCCTCGCTGGTCTACGAGGGCGGCAAGGGCACGTTCGGGGTGCCGATGCCGCTGGCCATCCTGGTCGACCTCGACTTCGTGCACAACGCGCCGAAGCAGCTCGTCAGGGCGGGCGTGGGCGACGTGGTGAGCAACCTGTCGGCCATCGACGACTGGCAGCTCGGCAACATCGAGCGCGGCGAGCCCATCGACGGGCTGGCCTGCTCGATGTCCCGCACCGCCGCCGAGGCGCTCATCGGGCGTACGGACTCCATCGAGTCCGACGCGTTCCTGACCGTTCTGGCCGAATCGCTCATCCTGTCCGGCATGTCGATGGTGATCGCCGGGTCGTCCCGGCCCGCGAGCGGTGGAGACCATGAGATCCTTCATGCCGTGGATCAGCTCTTTCCCGGCACCTCCAACCACGGCGAGCTCGCCGGGATCGGTGCCGCCTTCTGCTACTTCCTGCGAGAGGACGGGGCCCGGGTCGCGCAGGTCGTCGAGTGCCTGCGCCGGCACGAGTTGCCCGTCGTGCCCGCCGACATCGGGCTGAGCGCCGAGCAGTTCGCCGCGGCCGTCGCGCTGGCGCCGGCCACCCGTCCCGGCCGTTACACGATCCTGGAGCACCTGCGCATGCAGGACTCCGAGATCCACGATCGGGTGGAGGACTATGTCCGGGCCTTCGGTCGCTGAGCTGCGGCAGGTGGCCCAGCCCGCGGGCCACCTCCTGCGCAAGAACGGCGAGCACTGGGCGGGGGTGCTCTACATGCGCAGGATGTCCATCTACGTCACCTGGCTGCTGACCAAGACGCCCGTCACGCCCAACCAGCTCACCTGGATCATGACGGTGGCCGGGATCGTGGCCGGGGTCGTGCTGGCCCTGCCGGGGCTGTGGGCCGCCGTGGCCGCCGCGGTGCTCGTACAGGTCTATTTACTGCTGGACTGTTCCGACGGCGAGCTGGCCCGCTGGACCGGGAAGACCTCGCTGACCGGCGTCTACCTCGACCGGGTCGGCGCCTACTTCACCGAGGCCGCGGTGCTCGCCGGGCTGGGCTGGCGGGCCTCGGCCGTGCTGCCCGACTGGTACACCGTGCTGGGGGTCGCCGCCGCACTCGGCGCGATCCTGATCAAGGCCGAGACCGACCTCGTGGACGTGGCGCGGGCCAAGGGGGGCCTGGCGGGCGCCACCGAGGCGTCCGTGGGGCAGTTTCGCTCCGGGTTGCTGGGGCTGGGCCGGCGGGTGCTGTCGGCGACGAAGTTCCACCGGATCGTGCAGCCGATCGAGTTGTCCCTGCTCGCGCTGGTGACCGCGGTGATCGACGCGGTGACCGGCGATCTCCTGGTCACCAGGGTGCTGCTCGTCGCCTGCTTCGTAGCGGCCTGCCTACAGGTTGTCCTGCATTTGGTAAGCATTCTCGCATCGAAGCGGCTGGCGTGATCTCATGTCGGAACCGGAGGCGCTCCCCGTCCGTCGTATTGATCGGACGTCCGCCGTTCGGTGGGGGTTCACCCCTGGTTCCGATACGCTTAGCTCCACCAATATCAGGAATATGCAGACCAGCAGACTCGGTGATCATGAAAGAATGCTCCGCCCGTGTCGTCAACGCGTCAGGACGATGATTCGTTGAAGATCTCGTGCGTCATCCTCACCATGGGAAACCGGGTCGCGGAGCTGAACCGGGCAGTCGAGTCCGCGCTCAATCAGGTCGACGGCGACGTCGAGGTGGTGATCGTGGGCAATGGCGCCGACGTGCCCGAGGTGTCGGCGACGCCACCCGAGGGGTCGGCCGCGGTCGTGAAATCGATCCGGCTCGACCAGAACACGGGCATCCCCGCAGGCCGTAATCGCGGCGTGGAGGAGTGCTCGGGAGACGTCGTGCTGTTCCTCGACGACGACGGCTGGTACGCCAGCCAGAAGGTCGTCGCGCACGTACGCGACCGCTTCGCCACCGAGCCGGACCTCGCGGTGATCTCCTTCCGGGTGATGGACCCCGACGGCGGCATCGGCCAGCGGCGCCACGTCCCCCGCCTGCGCGCCGGCGACCCGCAGCGCTCCTCGCCCGTCACGACGTTCCTCGGCGGCGCCTCGGCCATCAGGCGCTCGGCGTTCCTCCAGGTGGGCGGCCTGCCCGAGCGGTTCTTCTACGCCCACGAGGAGACCGACCTGGCCTGGCGGCTGCTCGGCGAGGGCTACCGGATCGAGTACGACGCCGAGACGGTGATGTACCACCCGCAGGTCCCCCCGACGCGGCACGCCGAGTTCTACCGGCTCAACGCCCGTAACCGGGTCTGGCTGGCCCGCCGCAACCTGCCGTGGCCGCTGGCGTTCTTCTACCTGACCAACTGGGTCGTGCTCACCGTGGCCCGCGAGCGCGGCTCCGGGGTCACGCTCAAGGCCTGGTTCTCCGGCTTCTTCGAGGGCCTGCGCACTCCGGCGGGCGAACGCCGTCCCATGGCCTGGCGCACGGCCTGGCGCATGGTCAAGCTCGGCCGCCCCCCGATCGTCTGAGCTCCCCCGATCGAGCACTCCGATCGAGCACCCCGATCGAGCTACGCCTCCTCGGCCTCGCCGAACGTCAGCTCGGCGTGCGAGACCGTCGAGGTGAACATGGCCCGCTTCGGCAGCCCCAGCTCGCTCAGCTCCTTGGCGATGGGATGGTTGCCCAGGCGGATCAGCGCGCCGCTGGGCCGGATCCTGGCGCCGCGGGCGCGTACGGACCAGGGGACGCGCCGCGTGACCCCCTCCAGGTGCGTGTAGGCGGCCGGCGGCGCCATGGTGGTGACTCCCGGCACAGATGTTCCCGGCTTGATCAGCAGGTCCAGCACGAGCCTGCCGTCCTTGCGCAGGATGCACCGTTTGTACGGCGACCCGAGCCGCAACTCGATGTCCGCCAGCTCCTTCGGAAACCCCCACAACGAACGCCCCGCCTCCAGCGTGAACGGCCGGTCCACGGGCAACCAGTGCACGAACAGCCCGGCCCGCCGCAGGTCACCCAGCCGCGTGGACCCCGGCACGCCCGGAGGTCGCACCAGGAAGGCCATGCCGAACTCGTGGTAGGCGTCGAGGTCCCCATCGCGGTAGTCCACGAACAGCAGCACGCAGACGGCCTTGCCGGGAAGCACCTCGGCCACGTCGAGGCCGGAGTACGCGAGCACCGCCCTGGCGGCGTCGGCACGCACCGGGTAGAACGCGCTGCAGACCTCGGCGTCCCTCACCCGCACAGGCATGCCCACTGTCCGGCCCTGGATCAGATGCGATGCCATGCTCCCAGTACATCAACCCCTCAGCCGCCTCGCCATTCCCGCCCGAGATGTCCTTCCCTGGTGGGGCGGCCACGTCCTCTTGGCGGGGTTCGCAGGAATCCGCCCGGGACGCCTGTTGGTGTGGCCACGTCCTCTTGGCGGGATTCCTAGACAGCCAGGGCGTGCCTGGTCACCCCGGCCCACGACTCGGCGCGGCTGACGAAGGCCGCCGCGTGGTCCGGCCAGTGGTGGCGCAGGCGCGCCTCAGCGTGGCCGAGCGCGCCCAGCCTGGCCCGCCGCACCGGGTCCTCCTTCAGATCCAGTACGGCGTTCAGCACGGCGTCCACGTCCTGGGGCACCACGACGCCGCACCCGGCGCCCTCCACCAGCGAGGCGCCCTGCGGAGTCGTGATCACCGGCAGCCCGCGGCCCATGTAGTCCATGATCTTCGTCGGCGACCTCGTGACCGTGTTGTCGGCCAGCGACAGGCCGGCCAGTGCGCCCTCGGCCATGCGCAGCGCGTGCCGGTTGGGCACGTACCCGAACCAGTCGAGCAGGCCGACCCGCTGCGCGTCACGCAGCAGCGGCCGGACGTCGCGGGTGGCGGCGCCGATCAGGTCCAGCCTGATGCCGTACGGGACCAGGCGCTCGGCCAGGCCGATCAGCTCCGACACGCCGCGCTCGGCCGACAGTCGGCCGATGTGCACGACCCTGGTGTCGCCGGGAGGAGGCGGGCTCGGCGACACCAGGGTCCCCTCCGGGACCACTTCGGCGGTGATCGGCCGATGGCGTCTCCCGGCGCGGGCGAGTTGCCTGGGCGTCACCTGCTCGCGTACGTCCCAGACGACCGGAGGGCGCCGGTGGGGCAGCGCGTGCAGCAGCCGGTGGTCGTGCACGATCAGCAGGTCCGCGCCTTTCACGCCGCGTCTGAGAGCCGCGCGTGCCCTGCCGTACGAGGCGCGCTGCGCCACGTCGACCGCGGCGAGCCCCATGACGGGGGTCACGTTGAAGTAGGTGAACGGCGCGACGTAGGTCACCTCGTGGCCCGCGTCGAGCAGCGCCCGGATCTGCCTGTGCATGATCCGGGCGTCCTCGGGATGATGGACGGTCGTGGCGACACATGCGCGCATGTGTTGATGCTCCGCGCCTACCAGGTCAAAGGCGTTAATGCAGGCGGAACGGTCGCTTAACTTCCAGATGGGCGGCGATAGAGCCAGGTCAGGCGAGGCTCCAGCACCCACTTGAAGATCGTACGGGTCTCCGGCAGGCACAACACGATCGCCAGCGCGAAGCCGCTGAAGCTGATCGCCAGCACCCCGAGCGGCCCGTGCAGCCACGGGAACTCCAGCCAGCCCTGGTCCTTGGCGATCAGCACCGGAATGCCGTGCAGCAGGTAGGCGTAGAGCGTGCGGGTGCCGAGGTCGGTGAACCACGTCTCGCCCCTGGGCACCAGCGCCAGCACGGCGAAGCACATGGCCAGCGCGCACACCAGCAGCCCGGTGCGCACGCCGAGGCCCATGTACCAGGACAGGTCGAGGTCCTGGTAGCTGTCCTTGAAGTAGAAGGGGCCGAGCGGGGCCCTGGGCGCGATGAAGATGGCCACGGCGGCCGCGCCGAGGACCGTGAGCGCCGACACGATCTTGATCCAGCGCCGGTTGAGCATCTCGAAGTGCTCGGGCTGCATCACCAGGCCGATCACGAAGAACGGCAGCAGGCCGAAGAAGCGGTCCATGCTGAAGTCGCCCTCGATCTGCGAGAACCCGGCGAACAGGTAGATGGCGATGGCCACCGGGACGGGGTATTTCATCCGCTTCCACACCGGCGTCGACAACCGCCAGAACAGCAGCGCCAGCAGATACCAGTTGAGCCAGGCCGGGTCGATGATCGTCAGGCTCCACTTCTGGCCCAGCCCGAAGCGGACGGCCGCGTAGCCGACCTCGACGATCACGTAGGGGATGACGAACGTGTCGACCAGCTTGTTGGTCTTCGCGTTGGAGTTCCAGAAATTTCGCGAGAGGTAGCCGCTGATCAGCACGAACAGCGGCATGTGGAAGGTGTAGATGAAGATGTAGAGGGCCCTGGAGGAGTCGGCCGAGAGCGTCGGCACCAGCGAGTGGCCCACCGGCACGAGCGCGATCAGGATGAACTTGACGTTGTCGAGGAACGGGTCGCGCTTGCGCTTGGGCGGCTCGGGCTCCTGCTTCCTTTGTTCGGGGTGCGCGGGGTGTCCCCGCAGGTGCTGCTCCTCGCGCTGCTCGGCCGGCACGGCCGCCTGGGGCGCGGGCCCCTCCTCCGGCGCGACCCCGTGCGGGTCGGTCGCCTCGCTCCAGAACTTCTCCTCCGGCAGCGGCCAGCGGGCTCCCGTCTGGGCGGGCCCGCCATCCTCGTCTTGTTGCCGCGGGGACTCGTCAGGGCTCCGCGGGGTCGTGACCGGTGGGGAGGATCTGGTGTCAGACACAGGGGGAGTCGCTCAGCTTCGCTCGGGGCCGGGGAACACGACGGCAACGCGACATGAAATCCACCTTTCGGTGAGGTGTCGCGCTGCGTCGCCGACCCGCAACACACTATCCCGCTCTCGCGGTTCCTGTCCCTCGCGTCGGTGGAGAATGCCCGATCCCACAGGGAACTTGGAGTGTCAGGTGCAGACGTTCTTCTGCTCCGACGCGGTGATGGTGCTGTTGTTGACGCTGTCGGGGAGCTTGGTCACCTTCACCGAATCGAAGTCCTCGCCCACGACGAGCTGGATCACCGGGGTGCCCTTCGGCGCGGTCCCCGTGGCGGCGGCGGTGGGGACGTACTGCTGCGGGTTGGTCGCCGCGACCCTGCCCGCCGCGGGAGCCGGCTTGGGCACGACAGCCCCGGCCAGCGTGTCGGCGTAGTCGGGCGCCTCGGTGATCGTCTTGGCGTAGTGGATCTCGCTCTTGGCTAGGCTCGTGCCGTCGGCGGCCTCGTAGTTGCCCACGCCGACGACCTTGAAGCCCTCCTCGGTGAGCTGGTCGGCGACCTCGCGGGCCCTGCCGATGGTCTTGGTGCCGTTGAGCACCTGGACCTTCACCTGCTCCGGCTTGAGGGTGACCTTGGGCTTGGCGCTGGCGCTGGCGGACGGCGCCGGGGTGGCGACCTCGGTGTCGTTCTTGATCGCGGTGAACAGCTTGGTGGCGTCGGGCTCCGTCCAGACCACGCGGTTCTTGTTCTCGGGGTCGGGCCCCCAGGGGATCGTGGTGAACTGGACGCCGCCGGCCGTCAGCTCCTTGGCGCTCATGGCGATCTCGATGAGCTGCTCGGTGTCGTTGGCCAGCTCGGGGTCCATGGTGACCGAACCGGCCGCGGCCGCGATGAAGTCTCTGAGCTGGCCCACGTCGGTGAGCAACGCGCTGCTGGTGGCCTTGGCGACGACCTTGCTGAGGAAGATCTGCTGGCGCTTGATGCGCTGGATGTCGCTGCCGTCGCCGTAGTGGCGCAGGCGTACGTACCCCAGGGCCTTCTCGCCGTTGAGCAGGCTCTTGCCGGGCGGTAGCACCAGCTTGGAGGCCTTGTCGTTGACGCCGGACTTCAGGCAGATCTCGATGCCGCCGAGGGCGTCGACGATGTTCTTGAAGCCGCTGAAGTCGACCTCGACGAAGTGGTTGACGCGGATGCCGGTGAGCGTCTCGATGGTGGACATCGTGCAGGCGATCCCGCCGGAGTTGTACGCCGAGTTGATCATGTCCCGGCGCGGGGCCATCTCCTGCTTGGTGGTCTCGTTCTTGCACCGGGGGATCTGCACCATGGAGTCGCGCGGGAAGCTGATCAGGCGGGCCTTGTCCCGGTTGGGCGAGATGTGCATGAGGATGATCGTGTCGGTCCGCTTGCCGCCCGCGTCGGCCTCCCTGGCCAACTGCTGGCCGTATTTGGCGTTGCCGTCGCCCGCGCGGGTGTCGGACCCGACGAGCAGCACGTTGAGCGCTCCGGTGTCCGGCGGCCGGGGGTTGATGATGTCTTCCTTGACGCTCTTCTGCTTGATGTTGCTGAACGCGTCGCGGTAGACCGTGTAGCCCGTCAGCGCCCCCGCGACCATGAGCGAGGTGACGCCGATGCTGATCCAGGCCAGCACCCGCATCTTGTTCTGGCCGCCACCACCACCGCCGCGATGGCCGCCCGTCGGCCGGTCGTCGGGCGGCGGCGGCGGAGGCGGCGCGGCGGCCGCCTGCCTGCGGGCCATCCGGCTGCCCGGCTGGGTGGGGGCGACTCTGCGGTCCTGCGTGGAATCGACTACCGGCACCCTGTAGTCACTCACATACGCCCCCTAGCCTCACTTCTTGCGCCTGGCTTGGTCGCCACGAGACCGGGTCACGTACGGCGTGCCCGGTGCCGTGACCGCGGGGAACGGTCGTGACCCAGGCGTGATGTTTCCGCGGCAAAGCATACTCAGAGCCGGACATTGGGTGGAATATCATCGCCAAACTCTTTCGCTTCCGGGCTGTCGTAGCACGTCAGGCCTGATGCTCAGGGCCGCCGCCAAACAGGCCAGGGGTACGGCTGGAAGCACGTAGCGGTAGTCGAACTCCGCCGCGGCGGCCGGTGTGACCAGCAGCACGACGGCCGCTGACCAGGGCACCAGCCAGGCCGGAGCTCCCGCGAGGCGCCTTGCCTTACGCCTGCGCGCGAAAGCCGCCACCGGAGGCACCAGTAGGACCCCCAGGAGCACCGGGCCGGGCAGCCGCGCCATGCTCTGGTAGGCCCGCAGCCATCCGGCGTAAGGCTCGACGATCTCCGTGCCGATCGCACCCTGCTCGTAGAGCTTGGCATAATCGGCGCCGACCTGCGCGGGATAGCGCCCAGGTGGTCCGGGTGGAGTCACCGGAAACTGGTAGTAGCCGTAGATCTCGGGGTCGGGATAGACCGCGCGTTCCCAGGTGAACGTGCGGCCCAGCTCGCTCAGCACCGAGGCGGCGTAGTCCAGCGGCTGCCTGGTGATGGCCAGCGTCGCGAACCTGGCCGCCAGGTCGTCGTTCTCCTTCGTGAACGTGATCCCCGGCAGCAGGACCAGCGGGGCGTCCTTCGCCCAGATGTACTCCTGGGAGGGCGGGCGCCGGTCCGGCGGGCGCGGGTCGCACAGGACCCTCAGGTCGGGCGGCGGGTCCATCTTGGCGCAGTCCGCGAACGACATCGTGCGGGCGTACAGGAAGGCGCCGTTCGCGCCCACGATGCCGACGCGCTGGTAGGTGGCGTAGAACCAGGCGCCGTAGGCGACGACCGGCACGAGGGCGGCCGCGAGCAGCACCCCGGCCGGCCCCAGGCGCCTGCGCAGCACGAACCAGGCCGCCAGCAGCACGATGAGCGGCTGGCCGATGGTCCTGGTGAGGGTGGCAGCGGCCAGCAGCAGCCCGATGGCGGCGACGGTGGCCGGTCTCGCCGTCGTGCACAGCGCCACGGCGGCCACGACCAGGAACATGAACAGCGTGTCGGAGACGAGCAGGTGCTCCAGCTCGACCTGGTACGCGTCGAGCAGCACGGGAACCGTGGCCAGCGTCCGCACCCACCTCGGCGCCCGGCGGGCCACCCGGTAGATGAGCACGCCGGTGGCCAGGCCGAGCAGGTGCTGGGCCGCCGCGACCACGCCGAAGCCGTGGAACGGCTCCAGCAGCTTGAGGAACATCGAGTAGCCCGCGGGGCGTACCAGGTCGGGGCGGGGTTTGAAGACGGTGACGATGTAGGTGTAGGTGTCGGGGAACCACAGGGCCGGGCGGTAGCCCAGCATCGCGAGGGCACGCAGGGCCGTGCCGAGGGCGAGCACCGCGACGAACCATCCGTGCCGCCGCAGCCGGCGTTTCGGGTCACGTGGCAGGCGGCGCCTGCCACGGCCGGGGCCCGCGGGCTCCTCCGACATCACCCGCACGTCCTCCTGCTTCTCCGGCACGTGGCGTACGCTACCTGCGATCGCGAGGGACCCGTGCCTCCGGTTTTGGGCCACGGGTTTTGGATACGCTCGCTCACCGATGGAACTCGATCGACCGGGCCGGGTGCTCGCCGCGCTCTCGGTGCTGCCCGCGCTCGCTGTGGCCGGCTGGCTGCTGGCGGGGCTGCCGTTGCTGCTGCTCGGCCGGTTCGCGCCCCTGCCCGCCCTGCTGCTCGGGCTGCCCGCCGCCGCGCTGCTGTGCTGGGCGGGCACGCGGCGGCTGGGCAAGGTGGTGGGGGGCACGTCCCGGCAGGTCGCGGGAGTCGTGGCGGTCGCCGCGGCGTCGGGCGTGTTCAACCTGGTCATGCATGCCGAACAGGTCGTGGTCAGGCGCGATCCGGCGACCTACGCGCAGTACGCCGCCTGGATCGCGGCCCACGGCTCGTTGCCCATCCCGGCGCAGGCCGAGGCGTTCGGCGGGGCCGATCTCTGGCTGGTGTTCGACAGCGTCGGGTTCTACCCGGCGGACGGGGGGGTGGCGCCGCAGTTCATGCCGGGGCCCCCGATGTTGTTCGCGATCGGCGACTGGCTCGGCGCGCCGTTCGCGGTGCCGCCGCTACTGGGCGCGCTGGCCGTGCTCACGGTGGCGGGGGTGGTGGCGCGCCTGGCCGGGGCGCGGTGGGCGCTGCCCGCGGCGGTGGTGTTCGCGGTGAGCCTGCCGATCCTGTACACCTCGCGCACCACGTTCAGCGAGATCCCGTCGCTGATCCTGCTGTTCGGGGGGCTGGCGCTGGTGCACGACGCGCTGGCCAGGCCGGGCTGGGGGCGCGGGCTGCTGGCGGGGCTGGTGCCCGGGCTGGCGGTGCTGGTCAGAGTGGACGGGCTGCGTGACGTGCTGCCGGTGCTGGCGTTCGCGGGGCTGCTGATCGCGTTGCGCCGCTTCGCCAGGCCGCAGGGCGCGCTGGGGCCGCCGTTGCTGGCCGGCCTGGTGGGGGGCGCCGGTATTGGGCTGCTCGCGGCGTACCTGCTCGCCCGGCCCTATCTGATCTATCTGTCCGGTTCGGTCCGGCCGCTGCTGCTCATCTGCGCCGGGGTCCTCGTGCTCACCCTCGCCGGTACGGCCGCCGCCCCGGCGCTGGCCAGGATCCGGCTGCCGAGATGGGCGCCCACGACCGGCGCCGGGCTTGTCGTGCTCCTCATGGCCGCCCTGTACGCCCGCCCTTGGTTCCAGACCGTGACCCGGGTGCCGGCGAATAAGGAGGACCGGCGCACGTTCGAGATGATCGAGCAGACGCAGCGGGCCAACGGCCTGCCCATCGACGGCACCAGGCTCTACTTCGAGGACTCCCTGCACTGGGTCACCTGGTACGTCGGCGTCCCCGTGGTCGTGCTGGCCACGATCGCGGCGGCCCTGCTCGTACGCAGGCTGCTCAGGAACGGCACGCCCTTCGAGTGGCTGCTGCCGCTCGCGGTCGTCGGCTGGACCACCGTCACCACGCTGGTGCGGCCCGAGATCACCCCCGACCACCCGTGGGCCGCCCGCCGCCTGGTCCCCATCGTGATCCCGGGACTGATCCTGCTCGCCGCCTACGCGCTGGCCCGGCTGCGCGACCGCCTGGACGGGCGCGTCCGGCGCTGGGGAATGGCCGTCGCCGTGCTGCTCGTCCTGGTGCCACCGGCCGTGACCTCGATCGGCACCGCGTTCACGCCGGTCGAGCGGGGCGAGGCGGCGGCGGTCGAGGCCATGTGCTCAAGGATTCCGGCCAATGCGTCGGTGCTGATCGTGGAGCGGGTCACGGGTGACCGCTTCACCCAGGTCGTACGCGGAATGTGCGGCCGCCCGGCGGCGCAGGTGGCGCGCGAGAACGCGGACACCGCGCCCGAGGCCGAGGTCCGCCGCCTGATCGGCCGCGTGCGGGCCGCCGGCCGCGTCCCCGTCGTGCTGGCCGCCGACGCCGCGCAGGTGTCGCCTTACGGGCCCGCGACGC
Source organism: Nonomuraea marmarensis (assembly GCF_043197025.1). Lineage (NCBI taxonomy): Bacteria > Bacillati > Actinomycetota > Actinomycetes > Streptosporangiales > Streptosporangiaceae > Nonomuraea > Nonomuraea marmarensis. Next base: position 157,669 of record NZ_JBICRM010000005.1, read on the forward strand.
AGGTCATGGCCCTGGTCACCCGCCAGGACGAGCGCTCACTCGTCGAGGCCCCGAACGGCACGTGGTCCCTGCGGATCAACGTGTGGATGGCCGTGGCCTGATCTTGGAAGTGGGGGCTCCGACCCTGCGCATGTAGACTCGGCTCCCAGCTTGGCAGAGTAACCTCGAGCCACGTGAGCACGCTTGAGACCCCCAAGAGTAGTGGAATTGCCGTGGAAGAAGCGCCGTACGTCACGATCGTCCTGCCCTGCTACAACGAGCAGGATCACGTCATCGACGAGGTGGAGCGCATCACCAAGGCGATGGACTCGAGCGGCTACACCTACGAGCTCGTGGCCGTGGACGACTGCTCGACCGACGACACCCTGGCCAGGCTGAAAGAGGCCGCCTCCGACTACCCCCACCTGCGGGTCCGCGCCTTCCACCGCAACGGCGGGTCCGGCACCGTGCGGCGGATCGGCACGCAGGAGGCCAGGGGCGAGATCGTCGTGTGGACCGACGCCGACATGACCTACCCCAACGAGCGCATCCCCGAGCTGGTGCAGATCCTGGAGAAGGACCAGACGGTCGACCAGGTGGTCGGCGCGCGCACCAGCGAGGAGGGCTCGCACAAGATCCTGCGGGTCCCGGCCAAGTGGGTGATCCGCAAGGTGGCCGAGCAGCTGGCCGGGCAGAAGATCCCCGACCTCAACTCCGGGTTGCGGGCCTTCCGCAAGTCGGTGGCCAAGCCCTACCTGCGGCTGCTGCCGCCCGGGTTCTCCTGCGTGACGACGATCACGTTGTCGTTCCTGTCCAACCAGCACGACGTCTACTACCTGCCGATCGGATACGCCAAGCGGGCCGGGAAGTCGAAGTTCAGCTTCGTGTCCGACGCCTACCGCTACATCCTGCAGGTGCTGCGGATGATCATGTACTTCAACCCGCTCAAGGTGCTCATGCCGCCCGCGTTGTGGCTGGTGGCGATCGGGTTCGTGAAGGGGATCTGGGACATGGTCCAGCACCCGTTCTACTTCCCGGCCAACACCGTCATGATCTTCCTGTCCGGGATGCTGATCGGATCCGTCGCCCTGCTGGCCGACCTGATCGTGCGGTCGCGGGGAGAGTGACGTTGCGGATCGCGATCGTCGGCCCGACCTATCCGTACAAGGGGGGCGGGGCGCAGCACACCACCGAGCTGGCGCACCGGCTCGCGGCCCTCGGGCACGACGTGGTGATCGAGTCGTGGCGGGCGCAGTATCCGTCGTTCCTCTATCCGGGGCAGCAGACGATCTCCGCGCCGGAGGGGACACCCTTTCCGGAGACCGTGCGGCGGCTGGACTGGCGGCGGCCCGACGGGTGGGTCTCCGCGGGGCGGCGGTTGCGGTCGGCGGATCTGGTGGTGCTGGCGGTGTTGAGCCCGGTGCAGGTCCCCGCCTATCTCGGGATTTTGTACGGCATAGGGCGAAAAGTCCGGACAATTGCGCTTTGTCATAACGTGTTGCCGCACGAGCGGAAACCCTACGACCAGCCGCTCATGAAGGCGCTGCTCAAGCGGGTCGATGGTGTGCTGGCGCACTCCGAGCCGCAGGCCGAGCTGGCCAGAGGGCTGACGGGCAAGCCGGTCAGCGTGGCGGGGCTGCCGCCGCATCTGCCTTCGACGAATGCCGAAAAATCCACTCAGGTCCATCGGCGGTTGTTGTTCTTCGGCATCGTGCGGCCGTACAAGGGGCTCGACCTGCTGCTCAGGGCACTCCCCGACGGGATCGGGCTGACGGTGGCGGGCGAGTTCTGGGGCGGGCTGGACGAGACGAAGGCGCTGATCGGCGAGCTGGGCCTGGGCGACAGAGTGGAGTTGCGGCCCGGCTACGTGGCCGCCGAGGACGTGCCGAAGTTGTTCGCCGCGGCCGATGCGCTCGTGTTGCCGTACCGGAACGCGACCGCCAGCCAGAACGTCTGGCTCGGCCACGAGCACGGCGTGCCCGTGATCGCCACCCGCGTCGGCGCGCTGGCCGAGCACGTCACCGACGGCGTGGACGGACTGCTGGTCGAGCCGGGCGACGCCGGGGCGCTGCGCCAGGCGATCGAGCGGTTCTACGCCTCCGGCGAGCCCGAGAGGTTGCGGTCGGGCGTCAAGGCCGTCGATCCCGAGCCGTTCTGGTCGGCGTACGCGGGCGCGCTGCTGGCGACCTGACGGCCGAGCAGGAACGACACGCCCGCGGCCGCCGCGTCGGCCAGTGTGAACGCCAGCCGCGACACGATTGCCACCGCGAGGGCCGCGGGGGTGCCGATGACCGGTCCGAGTACGAGCACCAGCGCGCCCTCCCTGATCCCGACCCCCGCGGGCACCACGACGGTGAGGATCCCGGTCGCCCACGCGAACGCGTAGGCCCCGGTGGCGACGATGTAGAGGTCCAGACGGCCGGAGAGCAGCCAGATGTGCAGGCCGTACACGAACCAGCCGAGCGTGGTCCACGCCACCGCGACGACCACCGTGCGGCCGGGCAGCACGCTCTCCAGCGGCTCCTTGCGGGCGATGCGCAGCGCCAGGTTGAGACCCCAGGTCAACACCTTGGGATGTAGGCAGACGATGATCACTGGCACGATCAGCACCAGATACCACGCCTGCCGCACCGCCTGCTGCGAGCCCAGCGTGGCGGCGGCGATCGAGACGGCCACCCCGAGATTGATCACCAGCCCCAGCGAGATCGTCGCGAACGTGCGCCGCGGCGGACTGCCGTGGTCGCGCCCGAGATCCATCATCGCCGCGTACGCCCAGACGGCCCCCGGGATGTATTTCCCGAGTTGCCCCACGAACATGATCCGCCCGGCGATCCGCAGCGGCACCCGCGTGCCCAGCCCCGCCAAGATCTCGCGCCAGGCCACCAGCATGAAGAACTGCCCGAGCAGCACCGCGGCGAACGTCCCCAGCACCGCCCACGGCGACATCGCCGCCACGGCTCCGGTGGTCTCGTCCCAGTTCCTGGCCAGTCCGTAGCCCAGGAAACCGAGTGCGACCAGGGCGAGGAAGACGCGCAGCAGGCGGCGGAGCATTGGCTCAGGCTACGCGCGGTTCTCCAGGTAAAACCAGACCAGAGCCGCGACGACCGCCAGCGCGGCGAGCACGGCCAGCGCGATCTTGATCGCGTTCCCCCTGTCCGGATATGTCGCGCCAGGTCGGCCACCGTACCAAAGGCCGTTTGACGTCGGGTCGGCGTAGACGTGGGTACTGTGGGTCCTCGTGGGTAAGCAACGGGTCGCTCAGCTCGAATACAGCGAGTTCCAGTCCGCCATGCTCGACGAGGAGAAGCGCAGGCGGAAGGCCGCCAAGATCATCGCGGTGCTCGAGCACTTCCACGGGCCGCTCGGCGGGCTCACCGTGGGCGACGTGGGCTGCTCGGCGGGGTTCATCGCCGACGAGCTCGCGCAGGCCGGCGCCAAGCACACGTTGGGCATCGACATCGACGTGCCGGGGCTGCGCAGGGCGGCCGACCGGTTCGGCGAGCGGGTGGCGTTCGTGTGCGGCGACGGCACGGCGCTGCCGTTCCCCGACGGGTCGGTGGACGTGCTGGTGTTCAACCACATCTACGAGCACGTGGTCGACCCCGACGCGGTGGTGGCCGAGATGCACCGGGTGTTGTCCGACGAAGGGGTGCTCTACCTGGGGCTCGGCAACCGGCTCGGCGTCATTGAGCCGCACTACAAGCTGCCGTTCCTGTCCTACCTGCCGCCCGCGCTGGCCGACCGCTACGTGCGGGCGTCCGGGCGGGCCGACCACTACTACGAGCGGTTCAGGACACGGCGCGGGCTGCGGAGGATGCTCCGGGCCTTCCACGTGTGGGACTACACCTTTCCGGTGCTGGCCACGCCGACCAGGTTCGCCGGGTCCGAGCTGTTCCCCGGGGCGCTGGGCCGGGTGGTGAAGGGCGTGCTGGCCAAGGCGCCGCGCGAGGTGCTCAGGTTGCTGCTGCCCGTCGTGCCGACGTACCTGTGGGTGGCCACCAAGACCCCGCGGCGGCCCGCGGGTGCCGCGCTGCCGCAGCCGCCCGAGCGGGTGCGCCCGCTGTGAGCACCAGTGGACCCGGCCCGGCGAGCAACCCGGAAGCCGCCGCCCCTTCCGACGGTCCCGCCGCACGCCATCCCGCCGCTACCGGCCCCCAGCAGGGCGACGCCGCGAGCGCTGGGGCGTCGCGGCCGCGGAGGCCGGTGGTGCGGAAGGTCGTCAGGTACGCGTTCCTGCTCGTCGCGCTCGGCTACGGGGCTTGGACCGTGGCGGGGCAGTGGGATGCCGTGGTGGCCGGGTTCGCCAGGCTGTCGTGGCTCGCGCTGGCCGGGGGGCTGGCCGCCGTGGTCGTCGCGCTGCTGGGAGCCATGCTCACCTGGCGCACCCTGCTGTCCGACCTCGGCTCCCCGCTGCCGCTAAGACCCGCCGCCAAGGTGTTCTTCGTGGGCCAGCTCGGGAAATACATCCCCGGCGCCGTCTGGCCCGTGCTCGCCCAGATGGAGATGGGCCGCGACCTCGGCGTGCCGCGTTCGCGCAGCGCCGCGGCGTTCTTCCTGATGATGCCCATCCAGCTCGCCACCGGCCTGCTCGTCACGCTCGTCACGCTCGGCTGGGACAGGTACGGCTGGCTGCTGCTGATCATCCCGCTGCTCCTGGTCCTGCTCGAACCCAAGGTCATCAACGCCCTCATCGGGTACGCCCTGCGCAGGCTCAAACGCGAGCCCCTCGAACGCCCGCTCACCCGGCGCGGCATGCTCATCGCCCTCGGCTGGGCGCTGGCCGGCTGGCTCTCCTACGGCGTGCACCTGTACTTCATCGCCCCCCAGGGCGGGCTGCCCTTCGCCGTCGGCGCGTTCGCGCTGTCGTGGTGCCTGGGCATCATGACCTTCGTGGTCCCGGCGGGCGCGGGCGTGCGGGAAGTGGCCATGGTTGCGGTGCTGGCGCCCCAGCTGGACCGCGGCTCCGCAATTGCGGTGGCGCTTTCGTCCCGCATTGTCATCATCGTGGGGGATCTGATCTGCGCAGGCTTGGCGGGAATTGCGACCCGTCGCGACTCGGTGTGATTTGGCCCATGTTTTAGGGGAGGCTGGTCATAGGCTGAACTTCAGAGGGGGGCCGCCGGGTCCCACGTTGATCTTGAGGGGAGAAGATCTACGTAATGCCTCGTGTGCTAGTCGACGCGGCGGCGGTCCCCGCGGACCGCGGCGCGTTGATCAGATATGTGGACGGGCTCGTGGCCGGGCTCCATCGAGCCGGAGCCGACCTGGCAGTGGTCTGCCAGCGGTCCGAAGCCCAACGATACCGATCGCTTGCGCCCTCCGCCCAGGTCATTCCCGGTCCCGTCGCCATCACCAACAGGGCCGCCAGGCTCGCCTGGGAGCAGACCGGACTGCCGCTGCTCGCCCGTCAGGCGGGCGCTGACGTGATCCACGCCCCCTACTACTCCATCCCGCTCAGCTCGGGCCTGCCGACCGTCGTGACGGTGCACGACGCCACCTGGTTCACCGAGCACGACCACTACAGCCCGCGGGCGTCGTTCTTCAGGTCCGCCACCCGCACCGCCGTACGCCATGCCCAGCGGGTGATCGTGCCGTCCAAGGCGACCAGGGACGAGCTCGTACGCGTGCTCTCCGCCGATCCGACCCGCATCGACGTCGCCTACCACGGTGTGGACCTGGCGCAGTTCCACCCGCCGAGCGAGGACGAGATCCGCCGGGCCGCCATGAGATGCGGGCTGCACGGACAGCCTTATGTGGCGTTCCTGGGCGCGCTGGACCCCCGTAAGAACGTTCCCAATCTCATCCGCGGCTTCGCCGCCGCCGTGAAGCGGCTGGAGAAGCCGCCCGCGCTGGTGATCGGCGGGGGTGTGCACGAGGACGACGTCGACGCGGCCTGCCGCGAGGTCGAGGCCACCGTCAGGGTCGTGCGGCCAGGCTACCTGCGCGCGCCCGACCTGCCGGGGTTCCTCGGCGGGGCGCTCGTGGTGGCCTTCCCCTCGCGCGGCGAGGGGTTCGGGCTGCCGGTGCTGGAGGCCATGGCCTGCGGCGCCCCGGTCCTGACGACTCACCGTACGTCGTTGCCCGAGGTGGGCGGCGACGCCGTCGCCTACACTGAGCCGGACGCCGACAGCATCGCCACGGCGCTCGGGCAACTGCTGGCTTCATCGCAGCGGCGGCGGCAACTGCAGGAGGCGGGGCTCGCCAGGGCCGGGGAATTCACCTGGGAGGCCTCGGCCGAGGCGCATCTCAGCTCTTATCAACGCGCGATCGAATAGTTCGGTAACCTCACGGAGTGATGGAGAGCTCTTTGCCAGACCTCGAGGCGATCCTCCTGGTTGGGGGGCAGGGCACGCGCCTGCGTCCGCTGACACTGGGCACGCCCAAGCCGCTGCTGCCGACCGCCGGGGTGCCGTTCCTGGCGCACCAACTTGCCCGCGCACGATCGTTCGGCGTGCGCCGGATCGTGTTCGCGACCTCGTACAAGGCGTCGATGTTCGAGCCTGTCTTCGGTGACGGGGCGGCGTTCGGGCTCTCGCTCGAATACATAACGGAGGAGACGCCGCTGGGCACCGGCGGCGCGATCCGCAACGCCGCTGAGGCGCTCACGTCGGGTCCCGCCGACCCGGTGCTCATCCTGAACGGGGACATCCTTTCCGGTCATGACATCGGCGATCAGGTGCGCACTCATCTCGCACGGCAGGCCGCTGTAACGCTCCATTTGACAGAAGTGGACGATCCCACGCGGTTCGGCTGCGTGCCGACCGATGAGACGGGGCGGGTGACGGCGTTCCTGGAGAAGACGCCCAATCCCGTCACCAACCGGATCAACGCCGGGTGCTACGTGTTCACCCGGTCGGTGATCGACGGGATCCCGCGGGACGAGGTCGTGTCGGTGGAGCGGGAGACGTTCCCCGGGCTGATCGAGTCGGGTGAGCTGGTGCTGGGGTACGCCGACCGCACTTACTGGCTGGACGTCGGCACGCCCGCCGCGTACGTGAAGGGGTCGCGCGACCTGGTGCTGGGGCGGCTGGCCTCGCCCGCGTTGCCGGGGCCGACCGGTGAATACCTGGCGCTCGAAGGGGCCCGGGTCTCGCCCGAGGCCAAGGTGCAGGGAGGCACGACGGTCGGCCGGCGGGTCGTCATCGATGCGGGGGCCTCGGTGGTGGGCTCCGTCCTGACCGACGACTGCGTCATCGAGGCGGGGGCCTTCGTGACGGACTCCGTGGTGGGTGCGGGGGCGCGGGTCTGCTCGGGCACGGTGGTGTGCGACGCGGTGATCGGCGACGGGGCCATCGTGGGGCCGGGCAACGAGCTGCAGAACGGCGTACGCATCTGGCCGGGCATCGAGTTGCCGGAGCGGGCGATGCGCTACTCCAGCGACGTCTGACCGGCTTCCCGGTTTTCCGCGGGACTGCCTGGTCGTGGGGCAGGGGCAGACTGGACGGGTGAAGGAGCGTAGGTGGGTGCCCGAGGGGCCGCTGGACGTGGGGCTGGCGCTGGCCCCGCACAAGCGCGGCGGCGGGGATCCCACCTGGCGCCAGAGCGGTGACGGCGCCGTGTGGCGCACCTCCAGGACGCCCGACGGGCCGGGCACGCTCAGGGTGAGCGTCGAGGCCGGGGTGGTGCACGGGCAGGCTTGGGGGCCGGGGGCGGAGTGGGTGCTGGAGTCGTTGCCGGGGTTGTTGGGGGCGTTTGACGACATTTCCGGATTTATCGTCAAGCATGACGTCCTGGCGGATGTTGTCAGGAAAAATCCGGGATTGCGGATTGGCCGGACGGGGCTGGTCATGGAGGCCCTCGTACCTGCCGTGCTTGAGCAGAAGGTCGTCGGGCGGGAGGCGTGGCGGGCCTGGCGGTGGTTGCTGACCCGCTACGGCGAGCCCGCGCCGGGTCCCGCGCCCGAGGGGATGCGGGTCGTACCGGAGGCCGGGGTGTGGCGGCAGATCCCGAGCTGGCATTGGCACCGCGCGGGCGCCGAGGCCGTACGCGCCAGGACGATCGCGAACGCCGCCTGGCACGCCGCCAAGCTGGAGGCGGCCGCCACCACGGAGGAGCTCGACCGGCTGTTGCGGGCGTTGCCGGGGATCGGGGTGTGGACGTCGGCGGAGGTACGCCAGCGCGCGTTCGGTGACCCGGACGCCGTGAGCGTCGGCGACTTCCATCTGGCCAAGCTCGTCGGCTACGCCCTGACCGGGGAGAAGACCGACGATCATGGGATGTTGCGGCTGCTGGAGCCGTACCGGGGGCATCGGCACCGGGCTTCGGTGCTCGTCTGGCTCACGGGGCTGCGACCGCCCGCGCGAGGGCCTCGGATGCCTGCTCGCGATTACAGATCGTTCTGACACTCGGCCCTGGGTGCGGGCCGTGAACTCAGCCCGTCGTACTGTGCCTCTATGAGCTCTGATTCCGCGCTCCGCCGTGCTCTCGCCCGCGCCCGGGACGGCAAGGCCCTCGATGTGACCGAGGCCACCGTCCTGCTGCACGCCCGGGGCGATCACCTCGACTCTCTCCTCGAACACGCCTCCCGCGTACGCGACGCCGGGCTCCAGGCCGTCGGCCGTGCGGGGATCATCACGTACAGCAGGAAAGTGTTCATCCCGTTGACCCGGCTCTGCCGGGATCGGTGTGGGTACTGCACCTTCGCCACCGCGCCGCACAAGCTGGCCGCGCCGTTCCTGAGTCCGGACGAGGTGGTGGAGATCGCCCGGCAGGGAGCGGCGATGGGGTGCAAGGAGGCGTTGTTCACGCTGGGGGACCGGCCGGAGGACCGCTGGCACCAGGCTCGCGAGTGGCTGGACGCGCACGGCTACGACGACACGCTGTCCTATGTGCGGGCCATGGCGGTCAAGGTGCTGGAGGAGACGGGGTTGTTGCCGCACCTCAATCCGGGGGTGCTGAGCTGGCGTGACCTGCAGCGGCTCAAGCCGGTGGCGCCGTCGATGGGGATGATGCTGGAGACGACGTCACGGCGGTTGTTCGAGGAGAAGGGGCAGGCCCACTTCGGGTCGCCGGACAAGGATCCGGCCGTACGATTGCGCGTTCTGGAGGATGCGGGCCGAACGAATGTGCCCTTTACCACCGGGATCCTGATCGGCATCGGCGAGACCGTGGAGGACCGGGCCGAGTCGATCTTCGCCATCCGGCGGGTGGCCCGGGAGTACGGGGGCATCCAGGAGGTCATCGTCCAGAACTTCCGCGCCAAGCCGGACACGGCCATGCGGGGATTGCCCGACGCGGATCTCAAGGAACTCGCCGCCACGATCGCTGTGGCGCGTCTCGTCCTCGGGCCTCGGGTACGTCTCCAGGCGCCGCCCAATCTGGTTGATGCCGAATATGAGCTGATGATCCGGGCGGGCATCGACGATTGGGGCGGGGTGTCACCATTGACGCCCGACCACGTGAATCCCGAACGTCCTTGGCCCCAGATCGACGACCTGGCGGCTCGTACGGCCGAGGCGGGGTTCCGCCTTCGGGAGCGGCTGACGATTTATCCCGAATATGTGCTGGCCGGTGAGCCCTGGCTGGATCCGCGGTTGCTCGGGCATGTGGCGGCTTTGGCGGATCCGGTCACGGGGCTGGCTCGGGAGGATGCGGTCCTCCAGGGTCTGCCGTGGCAGGAGCCGGACGGCGGGTTCGCCTCGTCGGGGCGGGTGGATTTGCACGTGGAGGTGGACACCTCGGGGCGTACCCATGATCGGAGGGACGACTTCGACCACGTCTACGGCGACTGGGACGCCCTCCGCGACCGCCTCGGGACGCCGGCCCCCGCCGTACCCGCTGCGCCATCGAGCGTCACGCCACCTGACGCCGTGACCTCAAGCGAGGTGCGGAGCGCGCTCAGGCGGGCCGAGGCCGATCCGGCGGGGCTGACCGATGCCGAGGCCGTGGCTCTGCTCGGAGCCGAAGGGGAGGCGCTGGACGAGTTGGCCGCCATCGCCGACGCCCTGCGTAGGGAGGCCGTCGGTGACGAGGTCACCTACGTCGTCAACAGGAACATCAACTTCACCAACGTGTGCTACACAGGCTGCCGATTCTGCGCGTTCGCCCAGCGCAGGACCGATGCCGACGCGTACACCCTGAGCCTCGGCCAGGTCGCCGACCGGGCGCAGGAAGCGTGGGAGGCCGGGGCGACCGAGGTGTGCATGCAGGGCGGCATCCACCCCGACCTCCCCGGCACCGCCTACTTCGAGATCGCCAGGGCGGTGAAGGCCAGGACCCCGGGCATGCATGTGCACGCGTTCTCCCCGATGGAGGTCATCAACGGGGCGAGCCGGACGAACCTGTCCGTCCGCGACTGGCTGGAGGCGGCCAAGGAGGCGGGCGTCGACTCGCTCCCGGGCACGGCGGCGGAGATCCTCGACGACGACGTGCGGTGGGTCCTGACCAAGGGGAAGCTCCCGACGAAGGAGTGGGTCGAGGTCATCACCACGGCGCACAAGGTGGGGATTCCGACGACGTCCACCATGATGTACGGGCATGTCGACAACCATCTGCACTGGGTGAAGCACATCAAGCTGATCCGGCGGCTGCAGGAGGAGACCGGTGGGTTCTCCGAGTTCGTGTTGTTGCCGTTCGTGCACACCAGCGCGCCCATCTACCTGGCCGGGATCGCCAGGCCCGGGCCGACGGCGCAGGAGAACAGGGCCGTGCATGCGCTGGCCAGGATCCTCCTGCACGGCGCGATCAAGAACATCCAGTGCTCCTGGGTCAAGCTCCGCGACGACCTGTGCCGCCAGGTGCTCCAGGGCGGCGTGAACGACCTCGGCGGCACCCTGATGGAGGAGACCATCAGCCGGATGGCGGGCTCGGAGAACGGGTCGTACAAGACCATCACCGAACTCCGGGAGATGGTGGAGGTCACCGGAAGGCCGGTACGGCAGCGCACCACCGAGTACGGCCTCCCGAGCCAGGAGCGGTTGCGGGCGTCCGAGGCGAGCGACGGCGTGTGCCAGAGCGTCAGAAGGGTCTTGCCGATGGCGTAGTTGTAACATGTTCTAACAAGACTTGCGCCCGCTATGGGAGGCGCTGGGAGAATCATCACTCCCCTGGAGAGAGGTTCACCGTGCGGTTGGGTCGACACCGCGCCGCGTTGCCCGTTGAGCAGCGACGCAGGAAGGCACTCCTACGCGGCATGCTGGCCGGGCTCACGGTCGTGGCCGTCGTCGCGAGCGCCCTCGTCGTGGTGTTCGGCGGCGTGGGTACGTTGTGCAACACACGAGAGCCTGTTCTGGTCAGTGTGGCCGCCGCGGTCGATGTGGCCCCGGCGGTCATGGAGGCGGCGGGGCGGTTCAACGAGACGAAGACCTCGGCGGGCGGCCGGTGCGTGCTGGTCCAGGTGACCGAGCAGCCGCCGGCCACGGTCCTGCGTACGCTGATCGGCGACCGGGCGGGCGTGCTGCGCGAGCGCCCCGACGGGTGGATCGCGGACTCCTCGGCCTGGATCAGGCTGGCCCGCAAGCAGGGCGCCAGCGCGTTGCCCGCGGGTGAGAGCGTGGTGGCCACATCGCCGCTGGTGTTCGCCACCCGCTCGTCGCTGGCCCAGCGCTTTTCCGTGGGCAAGACCGAGATGAACTGGCGGATGGTCTTCCCCTCGACTGTGCGCGGGCGGCTCACGCCCAATGCGAACGAGCCCGACGTCGTACGCGTGCCGGACCCGTCCCTGGCCGGAGCGGGCATCGCGACCGTGGCCGCCGCCAGGGACGTCGTCGGCACCGGCCCGGAGGCGGACAAGGCGCTCACCGCGTTCGTCCGCTGGGCGCAGGCCGGCTCGGCCCCCGACTACCGCAGCATGCTGGAGGCGGTCGACGACCGCGCGTTCTGGCAGCGCCCGGTCGTCATCGTCCCCGAGCAGTCGGTGTGGAACCACAACCTGCGCCCCTCGCCGGACCCCGTCGTGGCGCTGCACCCGCGCGAGGGCACGATCAACCTCGACTACCCGTATGTCGTCACCGCCACGGATCCCACGGTCGCCGAGGCGTCCACGGCCTTCGCCGACTGGCTGACCGGCCCGCAGGCCCAGGAACTGGTGCGGCGGGCGGGGTTCAGGTCGGGCGACGGCACCCAGGCCCCGATCTCTCCGGGCCCGCAGATCCCCTCCGAGGCCCCGAAGACCCGGCCGTCGGTGTCGCCGCAGGACATCGACGAGGCGTTGCGCGCCTGGAGCAGGCTGGCCCCGCCGACGAACATCCTCGTACTGGCCGACACGTCCAGGCACATGGCCGAGAAGCTGGACGGCAGCACCAGGGTCAGGGTGGCGCTGGACGCGGCCAAGATCGGGCTGCAGTTGTTCCCCGACTCCACGCACATGGGCCTGTGGGAGTTCGCCGACACGCTGGGCCGCATCAAGGGCTACCAGGTGCTCGTCGGGCTCGGGCCGATCAACGAGCCGGAGACCGGGCAGGTGCTCCGCCGCAGCCGTCTCAACGAGCTGACCAGCACGATCGCGCCCCATCCCAACCTGGACAGCTCGCTCTACGACTCGATACTCAGCGGCTTCCGCTCGGTCACCGGCCAGTACGACGAGAAGATGAACAACACGCTGCTGGTGATCACGGCGGGCCGGGACGACGGCAAGGGGACGACGCTGCCGCAACTCCTCGACAAGCTGCGGCGCGAGTGGAACCCGGACAAGCCCGTACAGATCATCATCATCGCCTTCGGCAAGGGCGTGGACCGGGGGAGCCTGTCGCAGATCACCACCGCCACGAACGGCTCCCTGCACGTGGCCCAGGAACCGGGCGAGATCATCGACGTCTTCCTGGCGGCCCTGGCCCGCAGGCTCTGCCACCCCACCTGCAAGCCGACCACGTGAAAGGGGGCGCACAGGCGCCCCCTTTCCGCTTAGAGCCGCTGCCAGAGTGCCGGGACGTTGGGCGGTTCCCAGCCGGCGAGGGCGGTGTGTGCCTGGATGCACCGGTACGAGGCGCCGTTGTAGGTCACCGTGTTGCCGACCGCGTACGCGGTGCCGGCCCGCCACGTGCCTGAAGGCGTCGTGGGGGTCACTGTCGGGGTCGGGGTGGGCGTCGGGGTGACGGTCGGGGTGGGAGTGGGGGTCGGGTTACCGCCGCCACCGCCACCGATCTGGAGGTCGATGCAGGAGTAGAAGGCGTTGACGGTGTCGGAGATGTTCCAGATCGCCAGGACCTTCTGCCGGCCCGAGTAGCCGGACAGGTTGACGGTGTGCGAGACCGTCGCCGGTGGCTGCTGGTTGTTGCCGCTGAACACGGCCACCCGCGTGTTGCCGATGTAGTACTCGTAGCTGGACGTGGCGTGCCTGGCGGTGAACGTCCAGGTGAAGGTCACCGAGCTGCCCACCGACGCGACGGGCCACGGCTTGCTCTCGTCGCTGAGCTGGGCGAACTGCGACAGGTTGGCATGGCAGTTACGCAGGCCCTTCGGCCCCTCCACGCTCTGCGGCTCGTAGATGATGTTGCCGCAGTTGGGCACCCTGCCCTGGGCGCAGTTGGCCTGCCGGCTCGGGGGCGAGTTCACGTAGCCGTGCGCGAACGCCGGCGCCGTGTTGAACACCGTGGTGGCGACGGCGATCACCACCACGGCGACCAACGTGAGAGTCCTTCTCATGAAGCGGCTCCTTTACATGGGGGGATGGTCCAAATGTAAAGGAAACTTTCCTAACGGTAAACGGTCGGCTGACCGGTAGTTAGTCAGCGGGTGACGATGAAGTCCGCCGGGTCGCGGGGCGCGCGGTCACGCGGCGGAGCGGCTGCGTGCCCGATGGCCACGCAGCCCATCGGATCCCACGAACCGGGCAGATCCAGCACCTCGCGCACGACCGGGCGGCAGAACATCGTGGACGACACCCACGCCGAGCCGAGCCCTTCGACGGCGAGCTGGATGAGGAAGTTCTCCACCCCGGCGCCCGTCGCCACCACGAACATCTCCCGCTCCGACGCGTTGCGCCGATCGTCCCGGTACGTGTGCGACCCCTCCATCACCAGACACGGGACGACCAGGTAGGGCGCGTCGCGCAGCACGTCGCCGCGCCTGATCCGCTTGGCGATCGACTGTTCGGTGAACCCGTCGCCCCGCAGGTCCTCGATCCACGCCTCGCGCATGGCGTCGAGGAGCTTGGTCCTCGTCTCGGGCGACTCGACCAGCACGAACCGCCACGGGGTCGTGTGGTGCGGCGCGGGCGCGGCGATGCCCGCCGCCACCGCCCTGCGTACCTTCTCCGGGTCGACGGGCCGGTCAGAGAACTCCCTGATCGTACGGCGGGCGAACACCACATCCCGCGACCCGTAACGGAACAGGTCGTCGTCGGCGGGGCGGACGAGCGGCCTGACTCCTGGCCCGTCGTCCTCGGTGACCAGGTGGGACAGCCCGCGTACGATCGCCACGGGAACCCCGGCGAGCTTGCCCTTGACCAGCTCGGCCGCGCCCGCGATCTCGTCGGCCAGCGCCGTGACGGTGGCGCTGAGCGCGTTGCCGTAACCGTCCGACGTGCCGCGGAAGTCGTCGAGCGGCCGCACGCCCGCCACCCCGATGGCCACGTCGGTGAGGCCGTTGCGCCACGGCCGCCCGAACGTGTCGGAGACGATCACTCCTACCCTCGCCTGCAGCCCCTTCCTGATGCGCCGGGCCGAGGCGTCGGGGTCCTCGGGGAGCAGCAGCACGGTGCCCGGCTCGGTGTTGGAGGCGTCGACGCCGGCGGCGGCCATGACGAAGCCGTGGCGGGTCTGGGAGATCACGGTGTCGCCGCGCCTGGCGACCACGCGCTCGGTCTCGTCCTCGATCGCCTGGGTACGGTCCGGCGCCTGTCTGACGCGGCCCTCGGCCTTGCTCACGATCTTGGACGTAACGACGAGGATGTCACCGTCGCGCACGTCGGCATCCCTGAGCAGGGCCGCGACGTCGTCCCCCGGCCGCACCTCGCCGATGCCTTCGACGGCGACCACTTCCACGCGTCGGCTCATCGGGCCAGCTCCTGGGCGAGGTCGAGGGCGGTGCGGGCGATGTCGGCCGCGGCGCCGGTGTCGTGCATGAGGATCGGCCGGGCGACCACCTGGACGCCGCCGAGAGCGACCCCTTCGTCCTCCTCCGCCACCAGCCAGCCGTCGATCAGGTCGGAGCCGTACAGCTCCAGGACGGCCTGAGCCGTCGTCTCCACCCCGATGGCGGTCAGGCAGGCGTCGGCCATACCCCTGACGGGCGCGCCGCCGATGATCGGCGAGACCCCGACCACGGTTTTGGGCAACAGGGCGTCGCGGATGCCGGGGATCTGCAGGATCGTGCCGATGCTCACGACCGGGTTGGACGGTGGCAGGATGACGACGTCGGCCTGCTCGATGGCCTCCAGAACGCCCGGCGCGGGCTTGGCCGTGTCGACCCCCACCAGCGCGAACGACTGGGCGGGGACCGAGGCGCGCAGGCGTACCCACCATTCCTGGAAGTGGACGGCGCGCCTGCCGTGCTCGTCCTCGATCACGACGTGGGTCTCGCAGCGGTCGTCGCTCATCGGCAGCAGCCGCACGCCCGGCTGCCAGCGTGCGCACAGCGCCTGCGTGATCTGCGAGAGCGGGTAGCCGGCCTCCAGCATCTGCGAGCGCACGATGTGGGTGGCGAAGTCGCGGTCGCCGAGCCCGAACCACTGCGGCTCGACGCCATAGGCGGCCAGCTCCTCCTTGACCACGTGGGACTCCTTGGCGCGCCCCCAGCCCTGCTCCTCGTCGATGCCGTTGCCCAGGGTGTACATCACGGTGTCGAGGTCGGGGCAGACCCGTAGGCCGAACAGGGTGATGTCGTCGCCAGTGTTGCCGATGACGGTGATCAGGGCGTCCGGCTCGGTCGCGCGCAGGCCGCGCAGGAAACGGGCGCCGCCGATGCCGCCGGCGAGTGACACGATGTGCATGCGGCCCAGTCTTTCACCGGGCTCTGACAGCCCCGTCTCGGGAGTGGTTTTCTCCCTCTTGATAGAGGCGAACTGCCAGGTGTTGGGGGCTTTGTTAGGAAAGAGGTTCTTGGGACCCCCGCGGGGCGAGTCGGTGATGTGGCAAACTCCCTTCGGGCTAAAGGGTCCGATGGGGGTACTTGTGAGCAAATTTGACGTCGCCCGGCTGAGGGAGCCGGGCGCCTGGATCATGCTCGTCAGCGCACTGGTGGGCGTGCTGGTGGAGATCGGCCAGATCCTGGTCGGATCGACCGGCTCGTCCTTCATGGAACGCGCGGCGTCGAACCTCCCGGACCTGACGAGTCCGGTCGTGACGGCATTGTTCCTGGGTGCCGTGGTGCTCGTCACCAAGGTCGGCACGCCTTCGCCCAAGGCGAAGCCGATCGCGTACGGTGCGGCCTTCGGGCTCCTCCTGGCCGCGGTGTTCGGCATGCTGGCGCTCGTGCTCGGCCTGTTCGCGGGTAATGGGGCCCGTGCGACGGTGGAGTTCGCGCTCCGGGGCGTGCCCGCGCTCGCGTTGACCGCCATCGCGCTGGTCTACGTGCTCCCGCAGATCCTGCCGGAGCGTTCCGCCGCGCAGGTCTACCACCAGCCCCAGTTCGGCCAGCAGCCCCCGTATTTCGGTCAGCCGCAGCAGCAGTTCGGCCAGCCCGAGCAGCCCCAGCAGGGTCCCGGGTACGGCCAGCCCCCGGCCGCCGCCTATGGCCAGCAACCGCCCTCGGGACAGCAGCCGGGGTACGGCCAGGAGCAGTCCGGCGCCTACGGCCAGCAAGAGCCGCCTGCCGCCTACGGTCACCAAGACCCAGCTGCCGCCGCCTACGGCCAGCAACCGCCGTCCGGCCAGCAGCCCGCCCCCGCACAGCAGCCCGCCCAGCCCGCTTATGGGCAGCCGTCCGCCTATGGCCAGCAGGAGCAGCCCCCCGGCGGCTACGGCCAGCAGCCTCCCTCGGGCCAGCAACCCCAGCCCGGCCCGCCCGCTTACGGGCAGCAACCCCCGTCGGGTCAGCAGCATGGTTACGGGGAGCAGCCCCAGCACGGTTACGGGGAGCAGCCTCCGTCCGGTCAGCAGCCCGGCTACGGACAGCAGCCGCCGAGCTTCGGCGGCCATCCCGAGCAGCCGCCGAGCTTCGGCGGCCAGCCTGAGCAGCCCCCGTACGCGCCCCCCGCCGACCACCAGCAGTTCGGCCAGCCCGAGTCCCAGCCGGCCTACCCCGAGCCGTACCAGCCGATCAGGGCCGCCCTGCCCGCCGCCCCCTCGGCGCCGGCCCAGGACTACGCCACCCCGCCGGCCCAGGACTACACCACCCCGCCGGCGGAGTACCAGCCCGCCCCGTACGTCCCCGCGGACAGCCAGCCGAACGTCTACGGCCAGCCGAGCCCGAACCCCTACGCGCCCCCCGCGAACGACCAGCCCAACCCCTTCGCCCCGCCCGCGGACCAGCAGAGCCTGTTCGCGCCGCCGGACACCGCGCCCAACGCCTTCGCCGCCCCCGCGGACCAGTCGTTTCCGGCGGGCGACACCACCCCGAACGTGCCGTACCCCCAGGCCGACCAGGCGCCGTACTTCGGCCAGAGCGCCTTCGACCAGCAGGGCGGCCAGGCGGGGGGCCAGCCGTTCACGGGGTATTCGGGCCACGAGTACGCCACGCCGAACGCGTACCAGGAGCCTGACCTGCCTGTGGACCCGCGCTCGCAGCAGCTCATGGACGCCTACCAGCAGGCGGAGACGTACCAGCAGGCCGGCACCCAGTCCGAGCTCCGGGTGCCCGACTACTCCAGCCAGGCCGGCAGGTCGCACGACGACCCGTTCGGTCACCCGCAGCAACAACAGCAGGGGGGCTACGAGCCCCAGCAGGGCCAGTACAAGCCCACCCATCAGGCGCCAAACTGGAACGAACAGGGCGAATCGACGATGCGGCTCGACCCCTTCGGCGGCGACCAGCGCCGTCCGGGAGACGACCCGATCGACCCGACCGCCATATACACCCCCAATGAGCCACGCAGGTAACGGACCGGCAATGAACGGCTAGAGAGAAGGTGGGCCCGGGGCGGGCGTCTATACCGCCCTGGTACGGTTCCGACCGCTGACAGCGTTGAACGACCCCTGCCGACGCCATGCTCAAGGGTGTCGGCCGGGTGCGAACATCACATGCCGAGCACACCGGGGCGAGATCTGGTCTTTCCCCGGATACCGGCATGCCGCTTGACGTCAACCACGGCACGCGCGTGTAATTACAACCATGTTGTTACGCCTTCCAGTGGGTGGGTAGTAAGGAAGGCGTCCATGGGGGGCTCCATTGCGGGCGGGCGGCAGGGAGGTGTGCAGTGACCGATCCGGTCATCGCACAGGATCAGCTTGACGCTGAAGAACTCGGCTGGCAGGAGCGCGCGTTGTGCGCGCAGACGGATCCGGAGGCGTTCTTCCCGGAGAAGGGCGGCTCCACCCGAGAGGCCAAGAAGGTCTGCCGATCGTGTGAGGTCCGTGCCGAGTGCCTTGAATACGCACTCGAGCACGATGAGCGGTTCGGCATCTGGGGTGGGCTGTCCGAGCGGGAGCGCAGACGGATCAAGCGCCAGGCCGTTTAGGTATATGGGCGAAGGGGTCACGCGGGCCGCCGTGTGACCCTTTTTCGCATGCGTACCTGTATGGTTGGGCGCGCCTGATCAACCCCCCAGGAGCCGTCCATCCATGACCCGTCCCTACGTCACCGCGATCGTCGTCGCCCATGACGGCGCGCGCTGGCTCGGGGAGACGATGCGCGCGCTGGTCAGCCAGAGCCGCAGGCCCGATCGCGTGGCGGGCGTCGACAACGGCAGCAGGGACGGCTCGGCCGGCCTGCTCGCCCAGACGCTCGGCAGCGGCAACCTGATCTCCCTGCCCCGATCCACCGGCTTCGGCGAAGCCGTCGCCGAGGCGCTCGCGAAGCTGCCGCCCCGCGGCGGTGATGAGTGGATCTGGCTGCTGCACGACGACTGCGCCCCCGACAGGCGCGCGCTCGAATGGCTGCTCACCGCCGCGGAACGGGATCCGAAGGCCGCCGTGCTCGGCCCGAAGTTACGCGACTGGCTCGACCGCAGGCGGCTGCTCGAGGTGGGCGTGACCGTGGGGCGTACCGGGCGCAGGGACACGGGGCTGGAGCCGCGCGAGTTCGACCAGGGGCAGCACGACGGGACGCGGGAGGTGTTGTCGGTGTCCACGGCCGGCATGCTGATCCGCCGGGACGTGTGGGAGGGGGTCGGCGGGCTCGATCCGTTCTTCCCGTTGTTCCGCGACGACCTGGATCTGTGCTGGCGGGTGCGCAACGCCGGGCACAAGGTACTGAACGTGACCTCCGCCGTGGCCTGGCACGCCGAGGCGGCGGCCCGCAGGCGGCGGCCCATCGCGGTCAGCGGCGATCATCCGCGCAGGCTGGACCGGCGCAACGCGATCTTCGTGGTCATGGCGAACCTGCCGTTCTGGGCGATGTGGTGGGCGCTGCTCCGGAACGTGCTGGGCTCGGCCGTCCGCACGCTGCTGTTCATCGTGAGCAAGCAGCCGGCGAACGCGCTGGACGAGATGGTGGCCATGGGCTCGATCCTGGCGCACCCGTTCCGGCTGCTGAGAGCGCGGCGTGCCCGCCGCCCCGTCGGAAACAAGCAGGACCGCAAAAGGGGATATATCCGCATAAAGCGGTTGATGACCCCGCGGGGTGCGGCCTACCGGCGGCTCATCGACATGGTGCAGAGCTTCCTGGCCGGCGAGGCGCCCGTCGACTCGACCGGCCGCCACCATCACGCGTCGCCCGAGGAGGAGTACGAGGTCGTGCCGGCGGACACCGGCGCGGTCAAACGCTTCATCGGCCGCCCGGGTGTCATCCTCATGTTCGCGCTGACCATCGTCGCCCTGGTCGCCGAGCGGTCCTTGCTGGGCGGCGAACGGCTCGGCGGCGGCGCACTCGTCCCCGTCACGGGCGGCGCGAGCGACCTCTGGGCCTTCTACACCGAGGGCTTCCACGACATCGGGCTCGGCTCGACCGCCTGGGCGCCGCCGTACGTCGCCGTGCTCGCCGCCCTGTCCACGCTGGCGTTCGGCAAGACGTGGCTGGCGGTCTCGGTGCTGCTGCTCGGCTCGGTGCCGATGGCGGGCGCGACGGCGTACCTGGCCACCAGGCACCTCATCCCGGCGGTGCCGGCGCGGGCGTGGGCGGCGGGGACGTACGCGCTGCTGCCCGTCGCGACCGGGGCGATCGCGGCGGGGCGGCTGGGCACGGCGGTGGTGTTCGTGCTGTTGCCCCTCTACGCCTCCCTCGTCACCACTCTGCTGTCCGCGGAACGCCGCCGCGCCCGGCGCGCGGGCTGGAGCCTGGGGTTGCTGCTCGCGGTGGGGACGGCGTTCGTGCCGCTGGTGTATCCGCTCTTCGCCGTGCTGGGGGTGCTCGCGGCGGTCGCGTTCGGCGGTGTACGGCGGGGCGCGGTGACGTCCATGGCGATCGCGCTGGTGGTGCCGGTGGCGCTGCTGTTCCCCTGGCTGGCGGGGCTGGCCGCGGACCCGGGCAAGATCCTGCTCGAAGCGGGCCTGCACGATCCGGCCCTGGTCGATGCCGGTCTGGCCCCCGAGTCGCTGCTGGCGCTCAGTCCCGGAGGTCCCGGGCTGCTGCCGTTCTGGGTGACCGCGGGCCTGGTGACGGCGGCGCTGGCCGCGCTCCTCATGCGCCGCCAGCGGATGATCGTCGCCATCGGCTGGGGCATCGCCCTGTACGGGGTGCTGGCGGCGATCCTGGTCAGCCGCATCACCGTCGAGGGGGCGCGGGCCTGGCCGGGGGTGCCGCTGGCGTTCGCGGGCACCGGGCTCCTGGTGCTGGTGGGCCTGACCGCGCACCGGCTCGCCGAGCTGCGCGCCGGGGGCGGGCTGCTGCGGGTGGGGGCCACGGTGGTGGTGGCGGTGGCGTTCAGCACGCCGCTGCTGGCCGCGGGCTACTGGATGGTCAACGGGGTGCGCGGTCCGCTCGTGGGCGACGCACCCGAGGTACTCACCGTGCTCGCCGCGTTGCGTTCCACGCATGGTGAACGCACGCTGGTGGTCAAGGGGTCGTCCTTCACCGTGCTGCACGGCCGTACCCCGCTGCTGGGGGAGTCGGAGCTGCCCGTCGCGTCCGAGGCCCGCGCCCGGGTCGGGACGGCGGCGCAGGGGCTCATCGGCGGGCGCGGCGGCGACGCGGCCACGCTGGCACAGAACGGGATCGCGATGGTGGCCGTGGCGCCGCCCGTCCCCGCCGAACTGGCCAAGACGCTCGACTCCCAGCCGTCGTTGCAGCGGCTGAGCCTGTCGGAGGCGGGCGGGCTGTGGGGCCTGGCCGAGCCGGTCACGCGCGTCCCCGCCCAGCCGGTCAGCATCCTGCACACGCCGTGGCTCTGGGCACAGGGGGTGCTGGTGCTGGTGGCGGCCCTGCTGGCCGCGCCGGGCCGACGCTCGCCGGAGGCTCTTGAGACGCCGGCCGTGGCGCTGGCGGGTGCGTGATGAAGGCGTTCGTGGAGAACAGGTTCGGCCTGCTCGTGCTGGTCATCGTCGCTCTGACGGCCATGTACGGCGTCGCGTACGTCACCAGACCGGCCCCCTCGCCTCGCCCTTCGGTGGGACCCAGGAAGGTGGCCGTCGAGTCGGTCACCGCGGTCTGCCCCGGTACGAAGGGGGAGAAGGTGGGCGTCTACTTGCCCGGCACGCTGACCCACGAGGCGATGGACGCCAAGCCGTACCTGACGAACGGCCCCGGCGGCCTGGAGGCCGGCTACCTCACCCGGGTCACGCAGGGCGGCGGGCGCGGCCTGGCCGGAGTCCGCTGCACCGAGCCCGCCCCCGAGACCTGGCTGGTGGGCCCAGGACCGGCGAACGCCGACGTGCGCCTGCACCTCACGAACGCGGACAAGGCCCCGGCTCAGGCCGACGTGGTCGTCTTCGCGGCGGAAGGCGCGGTCTCGGGCGACAAGGGGATCGGGCTGGAGATCGCGCCCGGCGAGCACAGGGAGATCGATCTCAAGACCCTCGCGCCCTCCGCCGACGTGATGGCCTTGAGCGTCACCACCGTCTTCGGCCGCGTCGCCGTCGCCGCCAGGACCACGCTGGACGGCGGGGGCGTCGACTGGCTCCCCGCCGCCGCCCCGCCCGCGACCCGCGTCGTCGTACCCGGGATCCCCGGGGGCGGTGGCGGCCGCGAACTGCTGGTCGCCGCGCCCGGCGAGACCGATGCCGTGGTGCAGGTCAAGGCGGTGAGCGAGGACGCGGAGTACGCGATGAAGGGCCGCGAGTCGTTGGACGTGCCGGCGGGCAGCGTGGTCTCGCTGGACGTCACCACGGGCGTGGGCGCCTCCTCCGCCGCCCTGGTGCTCACATCCTCGGTCCCTGTCGTGGCCGGGGTCGTCATCACGGGCACGGGACAGAGGGCGGACGTGGCGTTCACGGCGGGGACTTCGTCGCTGGCCTTGGGCAGCGCGGTGGCCCGCAACGGCACGGGCTCACGGTTGGTGCTCACGGCGCTCGGGGGGCCGGGGAAGGTGCGGGTCCAGGTGGTGCCCGGGGAGCGGCCGTTTGAGGTCGAGGTGCCCGCGGGCCGTACCAGGAACGTGAAGCTCAAGGCGAAGGGCGATTTCGCGGTGGTGGTCACGCCTGTCTCGGGCGAGGTTTATGGGGGCCGGGTGGTGGAGGAACGCCTGAAGACGGGTCTCCTGATCACGGCCCAGCCGTTGGCCCCGGCCAGGATGTGGACGATGCTCCCGGCCCTGAACGACTCTCAACGCGTGGTATTGCCCTAAGGGGACTTGGGGAGGGTTCCAGGATGCACCGGAGGATCCGGGTGCGCAGGGCCCATGGATGACGCCCCATGTGTGATGCGGCGATCATTACATTAAGGTGGCCGAAGTATGACGTGGGACGCTGGATGTCAACGGGGTCTGAGGGTGTGGGCTATGTCGAGCCAGACGGTGACGTCCGAAGCGGTGAAGTGACGGATGGCCCAGTCCACCATGCGCAGGCTCATGTGCGCCCAGGAGACCAGGGCCACTGTGCCGGGGACGTCCACGTGCAGTTCAGGGGCGCGGTGGGCCAGGTCGAAGCGGAGGGTGAACAGGTCGAAGTCGGCGTTTCCGCGGGTGGCGCCGTCCCAGTCGATCACGCCGGTGACCGTTCCAGTCGCGTCCACCAGCACGTTCTCCGGGTGGAAGTCGGTGTGGACCAGATCGTCGCCCTCAAGGGTGTCCGGGAATGCCTGGCCGATTTCCTCCACCTGATCGAGCAGGTAGCGGGTCCGGCTGTCGTATTCGCGGAGCGATCCGTGCAGGCAGAAGCCCGGTCCGTCCGCACGCAGGTAGAGCCGAAGCGCCGGGAGGTCGGGACGCCCTGCGAGCAGGCCGCGGCATCGCTGGTTGATCTCGATCATGCGCTGTACGGTCGTCGCCGTGGGGATGCGTGGGGTGGTGCCAGGAAGCAGTTCCTGGACGATCACGCGGGACTGAACCAGCTCGTACTTCGGCGCTGGGATGCCCGCTGCCCGCGCCACCGACAGCAGGTGACTCACATCGGGGCCGCTGGTCAGGACCGATCGGTGGCCGTCGGGCCAGCGTACGTACGCGGCACCGACCTGACCACCAGGGCAAGGCCCCTCGTAAACGAGAGGTACGGGCAGCTCACGCAGGCACTGGTGGACGTCGAGCTTGGGTACGGGAGGGAGCATCAGGTCTTCTGCCAGACCGAGACGTGGCTCCTGCTGTCGCTGGTGAAAGGCTCACGGTTCCAGTCGGCCCAGCGTTCGCGCAAGGTCATGTCGGCGAGTCGCGCCATCAGGTCCAGCTCGGACGGCCATACGTAGCGGTGTGGCGACGAGCGGGTCTCAAGTTGCCCGTCCACTACCCAGTAGTGATGGGAGAACGCGATCTGCGACGCGAGGTCGTCGTACTCCTCGAAACCGAGATGCGCCGGAGTCACCGTGAACGGGTGGATGGTCTGGCCGGGCGGGAGGCGCCGCAGCTCCGGGACGTACACCTCGATCACGAAGTAGCCACCTGGTTCGAGCTGCGCCGCCACGTTGCGGAAGCACTCAACCTGTTCATCCTGCGTCGTCAGGTTGGTGATCGTGTTTCGTACCAGGTAGGCGAGTTTGAAGGGGCCGCCTACCCTGGTGATCGCGAAGTCGCCGATGGTCACGCCGATGTGCTCCGCGCCCGGCTTGGCCTGCAGTTGCCTCACCATGGCCGGCGACAGTTCGATTCCGTGCACGTGAACGCCCCGCCGGCTGAGCGGCAAGGCGATGCGGCCGGTACCGATGCCGAGTTCGAGAGCGTCGCCTGAGCCTGCCAGGTCGGCGAGGAAGCGCACCGCCGGGTCGACGACCGCGGGATCGAACAGTTCCGGCCATTTGGCCTCATACGTCTCTGCTGTTCGTTCATCGAAGTTGTTCTCTGGCACAGACCCACTGTGCCCAGAAGCGCTTGGCAGCCACCACCGATTAACTCCGAGCCATCACGGGGATGGCGTTGATGTCCAGCGCGCTCATGTACGACACCGAGAGCTGCGGTTCGCCGGGAATCGGCTCCGGCGTTCGGGAAATAGCGAGTCTCCGGCGGCGGCGGAAGCGGGTGATTTCCTGAACACCGCCACCCCCGCCGGCTGGAGCCCTCCTTTATCCGCGGTCTTCGTAGCCTGGGTCGACGGTTTCCGGGGAGAGGCCCAGGAGGGTTGCCACCTGTTCCACCACCGTGTCGTGGACCATGGCGCCCAGCGTGTCCCGGTCCCTTGCTCTGGCTTCCAGTGGGCGTCTGTAGACGACTACCGAGGCGGGGGTCTGGCTGGTGGCGGCGTCCGCGCGGCCGAAGGGGATCGGGTCCGAGCTCAGGCTCGGCCCGTCGCCCAGCTCGCTCAGCGGTGGTACCTCCTCCACCGCGAACTCCACCGCCGACAGCTGCTGCTCCCACCGTGGCCGGAGTCGGTCGACCGCGTCCAGTACGAGGTCGTCGAAGCGCTCGCTGCGGGACTTGGCCATGGGGACGTGGGAGGGGGCGAGTGGGCCGCGGAGGCCGCGACCGTGGCGATCGCGCCGTCTGGGACCGCGCTTCGGAGTCACGACAGCAAGTGTAAGGGGCGGGGGCATCGGTTCTGAGGAGCGGCGGCATGGGTTTCAAGGGGTGGCGCGAGCGGTGAAGGCCATGGGTTTCAGGGGGCGGTGCGAGTGGTAGAGGTCGTGGGTTTGAAGGGGTGGTGTGAGCGGTAAAGGCAGGGGTGCCCGGGCGTTCGGCGAGGTCCGCAGCCCGGGCGGGTGGCGGGCTGGAGGGTGGTGGCATCGGGGCATGTTGGTGGAAAGGCTGCGACAGGTGTCCGAATTGTGGCGACACGCTCGTTAAGAGCGCTCAGGTAGTGGCGCCTGGCAGACTTACCAGATACGGTCCCTCCGTGAGCCCCGTCCGCCGCTGTTCCCGCACCGCCTGCAGCCAGCCTGCCGTCTTCACGCTCACGTACGTATACGCCGACTCGACCGCTGTCCTCGGCCCCCTGGCGACGTACGCGGAGCCACATTGCTATGACCTGTGCGCCGAACACGCCGAGCGGTTGACCGCTCCCCGCGGCTGGGAGGTGGTTCGGCTGCCGACGGACGGTGGCTCGCCCAGTTCCGACGATCTCGAGGCGCTGGCCAACGCGGTCAGGGAGGCCGCGCGGCCCACTCCGTCCGGTGGTGGCGAGCCGGTCGGTCAAGGGGTCGAGGTCGGGCGCCGTGGGCACCTGCGCGTTCTGAGGTCGGCTCAGCAGCATCGCGACCGGTAGGCTCGTTTTACACGGAGGAAACGACCTAAGGGCGGAGCTGGAGAGTGGGCGACCTCGCCAAGATCTTCAAAGCGTACGACGTTCGCGGGGTGGTGCCCGACGAGTTCGACGAGCCGACCGCCGAGGCCGTGGGGGCGGCCTTCGTGGAAGTGACCGGGGCCGAGTCGCTCGTGGTCGCGCACGACATGCGCGAGTCGTCCGTGCCGCTGGCCGAGGCCTTCATCAGAGGTGCCCGTTCGCGCCGCGCCGACGTCGTACACGCTGGGCTTGGCTCCACCGACCTGCTCTACTACGCGAGCGGGAGCCTTGGGTTGCCCGGCGTGATGTTCACCGCCAGCCACAACCCCGCCCGCTACAACGGGATGAAGATGTGCCGCTCCGGCGCGGTGCCGATCGGTGGTGACACGGGGCTGACGGAGATCCGTGACAGGGCCGCCGAGCTGGTCGGGATCACCGCCACGCCCACCGGTTCCATGATCGAGAAGGATCTGCTGTCGGGGTACGCCCACTACCTGCGCACGCTCGTCGATCTCCAGGGCATCAGGCCGCTCAAGGTCGTCGTGGACGCGGGCAACGGCATGGGCGGGCACACCGTTCCCGCCGTGTTCGAGGGGTTGCCGATCGAGTTGACGCCGCTCTACTTCGAGCTGGACGGCGACTTCCCCAACCACGAGGCCAATCCGCTGGAGCCGGGGAATCTCGTCGATCTGCAGCGGGCCGTGGTCGAGAGCCGCGCCGACATCGGGCTGGCGTTCGACGGTGACGCCGATCGGTGCTGGGTGATCGACGAGCGCGGGCAGTCCGTCTCGCCGTCGGCCATCACGGCGCTGGTCGCGGCGCGCGAGCTGGCCAAATATCCGGGCGCGACGATCATTCACAATCTGATCACGTCCCTCGGCGTGCCCGAGATCGTCCGCGAGCACGGCGGCGTTCCGGTGCGCACCCGCGTCGGGCATTCGTTCATCAAGGCCGAGATGGCCCGCACGGGCGCGGTCTTCGGTGGCGAGCACTCGGCTCACTACTACTTCCGCGACTTCTGGTTCGCGGACTCCGGGATGCTGGCCGCCATGCATGTGCTGGCCGCGCTGGGGGAGCAGCAGCGGCCGTTGTCCGAGGTGGTCGGGGTCTACTCGCGTTACCACGCCTCGGGTGAGGTCAACAGCGCCGTCGCCGACCAGGGCGAGGCGTTGCGGCGGGTGCGAGAGGCGTTCGCCGGTCGCGGTGACTTCGACGAGCTCGACGGGCTGACCGTGACCGGGTCCGACTGGTGGTTCAACCTGCGGGCCTCCAACACCGAGCCGCTGCTCAGGCTCAACGCCGAGGCGGCCGACGACGGCAAGATGACGGCGATCAAGGACGAGGTCCTCGCCATTGTGGGAAAGGTGGCAGAGTGAAGATCGACGACTGGCTGCTGGAGATCCTGGCCTGCCCGGCGTGCAAGGCGCCCCTGCGCGCGGAGACCGAGGCCGAGGAGCTGGTCTGCACGGGTTGTGGCCTGATCTACCCGGTCCGGGATGACATCCCCGTCCTGCTCGTCGACGAGGCCAGGAAGCCGTGACCTGGGAGCCGGGGCGGCTCGACGATCAGCGGTACCTCACCGAGGGTGATCCGAGCGGCATGCTGCTCGCGGTCGCGGCCTCCGCCGCTCACGTACGCACCGGCTACCGCACCGCCGTCGAGGCCCATGTCGACCGCCTGGCGAGCCAGGGGCGCCCGCGCGCCATCGTGGTCGCGGGCATGGGCGGCTCGGGCATCGCGGGCGACATCCTCACGGCGGTCGTCGGCAACGGCGCGCCGCTGCCGATCGTGCCCCTGCGCTCCTACCAGCTCCCCGGCTGGATAGGCGCCACCGACCTGGTCATCGCCGTCTCCGGCTCCGGCGAAACCGAGGAGACGGTGTCCGTCGCCACGCAGGCCGTGCGGCGCGGCTGCACGCTGCTCGGCGTGGGCGCCCCGGGCTCCCAGCTGGAGGCCATCGCCACCCAGGCGTCGGCGATCTACGTGCCGGTGCCCGTCAGCGGCCAGTCCAGGGCCAACATCTGGCTGCTGACGATCCCCCTGATCGTGGCCGGCGCCGCGTTGCGGCTCCTGCCGGCGGACGCGGACCTGTTCGAGCGGGTGGCCAAGTCGCTGGAGGACATGGCGCACCGGTGCCGGCCGGCCAGCGAGTCGTTCATCAACCCCGGCAAGTCGCTGGCCATGGACCTGGCCGAGAGCGTGCCGATGATCTGGGGCTCGTCTCCGGTGGCGGCCGTCGCGGCGTACCGGCTGGCCTGCCAGCTCAACACCAACGCGAAATATCCGGCTATCTACGGCGAGCTGCCCGAGGCCGACCACAACCAGGTGGCCACCTTCGAGGGGCCGCTGGCCGAGCGGGACATCTTCGCCGACTCGGCGGGCCCGGCGATCAGGCTGGTCGTGCTGCGCGACGTGGAAGAACATCCCCAGGTGACGCGGCGGCGCGAGGCGTCACTGCGGCTGGCGCGCGAGCGCGACGTGGCGGTGACCGAGCTCACGGCCGAAGGCGTGCACCCGCTGGAGCGGATGGCCACGCTGATCGGGCTGGGCGACTACGCGAGCACGTACCTGGCGCTTGGATACGCCATCGACCCGACGCCTGTGTCCGCGATCACTGAGCTGAAGGCCAGGATTACGCAATAGGATCCCTTTTCAGGCCCTATGTAGGTGATCTTATGAGTGGAGTAAACCGGTGAGCGCGAGTGGCGGTACGAAAGCAATCATTGCGGCGTTGACCGCGAACCTGGCGATCGCCGTCGCCAAGTTCGTGGCCGCGACCTTCACCGGGTCCTCGTCGATGCTCGCGGAGGGCATCCACTCGGTCGCCGACTCGGGCAACCAGGTGCTGCTGCTGGTCGGTGGCAAGCGGGCGGCGCGGGCCAGCACCAAGGAACATCCCTTCGGCTACGGCCGCGAACGTTACTTCTACGCCTTCGTGGTGGCCGTGGTGCTGTTCACGATCGGCGCGGCGTTCTCGATCTACGAGGGTGTGCACAAGCTCTCCGACCCGCACCCGGTGGAGTCGCCCATCTGGGCCTTCGCGGTGCTGATCTTCGCGATCATCGCCGAGGGGTTCTCGTTCCGTACGGCGATCAGGGAGTCGAACGCCGTACGCGGCAACCAGTCGTGGGTCTCCTTCATCCGCCGGTCCAAGTCGCCCGAGTTGCCGGTCATCCTGCTGGAGGACCTGGGCGCGCTATTCGGCCTGATCTTCGCGTTGTTCGGCGTGACGATGGCGGTCATCACCGGCGACGGCGTCTGGGACGGCATCGGCACCCTGATGATCGGCGTGCTGCTGGCCGTGATCGCGATCGTGCTGGCCATGGAGACCAAGTCGCTGCTGGTCGGTGAGGGCGCCACGTCCGAGATGGAGGAGCGGATCCGGGTCGCGCTGGAGAGCGCGCCCGAGGTGGCCAGGATCATCCACATGCGCACGCTGCACCTCGGGCCGGAGGAGCTGCTGGTGGGGGCCAAGATCGCGGTCTCGCACGACGACTCGGCCGGCGAAGTGGCCCGGGGCATCGACGAGGCCGAGCGGCGCATCCGCGAGGCCGTGCCGATCGCCCGGGTCATCTACCTGGAGCCGGACCTCGACAGGTCCCGCAGCACCACAGCCGGATAGCTCACCTGCCGGACGGGCGTAGCAGCCGCAGGGCCTTCTCCTTCTCGAAGTCCAGGGCCCTGCGCGGCACCTGGATGCGCCCGATCCGCACCCCGAGATCGCGTACGGCCGCCGCCACCCCGGGCTCGCTCAGCACCCGCAACGCGAACGCCAGCTCGGCCGGCGACACGTCGAACCGCTTCTCCAGCTCCACCCCCTGCGCCACGGCGGCCAGCTCGTCGGGCCCGAACCGCCGGTGCGCTCCCTGCTCCCGTACCGGCGGCAGCAGGCCGAGTGCCTCCCGGTATCGGAGCATTCGAGGGGACATGCCGAGCCGCTTGGCTGCTTCCGTGATGCGCATTCTTACATTCTTACGTCAGTTTCAACGTTGTCGTGGTGCGCCCCCGCCCGAGAGCCACCTACACTCGTTCGCGACGACATCCGTGACGCGAGGGGAAAACCGATGGACTTCAAGGTCGCAGACCTTTCACTTGCCGACTTCGGCCGCAAGGAGATCCGGCTCGCCGAGCACGAGATGCCCGGCCTCATGGCGGTCCGCCGCGAATACTCGGATACGCGACCTTTGTCCGGCGCGAAGATCATGGGCTCCCTGCACATGACGATCCAGACCGCCGTCCTCATCGAGACGCTCGTGGCGCTCGGCGCC
The DNA here is from genome assembly GCF_043197025.1 of Nonomuraea marmarensis. Lineage (NCBI taxonomy): Bacteria > Bacillati > Actinomycetota > Actinomycetes > Streptosporangiales > Streptosporangiaceae > Nonomuraea > Nonomuraea marmarensis. The sequence continues at coordinate 187,625 of NZ_JBICRM010000005.1, forward strand.
GAGGTCCGCTGGGTCAGCTGCAACATCTTCTCCACGCAGGACCACGCCGCCGCCGCGGTGGTCGTCGGCCCCAACGGCACCGTCGACGACCCGCAGGGCGTGCCGGTGTTCGCCTGGAAGGGCGAGACGCTGGAGGAGTACTGGTGGTGCACCGAGCAGGCCCTCACCTGGCCGAACGGCGACGCGCCCAACATGATCCTGGACGACGGCGGCGACGCCACGCTCCTCGTGCACAAGGGCGCCGAATATGAGAAGGCCGGCGCGGTGCCCGCCGCCACCGCCGACGACCCGGAGGAGTGGCACGTCATCATCGACCTGCTCACTCGCACGGTCGGCGACGACAAGCGCTGGACCACGATCGCCGAGAGTATCAAGGGCGTCACCGAGGAGACGACCACCGGCGTGCACCGCCTCTACGAGATGCACAAGGACGGCCAGCTCCTCTTCCCGGCCATCAACGTCAACGACTCGGTCACCAAGTCCAAGTTCGACAACAAGTACGGCTGCCGCCACTCCGTCATCGACGGCCTCAACCGCGCCACCGACGTGCTGATCGGCGGCAAGGTGGCCGTGGTCTGCGGTTACGGAGACGTCGGCAAGGGCTGCGCCGACGCGCTGCGCGGCCAGGGCGCCCGCGTCATCGTGACCGAGATCGACCCGATCTGCGCGCTCCAGGCGGCCATGGACGGCTTCCAGGTGACCACGCTGGACGAGATCGTCGGCATCGCGGACATCTTCGTCTCCGCCACCGGCAACTTCAACATCATCACCGCCGCGCACATGGCGAAGATGAAGCACCAGGCGATCGTCTCGAACATCGGCCACTTCGACAACGAGATCGACATGGCGGGCCTGGCCAAGCTGCCCGGCATCGTCAAGAACAACATCAAGCCGCAGGTCGACGAGTGGGTCTTCGAGGACGGGCACTCGATCATCGTGCTGGCCGAGGGCCGGCTGATGAACCTCGGCTGCGCGACCGGCCACCCGAGCTTCGTCATGTCCAACTCGTTCACCAACCAGGTGATCGCGCAGATCGAGCTGTTCGCGAAGACGTCGGAATACCCGATCGGCGTCTACACCCTGCCCAAGCACCTGGACGAGAAGGTCGCCCGCCTGCACCTGGACGCCCTGGGCGTCAAGCTCACCGAGCTCAGCAAGGAACAGGCCGCCTACATCGGCGTCCACGTCGAAGGCCCCTACAAGTCCGACCACTACCGGTACTAGATGTGATCGTTGCTGCTCCGGGAGGGGGGTTCTCGCCTCCCGGAGCCGTATCGTTCTCGCCGACGTAAGCTTTCCGTCACAGGCGCGCTCTTTCAGAGCGCTCAACACACCCACCTTGTACGCAGGCCAAGTTGCCCGCACGCGCCGACGCCGGTTTCCGTCTGTCATGGCCGGTCGTGAAGGCTCACGGGCTGAGCGCCGTGACGAAGCGCCTGCTTGGCCGCGTTCTTCGCTCGAAGGCTGGCCATGGATCTCAGTGATAGCGGTGAGCGGCAGATCTCCTGGGCCGCTCGTTCGATGCCGGTGTTGACGGCGATCGGGGAGCGGTTCGGCCTCGAACGGCCGCTCGACGGGGTGAAGATCGCCGCCTGCCTGCACGTCACCGCTGAGACCGCCGTGCTGATGGGTGCTTTGAAGGCGGGCGGCGCCGAGATCGCCCTGGCCGCCTCCAATCCCTTGTCCACCCAGGACGACGTCGCCGAGTCCCTGCGGGCTTACGGGATGGCCGTGCACGCGCGGGCCGGGGTGGATCGTGCCACCTATTACCGGCACATCCATCGGGCGCTCGATCTCGAGCCGGATCTCGTGCTCGACGACGGGTGCGATCTCGTCAACATCCTCCACACCGAGCGTACTGACCTGCTCGAACGTGTCACCGGCGGGTGTGAGGAGACCACCACCGGGATCATCAGGCTGCGGCAGATGGCCGCCGAGGGCGCGCTGCGGTTTCCGGTCGTGGCGGTGAACGACACGCGGACCAAGCGCATGTTCGACAACCGGTACGGCACCGGGCAGTCCACGCTCGACGGGATCATGCGGGCCACCAACACCATGCTGGCGGGCCGTACCCTGGTTGTGGCCGGGTTCGGGTTCTGCGGGCGGGGGGTGGCCGAGCGGGCCAAGGGGTTCGGGGCGCGGGTGATCGTGACCGAGATCGACGCCGTGAAGGCGCTCGACGCGACCCTGCAGGGCTACGAGGTGCGGCCGATGGCCCAGGCGGCGCTGCTCGGCGACCTGTTCGTCACCGTGACCGGCAACCGCGACGTGATCAGGGCCGAGCACCTGTCGGTGATGCGGGACGGCGCGATCCTGGCCAACGCCGGGCACTTCGACGTGGAGATCGACGTGCGGGCGCTGGACGAGCTGGCCCACGAGGTGCACCGGGGCGTACGGCCCAACACCGACGAGTACGTCATGCCCGACGGTCGCAGGCTGCTGTTGCTCGCCGAGGGGCGGCTGGTCAACCTCACCGCCGCCGAAGGGCATCCGGCGGCCGTCATGGACATGTCGTTCTCCGCGCAGGCCCTCGCCGTGGCGTGGCTGGTCGGCGAGCGGGCGAACCTGGAGCCCGGCGTCTACGATGTGCCGTCGGAGATCGACCACGAGGTGGCCAGACTCAAGCTGGCCGCCACCGGCATCGGCATCGACACGCTCACCGACGAGCAGGAGGACTACCTGCACTCCTGGCGAGTGGGCTCCTGAACCGGCCTGGGCTTCTTGAGCCGGCCCGTCGGAGGGCCTGAGCGGCTTCCAGCAGCGGCTACTGGGCCGCCTGCATCTCCTGCATGCGGCGGATCTCCGCCGTCTGCTCCACGCTGACCTCGTTGGCCAGCTCCTCGATCTTGATGTGGGACCCGCTCGTCAGTACCTGCTCCGACATCTTGATCGCGCCCAGATGGTGGTTGATCATGAGCTGCAGGAACATCCGGTCGAAGTCCTTGCCCGTGGCCGCCTTCAGCGCCTCCACCTGCTCGGGCGTGGCCATCCCCGGCATCCCGTCGTGCGCCGCGTGGTGGTCGGGCACCTTCTGCTCCTGCTCCCGTAGCCAGGTGGTCATGTACTGGATCTCCGGGCCCTGGGCGGCCTTGATCCGGTCGGCCAGGCCCTTGAGCTTGGCCGAGTCGGCCCTGGTCGGCACCAGGAGCGCCATGTCCAGGGCCTGCTGATGATGGACGATCATGTCCTGGACGTACGTGACGTCGGCGGCGTTCGCGGTCGGCGCGGGCACGGCGGTGGCGGCCTCGGCGGGCGACAGCGTCTTGGCCTGCTCGCCGGGGCGCCCGGGAGCGATCACGGGCGCGGTCGAGTCGGCCCGCGGCGCCTGCGGGGTGGTGCTGGAGCTACAGCCGGCAAGGGCAACGACCGTGCCCACGATGACGATGAGCGCGCCGCGCACCCAGCCTCCCTGACTGACTCGGTTGAGAAAAGGCACTCTAGGACATAAGGATACCGATTGAAAGGGGGCGAACCGGAACAAAAATTGACAGTTTGGACGCTGGCCTTCGGAGCCCGGGGACGCGAAGATTACGTAGATTTATGCCCCCTTTATCGGAGGTTCCCGAGTGTTCACCCCCCGCAGAGCGGTCATCCTTATCGCGGCTTTCGTCGCGATGGCCGGCACTACCGTGTCGGCTCAGGCTGCGGACATCCCGGCTCCCGGCGCGATCGTCATGAGCCCCAACATCCAGCACGTCACCAACGTGCCCAAGCCCGAAGCCCTGACCGACATCAACACGGACATGGCCTTCCAGGACGACTACGCGTACGTCGGCAACTACTCCGGCTTCTCGATCTACAACATCAAGAACCCGAAGAAGACGTCGGTCGTCAGCTCCGTGGTCTGCCCCGGCGGACAGATGGACATGTCCGTCTACGGCAACCTGCTGTTCGGCTCCGTCGACTCCTCCCGTAACAACGACTCTTGCAGCAGCACCACGCAGCCCGCCTCGGTCAAGGAGTCGTGGGAGGGCATCCGCATCTTCGACGTCTCCGACAAGGCCAACCCGACGTACATCAAGTCGGTCGAGACGAACTGCGGCTCCCACACGCACACCCTGGTGCCGGACAGGTGGGGCAAGAACGTCTACATCTACATCTCCTCCTACGGCCCGAACGACTCGTTCCCGGACTGCAAGACGCCGCACGACCTGATCTCGATCGTCAAGGTTCCGCTGAAGAACCCGACGGCCGCCTCGGTCATCGCGACGCCGGTCCTGTTCCCCGAGGGCGGCTTCCCCGGCGTGCCGGGGTCCTACCCCAACGGCAAGTCCGCCACCACGGGTTGCCACGACATCACGGCCTACCCGGAGAAGGGCATCGCGGCGGGCGCGTGCATGGGTGAGGGCATCCTGCTCGACATCCGCAACCCCGAGCAGCCCAAGGTCACCGCCACCGTCCGCGACGAGGTGAACTTCGCCTTCTGGCACTCGGCCACCTTCAACAACGACGGCACGAAGGTCATCTTCACCGACGAGCTCGGCGGCGGCACCAGGGCCACCTGCAACGAGGCCATCGGCCCGAACAAGGGTGCCAACGCGTACTACGACATCGTGAACGGACAGCTCCAGTTCAAGAGCTACTTCAAGATCGGGCGCTACCAGGCCGACACCGAGAACTGCGTGGCGCACAACGGCTCGCTGATCCCGGTCAAGGGCCGCGACATCATGGTGCAGGCGTGGTACCAGGGCGGCATCTCGGTGGTCGACTTCACCGACTCGGCGCACCCGCAGGAGATCGCCTTCTTCGAGCGGGGCCCGGACAACACCGCTCCGGCACTCAGCGGCGGCTTCTGGTCGGCGTACTACTACAACGGCTACATCTACGGCTCCGACTTCAACCTGGGCCTCGATGTGCTGAAGATCAACGACTGGCGTACGAACAAGGCGAACGGCGTCAAGCAGAACCTGCTGAACGTCCAGACCCAGCCGTCGTACTCCGAGCGCGGCCACGGCCACGATCACTGATCCACCCGCGGCACTGATCCACCCGAAGGCGGCGAGGACCCCGGGTCCTCGCCGCCTTCGGCTGTCAAAAGCCAAATACCGTACGTCGGCGGCAAACAGCTTGCAAGCCATCAAGTCATGAAATTTTTTGACAACGTGACATCTGGTGAGGAAGGAAGTTGAGGTTCAGGATTTGGGGCACTTGTGTCGTTATTCGGACACACGTGATCAAGGAGGCTCCCGAGTGTTCAATCCGCGCCGTGCCCTCGTCATGGCCGGGGCGGCCGTCGCGTTAGCGCTGACGGCGACGCCCGCGCTGGCCAACGACATCCCGCCGCCCGACACCGTCGTGACCAGCCAGAACGTATCCCACGTCCTGAATATCCCGAAGCCCGCCCCGATCGCCGCCACGATCAACACCGACATCGCCTTCCAGGGCGACTACGCCTACGTCGGCAACTACGGCGGCTTCTCGATCTACGACATCAGGAACCCCAAGAAGGCCAAGGTCGTCAGCTCCGTCGTCTGCCCAGGCTCGCAGATGGACGTGACCGTGTACGGCAACCTGCTGTTCACCGCCGTCGACTCCTCACGCAACAACGACTCGTGCGCCAGCACCGCCCAGCCCGCCTCGGTCAAGGAGTCCTGGGAGGGCGTACGCATCTTCGACGTCTCCGACAAGGCGAATCCGAAGTACATCAAGTCCGTCGAGACCAACTGCGGCTCCCACACCCTGACCCTGGTGCCGGGCAAGGGCCGTGACCTGACCAAGAACGTCTACATCTACGTCTCGTCCTACTCGCCGGCGGCCAACTTCCCGGACTGCCTGCCGCCGCACGACAAGATCTCGATCATCAAGGTGCCGCTCAGGAACCCGACCGCCGCGGCCGTCGCGGCCACCCCGGTCGTCTTCCCCGACGGCGGCAACGAGACCCAGCCGGGCCTGCTCATCCCGACCAGCGGCTGCCACGACATCACCGCCTACGCCGAGAAGGACATCGCGGCGGGCGCGTGCATGGGTGACGGCGTGTTGTTCGACATCTCCGACCGGCTGAACCCCAAGGTCACCGCCCGGACCACGGATCAGAACTTCGCGTTCTGGCACTCGGCCACGTTCACCAACGACGCCAGGAAGGTCGTCTTCACCGACGAGCTCGGCGGTGGCGGCGCGGCAACCTGCAACGAGGCCACCGGGCCCAACCGCGGCGCGGACGCGATCTACGACGTCTCGAACGGGCAGTTCACGTTCAAGAGCTACTTCAAGATCCCGCGCTTCCAGGCCGACAGCGAGAACTGCGTGGCGCACAACGGCTCGCTGATCCCGGTCAAGGGCCGCGACATCATGGTCCAGGCCTGGTACATGGGCGGGTTGTCGATCTGGGACTTCACCGACGCCGCCCACCCGAGGGAGATCGGCTACTTCGAACGCGGTCCCCGCGCGGCCGGCGGTGGCGGCGGCATCTGGTCCGCCTACTACTACAACGGCTACATCTACGGGGCCGACTTCAACGAAGGCCTCGACATCATCAAGATCAACGATCCGCTGACGAACAGCGCCAAGGACGTTCGTACCGACCGGTTGAACGTGCAGACGCAGGAGTCCTACCGGAGCTGGGGGCACTGACCCGCTCTGACCCCGCTCACTGAGGCGGCGCGAACCCGCCCGGAGTCGCCCTCGGCGGCTCCGGCGCGGGCGCGCTCGGTGGCTGGTAAGGCGCGCCGACCTGGGGATAGGGCTGCGGCTGAGGGTAAGGACCCGCCTGCGGGTATGGGCCCGGGTACGGCCCTTGCGGCGGCCCGTAGTGCGGCTGGCCGTTGGTGCCGGCGCGTTGCGCGAAACGTGCCTGCTCCCGCCTGCGGCGCTCGGCCAGGACGGCGCTCAGGAACGCGTGCGGCGGCACCCCCGCCGGCGCGGCGGGCGAGACGAATGCCGCCGTCTGGGTTGCGATGCGCACCCCCATCTCGTGCTGGACCTGCGGCGTCAGGTCGTGCCAGCGCAACAGGTATTGTCTGGCGGCCTGCGCCACCTCGTCGGGGAGCTGGGAGAGCTCCAGCGTGGCCGCCCAGCTCGCCAGCGGCGGCGGCATCACGATGACCTGCCCCGTGTCGCGCGGTGCCCGGTCGGAGATCACGATGGTGCCCGCGAAGACGTCGCCGAGCCGCTTGCCGCGCTGCGAGACCAGCGAGGCGATCAGCGCGGGCGCCCCGGAGAGCAGCCAGAACTCCAGCACCCCGGCCAGCCCCCTGAACAGCGCCTGCCTGAAGCGCTCGGGGCTGCCGTCGTCGCTGACCACGCGCAGGCCCAGCGCCAGCTTGCCGAGGCTGCGCCCCCTGCTGATGGACTCGAAGAGCACGGGGTAGCCGACCATCACCAGCACCAGCAGCACGATCATGACGGCCGCGAACATGGCCGGGTCCGTGACGACCGCGAACGCGCCTAAGATCGCGTAGGCGCCGATCAGCACGGTGAGCTGCACGGCCATGTCAATGATGATCGCCAGCGCGCGGGAGGGCATCTGGGCCACCCGCACTTCGACGACGACGGCGTCACCGGTCACAACCTCCGACATATGTGGAGCCTAACGGCTATGTGCCACTGATCGAGCGGCCACAATGTTCAGGTGGACATCGATGCGTTCGTCACAGCACACCGCCCCGTATGGGACAGGCTCGACCACCTCGTCAAGAACCGCTCGTCGCTGACCGGCGCCGAGGTGGACGAGCTGGTGGACCTCTACCAGCGGGTGTCGACGCATCTGTCCATCGTCCGTTCTTCCTCCAGGGACCCGATGCTGACCGGGCGGCTGTCCGCGCTGGTGGCCAGGGGCAGGTCGGCGGTGACCGGCGCGCACGCGCCGGCCTGGCGGGAGCTGGTGAGGTTCTTCACGGTGTCGTTCCCCGTGGTGGCCTACCGGGCGCGGTGGTGGTGGCTGGCGAGTGCGGCGGCGTTCATGGTGGTCGCTTGGGTGATGGGCGCGTGGGTGGCGGGCAATCCCGAGGTCCAGGCGTCGATCGCCTCTCCTGACGAGATCAGCCGGCTCGTCAACGAGGACTTCGCCAACTACTACTCCGAGAACCCGGCCGCCTCCTTCGCGAGCAGCGTATGGGTGAACAACGCGTGGGTCTCCGCACTGATGATCGTCTACTCGGTCCTCTTGGGCATCCCGATCCCCTATGCGCTCTACGCGAATGCCGAGAACGTGGCCGTCTCCGGCGGTCTGATGGCCTCCAGGGACAAACTGGACATCTTCTTCGGCCTGATCCTGCCGCACGGGCTGCTCGAACTGACTGGAGTGTTCCTGGCGGCGGCCGTGGGCATGCGCTTGGGCTGGACGGTCATCGACCCCGGGCCGCGCAGGCGGGTCGAGGCGCTGGCCGAGCAGGGCAGGGCAGTGATGAGCGTGGCGCTGGGGCTGGTCGTGGTGCTGTTCGTGTCGGGGCTGATCGAGGCGTTCGTGACCCCGTCGGGGCTGCCCACGTGGGCACGCGTGGGCATCGGCGTGCTCGCCGAGGTGACCTTCCTGGCGTATGTGATCGTCTTCGGCCGCCGTGCCCTCAGCCGGCACGAGACCGGCGACCTCGAACGCGCCCCAGACGTCGCCCCCACGGTCTGAACCGCAGCCGGCTCGCTCAGAGCCGTCCCGCGGCCTTCAGCGCCAGGTACGCGTCCGCCAGCGCGGGCGCGATGTCCTCCGGGGGCGCGTCCACGACCTCCACCCCGTGCCGCCGCAGCCTGGCGGTGATGAGCCTGCGCCCGAGCTGGGCGTGCTCGGCCGCCGCCGCGTCATAGACCTCCTCCGCCGACCCTCGCCGTCCGGCCATGGCCGCCACCCGCGGATCGGACACCCCTGCCACCAGCACCAGGTGGCGCGCGGAGAGCTGGGGCAGCACCGGCATGAGCCCTTCGTCCAGCGCCGCCGAGTTCAGGTCGGTGAGCAGCACGACCAGGCAGCGCCGCTTGGCCCGCGACAGGATGGCCGCCACCATGCCCTGCGAGTCGGCCTCGATCAGCTCGGCCTCGATCGGCGCCATCACGTTGACCAGCGACGACAACAACTCGGTCCGGGACGCCCCGCCCACCCAGGCGCGTACGGCCCGGTCGTAGGCCAGGAAGTCCACCTGGTCACCGGCCCTGGCGGCGAGCGCGGCCAGCAGCAGCGCCGCGTCCATCGACCAGTCCAGCCGCGGCCAGCCGGGCGCGGGCCGCGGATCCGGTCTGACGAGGAGCCCTCCGCCACCAGGCACCGCCCCGGCCATGGGGATCGGCGCGTCGCCCACCCGTCCCGCCGAGGTGCGGCCGGTGTCGAGCACGATCAGCACGCGGCGGTCGCGTTCCGGCCGCCAGGTGCGTACGACCACGTCGTGCCGGCGCGCGGTGGCCCGCCAGTCGATGGACCGCACGTCGTCGCCCACCACGTATTCCCGCAGCGAGTCGAACTCGGTGCCCTGCCCGCGCACCAGCGCCGGATGTTGCCCGTCGAGCTCGCGCAGCCTGGCCAGCCTGGACGGCAGGTGCTTGCGTGACAGGAACGGCGGCAACACGCGTACCGACCAGGGCGCCCGGTGGTTGCCCTGGCGCGCGGCCAGGCCGAGCGGGCCGACCGAGCGGACCGTGACCGCCGCGGACGACCGATCGCCGCGCCTGGTCGGGTCGAGCGTGATGATGATCCTGCGGCGCTCGCCCCTGGGCACGTCCAGGCCGGCGATGCGCGGGGTGGCTCCGGCGGAGGGTTGCCAGACGTCCCTGAGGCTGCCGCGTACGCGCCTGCCGCCCGGGTTCTCGACGATCAGCTCGACGGTGGCGCGCTGGCCCAGGCGGATCAGCGTGTCGCCGGAGCGGTGGAACCTGAGCGGGCGCACGGCTCCCGCGAACACCAGATCCACGATGATCGCGGCGGCCAGCAGCAGGCAGACCCCGGCCAGCGCGGCCCCGGGCTGCGGCGCGAACAGCACCACCACGACCCCGATCGCCGCGACCAGCCCGGCGCGTCCGGTGAGAGCCATCAGCGCACCACCACGAGTCCGGTGAGAGCCATCAGCGCGGGACCGGGACCGAGGCCAGGATGCCGTCGAGCAGGCCGTCGGCGGTCGCCCCCTCCAGCTCGGCCTCGGGCCTGAGCTGGATCCGATGCCGCATCGCGGGCCTGGCCAGCGCCTTCACGTCGTCCGGCGTGACGTAGTGCCGCCCGGACAACCACGCCCACGCCCGCGCGGCCGCCAGCAACGCCGTCGCCCCACGGGGTGACACGCCGAGCTGCAACGATGGCGAGTTCCTGGTGGCGCGGGCCACGTCCACGATGTAGCCGAGCACCTCTGGCGCCACGTGCACCTGCGCCACCGCCTCGCGGCCGGCCGCCAGGTCGTCCGCCGAGGCGACGGCCTTGATCTCCGACAGGTCGCGCGGGTCGAAGCCCCGGGCGTGCCGGTCGAGCACCGAGATCTCCTGCTCGCGCGGCGGCAGCGGCACGGTCAGCTTGACCAGGAACCGGTCGAGTTGCGCCTCGGGAAGCTGGTACGTGCCCTCGTACTCGACGGGGTTCTGGGTCGCGCACACCACGAACGGGTCCGGCAGCGGCCGGGCCGAGCCCTCCACGCTGACCTGCCGCTCCTCCATCGCCTCCAGCAGCGCCGCCTGCGTCTTCGGCGGCGTGCGGTTGATCTCGTCGGCGAGCAGCAGGTTCGTGAAGACCGGCCCTTCGCGGAATTCGAACTCCGCGGTCTTCGCGTCATAGATCAACGACCCGGTCACGTCACCCGGCATCAGGTCCGGCGTGAACTGCACCCGCTTGAAGTCCATGGACAGGGCCGCCGCCAGCGTGCGCACCATCAACGTCTTGGCCACGCCCGGCACGCCTTCGAGCAGCACGTGCCCCCTGCACAGCAGCGCGATGACCAGCCCCGTCACCACCGCGTCCTGGCCGACCACGGCCTTGGACACCTCGGCGCGCAGCGCGCTCAGCGCGTCTCTGGCCGAGTCGGCCGAGCCCGTCACGCGGTACGTCTCCTCAGAGTTCACTGACCTGCCTTTCGATGAAGTCCAAGTATCCGGCCAACCCGACGAGCCCGGCGTCGTCCGCCGGCGGCGGCCCGTACAGTGCCGCGCCGACCTGGTGCGGGTCCTGCCCCGTACGGGCGGCGAGCGCCGCGACGACCTCCTGCGCCCCCGCGCCGGAGCCGAGGCCCAGCCTGGGCGTGAGCCGGTCGATCGTGCCCGCGCGCAGCGAGTCGGCGGCCCGCTGCCTGGCGCGCCTGGCGCGGTAGAGCCGGCCGCGCCCCTCGACCGTCTCGGCCGCCCGCACGATGACGGGCAGCTTCTCCGTCACCACAGGACCCAGCCGCCTGCCCCGCCAGTACGCGGTGAGGGCCAGAGCGATGATCGACATGTAGACGGCCCAGCGGATGCCCTCGGGCATCAGGTCGTACATCGACAGGCCGCGCTCGCCCGCCAGGTCGCCGGCGGGCGGGGTCTCGGGGCGCACCAGCCAGGTCACGGGCCTGCCGGTGCCGATCAGGTTGAGCGCCAGCGCCGCGTTGCCGTCCTCGGCCAGGCGCTGGTTGGTCAGGAAGCCCCCGTCGCCGACGACTGTGGTGATGCCACCCCAGTTGGGGAAGCTGACCAGCGCGTGCCCGCCGCCAGCCGGGTAGCAGCCGGTGGTGCCCCGCGGGCCGCGGAAGGCGGCACCGCCCATGTACGCGCTGCCAGCGGCCGTGGCGGCGGGCAGCGCGCACTCGGGCTCACGCGAGCGGGTGCGCGGCGCCGCGCCGGGAACCAGGCGCACGCCGGGGGCCAGCAGTTCCAAGCCGTACACGTCGCCGATGATCAGTCGGTCGCCGGGGATCATGGACAGGCGGGACTCGTCGAAGTACGTCGTGTCCGTGATCAGCAGTAACCGGTTGCCGGTCGCGGCCTTGTCGGCGGCGGCCTGGACGGAGTCGACCCGGTCCACCGTGACGCCGCGGGCGCGCAGCAGCTCGGCCAGCGCCTTGGAGCCCGCCAGGGAGGAGTCCTGGGGGTCGAGCGGGCGTGACGGGCCTCGTTGCGGGCCGATCAGCACCCCGATGATCGCGGCGAGCACGATGACCAGGCCGAGCAGCACGATCATCCGCCCGGACCGCCAGGTGGAGCGCGCGGTGGGGGACGTCGAGGAGGATCCGGCCACCTCGGCGGGCGGCGCGACCACGCTCATGACACCCCACCGCCCGGCGCGACCCCGGCGCCCACAGGGATCGGTCTGGCCTGGCGGAGTCGCTCGTCGAGGCGGCTCATCGTCTCGTAGGCGTCCCGGGTGCCGGGCACACCGCCGTACGTCACGTCGTCGAACGAGCGGGCGGCGGCGGCCAGCTCCGCGGCGAAGCCGGGCAGCGCCACAGCGGCCTCCGCGGCCAGCTCGTCGGCCGTGCGACCGGGCATGCCGTCGACCAGCGCGCGTTCCTCCAGGTCGCGGGCGATGGCCCGGAGGCGTTCCTGGATGGCCTCCGTCCAGTGGCCCTCGGCGGCCAGCCGTTCGGCGACCTGGCGGTGCTCGGCCGCGCTCATCGCCCGCTCCCCGAACAGCCCGCCCACCACGAGCCTCCTCCTGCGGACGGTCCTGCGCAGCTGCCACGAGATCAGCATGATCACCCCGAGCAGGATCAGTACGATCACCACCGACGCGATCATCCCGCCGGCCGTGCCCCCACCCGTGGCCGCGTCCACCAGGTCACCCATGAACTGCGTGACCCGCCGGTAGAGCTCGTCGAACAGCGATTCCTTCTCGTAGCCAGGCTTGAGGAGCTCCTGCACCGCCCGGCGCGCGGCCTCCTCCCTGTCTATCGGGCTCACGACCTGGCCGAGTTGGACGGGTGCCAGAGCTCGTCGGCCGAGGCGTGCACCCAGCCCTGTCGCTGCTGCTCGATGGCCGCCGTCTGCAGCACGAGGTCGAACGCCTCGCTGCGCATCCGCCGGTCGGCGTAGAGCAGGCCGGCGACCCCGGCTTCGAACGGATAGGTGAACATCGCGCCGAGCGTGCCGCCGACCGCGATCAGCACGGCCGACACGACGGTCGTGACCGTCGAGCCCGCCCCGAACATGCCGAACATCGTGCCTGCCAGCGTGAACGGCACCGACAGGATCGACGCCACGAGCCCGACGAGAATCGACGTCAGAAGCATGATGCCGAACACCCGCCAGAAGTCGCCGCTCACCAGGTGCCACGAGCGCCGCATGGCGTCGATCGGCCCCCTGCCCTCCAGCACCACGGCCGGGGACGCGAACGCGAAGCGGGTCCTGAAGAACAGGTAGTAGGCCACGTACACGATGACGAACAGGATCGTCAGCGCGGCCATCCAGCCGAAGCTGTCGGCGGAGGCGTTCATGGCGAGCGCCACCATGAGCAACACGAAGACGATCACGGGCACCAGCATGATGACCGCCATCAGCCCCACCACCCCGAACAACGCGGGGACCCTGCCCTTGACGAGCTGCCAGGCCTCGCCGGCGGTGATGTTGCCGCCGAAGACGGCCCGGCCGAGTATGCGGGTCAGCACCCCGGTCAGCAGGGTGACCACGACGAACTGCACCGCGTACGACACCAGGGTGCCGCCGTATTGGGCGACGAAGCCGTACAGGGTGGTGAAGTCGTCGGCGGCGGTCGCGCTCGTGGGGTCGGTGAGCACGCCGCCCACGGAGCTGAGCAGGAACGCCTGGCCGACGGCCAGGGGCACGGCGGCGAGCAGGGCGGCGACGGCCGACAGCCCGAGCACCGCCTTCGGGTTGGACCGGATCAGCTTGATCGTGCCGTCGAGTATGTCGCCTAGCCCCAGCGGGCGCAGCGGGATGATGCCCGGCCGCAACGCGGGCGGCGGGGGCGGCATGTAGCCGTAACCGGGCTGGGGTTGCGGATAGGGCGGATGCGAATAGGGCGGATAGGGTGTTTGCGGCCCGGGCGCATACGACTGTTGTTGCGGGGGTTGCTGAGGCGCCTGCCCGTAGGGGGCCTGTTGCGGCGAGCCTGGCGCGGTCCACGGCGAGGCCTGCGGGGCGCTGTAGGGCGGGGGCTGTTCGGCCGACCAGCCGGATGGCGTCTCGGGCGGGGGACCGTGACCGTCTGACATATCCCCAATCCTGGCACGCGGGGCGGGGCATTGGTGTCACGGGGAGGATTCGCCACCTCATCTTGCCCGCATTCCCGGGCGAATCCGGGCAAGGTTGGCGCTCGGGGATGGCCGAAAGTCGCTCTGTTACCGCAGACTGAGATTGCGGTCGCGGGGGGCGGACCTAAAATTCGCCTTTTGTTGGGCTCATGTCACGTTCATGGGCCGACCAAGGGTAACCTTCAGCGATCGTGCGGGTATGTCCCACAATGCGTAGAACGAATGAGGGGCCATGAAAGGTCGCGTGCTGGTCGTCGACGACGACGCCGCTCTCGCCGAGATGCTGGGGATCGTGCTGCGGGGAGAAGGCTTCGAGCCGTCATTTGTCTCAGACGGCGACAAGGCCCTCGACGCGTTCCGGGATACACGCCCGGACCTGGTGCTGCTCGACCTGATGCTGCCGGGAGCCGACGGCATCGACGTCGCGCGCAGGATCAGGGCTGAGTCGGGCGTGCCCATCGTCATGCTCACGGCCAAGAGCGACACGATCGACATCGTCCTCGGGCTGGAGTCCGGCGCCGACGACTACATCGTCAAGCCGTTCAAGCCGAAGGAGCTGGTGGCCAGGGTGCGGGCGCGGCTGCGCCGCACCGACGAGCCGACCCCCGAGATCCTCCAGATCGGCGACATCACCATCGACGTGGCCGGCCACTCGGTCAAGCGGAGCGAGGAGACCATCAACCTCACGCCCCTCGAGTTCGACCTGCTCGTCGCGCTGGCCCGCAAGCCGCGCCAGGTGTTCACCCGCGAAGTCCTGCTCGAGCAGGTGTGGGGCTACCGGCACGCGGCCGACACGCGGCTGGTCAACGTACACGTCCAGCGGCTCAGAGCCAAGATCGAGAAGGACCCCGAGCACCCCGAGATTGTGGTGACGGTCCGCGGGGTGGGTTACAAAGCCGGCCCCGCCTAGCCGTCCCCCCGCCCTGCCATGCCCCCGACCAAGAAGAGATCCCGCCGACGGACACTCCGCCAGATTCTCGGCGGCGTTCGCCGGCGGGTGCGTCGTGCGGCGGGCCGGGCGCGCAGGGTGTGGCGGCGCTCACTCCAGCTCCAGGTGGTCACCAGCACGCTGGTGATCTCCGTGACCGTGGTGGTCGTGCTCGGCGCGTTCCTGTCCGACCAGATCAACAGGTCGGTCGTGGTGAGCAGCCAGCAGTCCTCCGTCAGCGAGGCGTTCGCCGACCGCCTGCAGATCGCCGACGCCCTGTCCCCCGAGACCGAAGACCAGACCAAGCCGGCCGACAACGGCAAGAAGGGCTCCCCCAACCCGCTCGACGACGTCATGGACACCGTCACGGGGACGGGCGAGGACGGCTCCAAAAAGGGCTACGACGTCCTGATCCTCAACCAGACGACCCCCGGCCAGTCGCGGGCGTCCGGCAGCGTCGTGCCCGCCGATGTGCCGATGGGCCTGCGGCTGAGCGTGCAGCGCAACATCCTGCGGTTCGAGTACGAGAAGACCGTCGGGCTCATCGAGGAGATCAAGTTCGCCGGCCAGAGCCAGCCCAGGCTCACGTACATCGTCGGCAGCGTCGTCCACGTGCCCGCCACCGGCCAGAACTACGAGATCTACCACTTCTTCCCGTTCGACGAGGAAGAGGGGCTGCTGTCCAAGGTCCGGCTCGCCATCGTCGTGGTGGGCTTCGGGCTCGTGTTGCTGCTCGCCGCCATCGCGTACCTGGTCACGCGCCAGGTCGTCTCTCCCGTACGGCTGGCGCGCCAGGCCGCCGAGCGGCTGGCCTCCGGGAAGCTGGACGAACGCCTCAAGGTACGCGGCGAGGACGACCTGGCCCGGCTGGCGAACTCGTTCAACGAGATGGCCGCGAATCTGGCGCTGAAGATCCACCAGCTCGAGGAGTTGTCGCAGGTCCAGCGGCAGTTCGTCTCGGACGTCTCGCACGAGCTGCGCACCCCGCTGACGACCGTGCGGATGGCCGCCGACCTGCTCTACGACGCCCGCGAGGACTTCGACCCGATGGCCGCCCGCTCGGCCGAGCTCATGCAGGCCCAGCTGGAGCGGTTCGAGTCGATGCTGGCCGACCTGCTGGAGATCAGCCGCTACGACGCCGGCGCCGCCACGCTCGACCTCGACTCCGTGGACGTGCGCGACGTGGTGCTGCGGGCGATCGCGGACTCCGAGGCGCTGGCCGAGCGGCACACGACCCGCTTCGAGCTCAGGCTCCCCAACGAGCCCTGCATGGCCGAGATCGACAACCGCAGGGTCGAGCGGATCCTGCGCAACCTGCTGTTCAACGCCATCGAGCACGGCGAGGGCAGGGACATCGTGGTCACCGTGGGGGGCGACAGGGACGCCGTGGCCGTCGCCGTACGCGACCATGGGATCGGGCTGAAGGGCGGAGAGGACACGATGGTGTTCGACCGGTTCTGGCGGGCCGACCCGTCGCGGGCGAGGACCATCGGCGGCACCGGGCTCGGGCTGGCGATCTCGCGCGAGGACGCCACGCTGCACGGCGGCTGGCTGCAGGCGTGGGGGCAGGCGGGCGAGGGCTCGCAGTTCAGGCTGACGCTGCCCAGGCTGGCGGGGGCCGACCTGAAGGGCTCGCCGCTGTCGCTGGTGCCGCCCGAGATCGAGATGCGCCGCACGTGGCGCGGGGCCATGACGCCGGTGCTGCTGCCCGCGACCGGGGACGGGGCCGGCCATGACGAGGATTAGCCGGCTCGGCGCCGTGGTCGCGATCGCGGCGGCCGTGGCCTGCGCCGGCTGCTCGGTGATCCCCGTGAGCGGCCCGCACGCGGTCAACGAGGCCGGCGGCGGCGACCCGCTGAGCAAGCCGTTCCAGCGCATGATCGCCATCGCGCCCCAGAAGAACTGGGGTCCCGAGCAGATCATCAGGGGCCTGCAGGCCGCCATGGCCGCCTACCCCGACGACCCGGCGATCCTGCCCACCTACCTGACCCCCGAGGCGCTGGCCAAGTGGAGCGCCTCGGGTCCCGTCACGGTGATCGAGGACGGGTTCGAGGTGGTGCCGCCGAGCCCGCGCGACGGCACGGAGGCGGTGCAGAAGGTCACGCTCAAGGCCCGGTGGGTGGCCAGCATCAAGGAGGACGACTCCTACGTGCCCACGGCCGGCGGCTGGTCGAGGTCCTTCGAGCTGGTGAAGGACAAGCAGGGCGGCTACCGCGTCAGCGACCTGCCCAGCGGGCTGCTGCTCACGAACTCCGACGTGGCGCGCGCGTACCGGGCCACGAACCTCTACTACCTGAACGGCAACACGCAGGACCGGCTCGTCGTGGACCGCGTACGCCTGCGGCTGAAGCCGACGGAGACCTTCGCCCAGACCATCCTCAAACGCCTCCTCGAACCGCCCACGTCTGCTCTGGCGGGCGGCGCGGTGACCACGAGCTTCCCGCCCGGCACCAAGATCGAGTCCATCACGTACGGCGACGAACGCGTGTTGATCAACCTCTCCGGCCCGCTCGACCCCCTGGACCTGACCGGCGAGAACTCCCTCATGGCCCAGATCAGGTACAGCCTCAACAAGAACGAGGTCGCCAAGGGCCGCAGCATCGAGGTGCTGGTGGACGGGGAGGCGTACTCCATCGACCGGCCCAACTCCGACGAGCGCTGGCTGGACGACAGCGGCGACACGGCCTACTACGTCAGCAAGGGCGCGGTGCACCTCATGGGCAAGGACGGCCCGGCCGGCGCCGTGCCAGGACCGGCCGGAGAGCAGCGCGAGGGCTACTCCGACTTCGCCCTGTCCAAGGAGAGCAACGCCCTGATCGCCGCCAGGACCTCGACCGGCATCTCCGTGGCGGGTCTCACGCGGGAGGGGCAGTGGCAGGAGGTCATCCAGGGCACTGACCTGACGGCGCCGACGTGGCATCGGGACGGATCCCTATGGACGTACGACCGGAAGAACGGTTTCTTGTTGCGGTACGACCCCGCGGGCGGGCGGGGGCCTGAGCGGGTCGCACCGCCCAAGGAGTTGAAGGGGCTGGATGTCACCCGGCTGCGGATCGCCAGGGACGGGGTGCGGGTGGCCGTGACGACCGGGAAGAACACCGTCCAGATCTGCGCGCTGACCACTGCCGCGGGCGGTCTCATGCTGGGGAACCTCCAGCTCCTGACCACCACTGAGGAGGGGGACGAGATCCGCGACGTGGCCTGGGGGGATGACGAGCATCTGCTGGTGCTCGTCGACAGCAAGGCCGGGCAGATCCTCAACCAGATCAACGTGGGGGATGGGGAGAGTGTCGGGGTGCCGTTGAAGGATCGGCTCAAGTCGGTGGCGGCGCTGGGGGATCGCGTGCTGGCGGCGTCGGACGACGGCTCCAAGGTCATCGAGCTGAACCAGGACCGGCAGACGTGGAACGTGAAGATCGAGCCCGACGCCGAGGCCCCGCTCTTCCCTCTGGGCTGACGGCCCCGCATTCCGTCCCGTTCACGGGCACCCGCCTCCAGGCCCGTCCATCGGGCGGAATTGTCGGTGGTGGCGGGCATCCTGGGTCGCGTGCTGAGCTCCGTACTGGATCTGGTCCTTCCCCCGGCCTGCGCGGGTTGCGGTGTCAAGGGGGCGCGGTATTGCGGCGGTTGCCTGGCCGAGCTGACCGCCGCCCCCGCCAGACGGCTGCCTGAGCCGTTGCCTCCAGGCCTGCCCGACTGCTGGTCGGCGGCCACGTACGACGGGGTCGTGCGGAGGGCGGTCGTGGCGTACAAGGAGCGTGGCGCGGTGGCGCTGGCCGGGATGCTGGCAGAGGCCCTGGCCTTCACCGCCGTGACGGCGATCAGCGCGGGGGCCTTCCAAGCGGACGGGCCGTTCGCCGTCGTGCCGGTGCCCAGTGCGCGGCGGAGTCTGCGGGCCAGGGGGCACGATCCGGTGGGGCGGCTGGCGGTGCTGGTCGCGCGCATCCTGCGGGCGTTCGGGATGCGGGCCGAGGTGTGGACGGCGCTGGAGCAGGCGCGGCGGGTCGTGGACCAGGCGGGCCTGAGCTCCGCGGAGAGAAGCGCCAACCTCGCCGGGTCCCTCCAGGTGGCCGGCGCCGCGAAGAGCCCTCCAGCGGCCTGTGCGCTGCTCCTGGACGACATCGTCACGACCGGCGCCACCCTGGTGGAAGCCGCCCGGGCACTGAGCTCGGCGGGGGTGAGAGCACCGCTGGCCGTGACCGTCGCCGCGACACGCCGAAGATCTTGAAAGACATTACGGTGACGGTGCGTAAAGAAAGATCCAAATCGCGATCCTCACCCGGAGGTCACATGTCACTTCCCCCGGGAATGCGGTGGAGCAGCTCAGCGGACGGGAGTGGCGTACTCATAAGGGTTGCCGATCGGTTAAACAGGGCATCTAACCACCCTTAGGGATCGTTCGAAAATCACGGAAAGTGATCCTTTGGCCAATCCTCCGGCTGACATTCGCCCTGGATACGGATAGCGTTCTGACATGGCACCCGTTCGGGTCCGTGGTTGCGCAGAGTCGGTGTTCCCGACTCTGCTAGCCGATGCCAGCCGCAGGCAAAACGGTCCACGTAAGGCGACTCTTTGTCGACCGATCACGGTGCGGCTTAGGGATAAGTCCTGCCTTCCCGAGGGGTCAGATGCCCCTCGCCAGAAGAGAAGGGCAGTAGTGGCAACAGAGCTGCGAGACCCTCAGCAGGCGGATGTGGGGTCGAAGACCAGGTCGGCCGGGCGGGTGCCACCCGAGTTCCCGGTGACGCCGAGTCGGAAGAGGGGAACGGTGACTGAAAGGCAGACAGAAGACCCCGTCCGGCATACAGGTGGTCGGGCGCTCTTGCTCAGTCGTTAGACGAAGGGGGGCTGTTGCATGGACATCATCGTCAAGGGCCGGCACACAGGAGTGAGTGATCGGTTCCGCGACCACGTGACGACCAAGCTGGCCAGGATCGAACGTCTGGACAACAAACTCATCCGAGTCGATGTGGAGGTGTCGAAAGAACGCAATCCGCGCCTCGCCGGTCAGCGGGAGCGCGTCGAGCTCACCATTCACTCTCGAGGACCGGCGATTCGCGCCGAGGCCTCGGCCGACGACCGATTCGTAGCCCTCGACATGGCCCTCGACAAGCTGGAAGGCCGCCTCAGGCGAGTGGCCGACCGGCGCAAGGTTCATCACGGCAACCACTGCCCGCCCTCGGTGGCGGAGATCACGGCGACGCTCCCTGACGCCGCCGACCTGGCGCCCCAGACGGAGCAGACCGCTCCCAAGCAGGCCGAGCCCGACGAGGACGAGATGCAGCGGAGCGACCAGCGCTACGACGACATCGTCCCGATAGAGATGGACGGCGAAGGGCCGCTCATCGTACGGGAGAAGTTCCACAGAGCGGAACCCATGACCATCGACCAGGCCCTCCTCGAGATGGAGCTGGTCGGACACGATTTCTACCTGTTCCGTGACAAGGAGAGCGGCCAGCCGTGTGTCGTTTACAACAGACGCGGCTACAACTACGGCGTGTTGCGGCTCATAGAGCCCTGATCGCGCGCTAAAAGATCTTCTCGACCACCCGAGAACCGCGGCACCCATGCCATCATTGCGGTTCAACGGCTCTGGCCCCCCGACGAGGAGGAGACGTGAGCGAGCTCAGTCAGGTTCAGATGAGCGAGCGAAGCGAGCGAAAGACAGTCGCGAGGCGGATCAAGGAGGCCTCGTGACCGAGTCTGGCGAGATGCGCACGTCAGAGCGCGAGCCGATCCGCGTGCTGATCGTTGACGATCACGAGCTGATCAGGCGGAGCCTGGCGCTGGCGCTGGCTGCGGAGCCCGACATCGAGGTGGTCGGTGAGGCGAGCGACGGGCAGGAGGCGGTCGAACTGGCCGATCGCCTCATGCCTGACGTCGCGCTCATGGACGTGCGCATGCCCCGGCAGGACGGGATCGAGGCGACGAAGGGCATCAAGGCCTCCGTGCCGAGCACCCGCATCATCATGCTGACGGTGAGCGACGAGGAAGAAGACCTCTTCGAGGCCATCAAGGCGGGAGCCACCGGCTACCTGCTCAAGGACGTCCAGATCAACGACGTCCCGGCCGCGGTGCGCGGCGTGCACGAGGGCCAGTCGTTAATCAACCCGGCGATGGCGGCCAAACTCATCAACGAGTTCCAGACCATGAGCCGCAAGGAGTCCGAACGCCCGCCCCAGCTCCCC
This sequence comes from Nonomuraea marmarensis, assembly GCF_043197025.1. NCBI lineage: Bacteria > Bacillati > Actinomycetota > Actinomycetes > Streptosporangiales > Streptosporangiaceae > Nonomuraea > Nonomuraea marmarensis. The sequence continues at coordinate 208,819 of NZ_JBICRM010000005.1, forward strand.
GTGCCCCGGCTGACCGAACGCGAGATGGAGGTCCTGCGCCTGGTGGCCAAGGGGATGAACAACCGCGAGATCGCCAAACAGTTGTTCATCTCGGAGAACACGGTGAAGAACCACGTGCGCAACATCCTCGACAAGCTGCAACTGCATTCGCGGATGGAGGCGGTGGTCTACGCGGTGCGGGAGCGCATGCTGGAGATCACGTAGCGGGGTTACCGGCGAGGCCGTACCCAGGCCGAGCTCAAGGTGCGCTCAGCATCGGGAGGAGCTCCGGTGGGTCGGCGCGTTCGACGCGTACGGTGTCGCAGCCCACCCACTCGGCCGCCGACCACAGGGCTTCGTGTAAGGCGTCGGCCCACTTGGCGGTCGAGAGGCCGGGCTCCAGGCTGAGTTGCCTGGCCACCAGCGTGCTGCCGTCGCGGGCCGGGTCGACGCGGCCGATCAGGCGGCCGCCGGCCAGCACCGGCATCGTGAAGTAGCCGTGGACGCGCTTGTGCCTGGGCACGTAGAGCTCGAGCTGGTATTTGAAGCCGAACACCCGCTCCGTGCGGCCCCGGTGCCAGATGAGGGAGTCGAACGGGGACAGCAGCGTCGTGCGGTGGCGGCCGCGCGGCTCGGACTCCAGGGCCGCCGGGTCCGCCCAGGCGTTGGCCTGGCCCTTCTTGCCCGGCCAGCCCGAGACCGTCACGGGCACCAGGCCCGCCGCGCCGCTGAGCAGGAGCTCGTCGAGGATCTCCGCGTAGCGGCCCTTGAGGCGCAGGAAGTCGATCAGGTCGGTCCTGTTGGCCACGCCCAGTGAACGTCCCGCTATGCGCGCCAGCCGTACGATGCACTCCTCGTCGGAGAGGTCGTCGGCCAGGACGTCGGCGGGGACCACGCGCTCGGCCAGATCGTAGACGCGGCGCCAGCCGACGCGGCGGCTGCAGACCAGCTCGCCGATGTCGAGCAGCCACTCCAGGCCGATCTTGGAGTCGGACCAGTCCCACCACGGGCCGCCGTTCTTGGCGCCGCCCACGTCGGACGTCCTCAGCGGGCCCGACTCGCGGACCTGGTCGAGGAGCTTGTCCACACTGTCGGGGACCTCGTGCCAGCGGTAACGCCGGTTGCGGTAGGCCCGGCGCCTGAAGGAATAGAGCGGCCAGTGCTCGATGGGCAGGATGCAGGCGGCGTGGCACCAGTATTCGAAGCTCTGGGCGGGGTTGTGCCAGTAGGCGCGCTCGACCTTGGGCCTGCCGACCGCGCCCAGGCGGGCATATGCGACCAGCTCGTGGGAGCGGGCGAGGACCGAGATCGTGTCGAGTTGCACGGCGCCCAGCCTGCGCAGCATGGCGTGCACGCCGCCCTTGCGCGCGTCGGCGCCGATCAGGCCCTGTGAGCGCAGGATGACCCGGCGCGCCTCGTCGGCGGTCAGATCGGTGAGATTTGTCATGGCTGCGGGTCCGTACGGCGATGCATGCGAGCAATCTAGCGGCGGCCACCGACAAAAAAGCGACCGACGTTTCGGCCTCGCGCTGCGTGCTGCGTTGGGTTCGACCTCGCGCCGGTGGCGTCCTCGGGCGTGCCGACGAGCCCGGCTCATGGAAACGGCGGGTCACCCGTGGGGTCGGGTGCCCGCCGGTGAAGCCTGTGTCAGCGGTGATCTTCGGCGTGCATGCCCACCCGGGGGGCGTCGATCACGACGTCGGTGACGATGTCGAAGACCAGGGCGAGGACGGCGCCCACGACGAACACGCCGGCACCGATCCAGACGAGGGTCCAGCTGGCGGCCGTCAGCCCGAAGCCGGCCACGATGGTGCCCACCACCATCACCGTCACCGCGAGCCACGAAGAGGCACGCCCGCCGTGGCTGCCCAGATTCGCCGCATGCTCCGACTTCTTCCCCTCAACCATGAGAAATCCTTCCTTTGCCGGATATCGCGCTTATTGGTGCGAGCCGGCGCTCAACCGGCATACCCTCTGCCTTGTCCCATTCTCCCAGACGCGACCGGCGCCCTCGTCGCCACGGTGGGTGTGTCTGGTTGCGGAACCGCCTACGATGGCAACGGGGAAGTTTGTCTCGGCCTCTCCTCCTGGCGGCGGCGCCGGGGTAGACCTGCGAGGAGCTTTACATAAAGTGGCAGCCATTCTCGACAAGATCCTACGTGCCGGCGAAGGCAAGATCCTGCGCAAGCTCAAGCGGATCGCCGATCAGGTCAACTCCATCGAGGACGACTTCACGAGCCTGTCCGACGCGGAGTTGCGCACGCTGACGGATGAATTCAAACAACGCTACACGGACGGCGAAACGCTCGACGATCTGCTTCCCGAAGCGTTCGCGACCGTGCGCGAGGCGGCCCGCCGCGTGCTCGGCCAGCGGCCCTTCGACGTGCAGATCATGGGTGGCGCGAACCTCCACATGGGCAACATCTCAGAGATGAAGACCGGTGAGGGCAAGACCCTGACCTGTACGCTGCCCGCCTACCTCAACGCGCTGGCGGGCAACGGCGTACACGTCATCACCGTCAACGACTACCTGGTCAAGGTCGGCGCCGAGAACATGGGCCGCATCTACCGGTTCCTCGGCCTCGAAGTCGGCATGATCCTTTCAGGTCAGCAGCCCGACGAGCGCCGCAAGCAGTACCAGGCGGACATCACGTACGGCACCAACAACGAGTTCGGCTTCGACTACCTGCGCGACAACATGGCGTGGTCGCTCGAGGAGTGCGTGCAGCGCGGCCACCACTTCGCGATCGTGGACGAGGTCGACTCCATCCTGATCGACGAGGCCCGTACGCCGCTGATCATCTCCGGGCCCGGTGAGCAGTCGGGCAAGTGGTACACCGAGTTCGCCAAGATCGTGCCCCGGCTGCGCAGGGGCGTGGAGGCGAAGAACCCGGGCGAGGAGAGCACCGGCGACTACATCGTCGACGAGAAGAAGCGCACGGTCGGCATCCTGGAGTCCGGCGTCGAGAAGGTCGAGGACTGGCTCGGCATCGACAACCTCTACAAGCCCGAGCACACCCACCTCGTCGGCTTCCTGAACAACGCGCTCAAGGCCAAGGAGCTGTTCAAGAAGGACAAGGACTACATCGTCTCCGACGGCGAGGTCCTGATCGTCGATGAGTTCACCGGCCGCATCCTGCACGGCCGCCGCTACAACGAGGGCATGCATCAGGCCATCGAGGCCAAAGAGAGCGTGAAGATCAAGGACGAGAACCAGACTCTCGCCACGGTCACCCTGCAAAACTACTTCCGCCTCTACGAGAAGCTGTCCGGTATGACCGGCACCGCCGTCACCGAGGCGAACGAGTTCCACCAGACGTACAAACTGGGTGTCGTCCCGATCCCCACCAACATGCCGATGATCCGCAAGGACCAGGCGGACATGGTCTACAAGACCGAGGACGCCAAGTTCAACGCGGTGGTCGAGGACATCAAGGAGCGCCACGAGGCCGGGCAGCCGGTGCTCGTCGGCACGACCTCGGTGGAGAAGTCGGAGCGGCTGTCCAAGGCGCTCAAGCGGCGCGGGGTGCCGCACGAGGTGCTCAACGCGAAGAACCACGCGCGTGAGGCCGCGATCATCGCCGAGGCGGGCCGCAAGGGCGCCGTCACCGTCGCCACCAACATGGCCGGTCGCGGCACCGACATCATGCTCGGCGGCAACTCCGAGTTCCGCGCCGACATCGAGCTGCGCCAGCGCGGGCTCGACCCGATCGAGACGCCGGAAGAATACGACAAGGCCTACCCCGAGGCGCTGGAGAAGGCCAGGGCGGCGGTCAAGGCCGAGCACGACGAGGTCACCTCGCTCGGTGGCCTCTACGTCCTCGGCACCGAGCGCCACGAGTCGCGCCGCATCGACAACCAGCTCCGCGGCCGCTCCGGCCGTCAGGGCGACCCCGGCGAGTCGCGGTTCTACCTGTCGCTCGGCGACGACCTCATGCGCCTGTTCAACTCGGCCAGGGTCGAGATGATCATGACCAGGCTGCAGATCCCCGACGATCAGCCGATCGAGTCGGGCATCGTCTCCAAGGCCATCGCCTCCGCCCAGCACCAGGTCGAGCAGCAGAACTTCGAGATCCGCAAGGACGTTCTGAAGTACGACGAGGTGATGAACCGCCAGCGCAAGGTCATCTACGCCGAGCGCCTCCGCGTGCTGGAGGGCGCCGACCTGCACGAGCAGGTGCAGGGCTTCACCGGCGACGTGATCGAGGGCTACATCCAGGGCGCCACGTCCGAGGGCTTCGCCGAGGAATGGGACCTCGACAAGCTGTGGAAGGCGTTCGGGGAGCTCTACCCGATCTCGGTTCGCATCGACGACCTCGTCGAGGAGGCCGGCGGGCGTGAGGAGCTGTCCGCCGAGCTCATCAGCGAGAAGATCAAGGCGGACGCGCTGGAGGCGTACGCTCGGCGCGAGGCGGAGTTCGGCCCCGAGACCACGCGTGACCTGGAGCGCCGGGTGATCCTCTCGGTCCTCGACCGGAAGTGGCGCGAGCACCTCTACGAGATGGACTACCTGCGCGAGGGCATCGGCATGCGGGCCTACGCGCAGAAGGACCCGCAGATCGAATACCAGCGTGAGGGTTTCGAGATGTTCGCCGCGATGCTAGAGGGCATCAAGGAGGACTCCGTCGGGTTCCTGTTCAACCTCGAGGTGGAGGTGCAGGAAAACCCGATCGTCGAGGAAGAGGACGCGGTGCTGGCGGAGACCCGCTCGATCATCGCGCGCGGGCTGCGAGGGCCTGAGCGGCCTGCCGAGCTCGAATACACGGCGCCTGGCGAGCAGGGTGAGGTCGAGCACACGAAGGTCCGGACCACTCAGGCTCAGCGCGCGGCCTACGGCAATGTGGAGCGTAACGCGCCTTGCCCGTGTGGGTCGGGCAAGAAGTACAAGCGCTGCCACGGGGATCCCAAGCACGCGGCCTGATCCCTTTTGAGACCCCCACTTCCCTTTATCGGGGAGGTGGGGGTCTTTCTGCGTTATCGGTTTCTATGCTGTTTCGAAATCGGTGCACAACCACTGGACGCCGCGTCGTTCCAGGCGGGCGGCGAGGACGTGGTTGCGGTCGCCGCAGTATACGAGGACGCACATTTCCACGGCGCCGTCCCGGGGTTCCTTCACGTGCAGGCTTTTCGCGAACGGGGGGCGGTTGGCGTGTATCATCCGCCCCGCTCGGACCAGCTCCCGGTACGCCCGGCCGGTGAGCTTGTCGGCAATGGTCTCCGGTGGGCGGCGGCCAGAGAGCACTTCGGCCAGGGCTTGTCCGAGATGGCGTAGCTTCCGCTCGTCCGGGATGGCTCCTGGCGGGCCCCATACCAGCGCGTCCAGTGCCAGGGCGCCGTCGACTTGCGGGGTCGGCCTTTCCGCCGGGGACTTCTCGTCGTCGTAGGGCGGCTCGGGGGCGGGGGTTACGCCGATGTGCGGTATCGCTGACACGCATCCTCCAAATTCCTGGGTGGAGAAAGAATCGGTATAAGGAGTTTTCGGCCCGGCCGGTATATACATTGGCCGCCAACTTTCGCGATTGCCGCCCGATTTTGTCCGTTTAGGGGAAGAAAGTTATTGGGAGCTGGATCCCCGCTTCTGCGGGTGTCGGCTTGTTTCGGGCGCGATTGGGCGGCTTGGCGGTTATCCCAAACCTTTTTGGTCCGGCGAGTCGGGGTTCTTGTGTGCGCCCCTTTCCTGGGATTGGTGGGGTTCGCGGCCGGGGGTGGGCAGGTTGAGGTGGCGGATCATTACCGTGAAGATGGCGTAATAGATCAGTAGGTAGGCCAGGCCGAAGAGGATGATCAAGCCCAGGCCGTGGGTGTTCGACTTGCTGGCGTTCAGGAGCAGGTCTATGGCGCCGCCGGAGAAGGTGAAGCCCAGGCGGGCGCCGAGTTCGGCCATCAGGGCCATTGAGAGGCCCGTGAGGGCGGCGTGGACGGCGAAGAGGGCCGGAGCCACGAAGATGAAGGCGAACTCCAGGGGCTCCGTTATGCCGGTTATGAAGGACGTCAGGCCGGATGAGAGCAGGATGCCTCCCACTGCTGGGCGGCGGTCGGGCGGGGCGGCGCGCCACATGGCTATGGCCGCGCCCAGGAGGCCGAACATCATGACGGGGAAGAAGCCGGTCATGAAGAGGCCGGCGCCCTGTTCGCCGGCGAAATAGCAGTTCAGGTCGCCTGCGGCGTCTCTTGTCGCGCCGTTCACGCCTTTGTGGCACTCCGGGAGGGTGAACCAGACGATCGTGTTCAGGAAGTGGTGGAGGCCTACGGGGATGAGCAGGCGGTTGGCCACGCCGTAGATGCCGGTGCCCGTCGTGCCGTGGGCTGAGAGCCAGTCGCCTGCCGTGGCCAGCCAGTCGCCTATCGGGCGCCAGAGCAGGCCGAAGAGCACGCCCAGGACCAGGGCGGCTATGGCGGTGATGATGGGGACCGAGCGGCGGCCGCCGAAGAACGCCAGCCACGGTGGTGGTTTCAGGCGGTAGAAGCGTTGCCAGAGCAGGGCCGCCGTGATGCCGATGAGAATGCCGCCCAGGACGCCCGTTGGGTTCTGGGCGCCCAGGTTGAGGGCGGGGGTGCCGTTTTGCAGGGTGATGAGGACCTTGTTGTAGACGGCTCCGTGTCCCGCTTCGAAGAAGAGGGTCTTGGTCACTCGGTCGAAGACCAGATAGCCCACCAGGGCGGCGAGTGCGGTGCTGCCGTCGGCCTTGCGGGCGAAGCCGATGGCCACGCCGATGGCGAACAGCACGGGGAGGTTCTCGAAGAGGGCGCCGCCCGCCGCGGCCATCACCCTGGCCACGGGGAGGAGCCAGGGCAGGGTGTCGCCCAGGCCGTCCTTGCCGAGGAGGTCGTCCTGGCCGAAGCGGAAGAGGAGGCCGGCGGCGGGGAGCACCGCGATGGGCATCATGAGCGAGCGGCCGATGCGTTGTAGCACCCCGAAGGCTGACGACCAGGGAGATGGGTGCAGCGGTGGCCGGCCTGGCGACTCATCCGGTGGGCCGGCTGAGGTCATGATCGGGTTCACCCCCCGCATGGTGGTCGTGCGGGGGAATGGTGGGTTTCTACCACGACCGTCTCAGGGGAAACCGGCGCTAGGTCTCGCCCGAGTCCACGTCCGGCTCGGGTTCCCGGCCGGGGGTCATGATGTTGAGTTTGCGGATCAGGAACGTGAAGACGGCGTAATACACCACGCCGTAGATCACGCCCAAGATCAGGATCCCGGGTAAGTTCTCGGTGTTCGACTTGCTGGCGTTCAGGAGCAGGTCCAGGAGGCCCGCGGAGAAGCCGAAGCCCAGCTGGCCGCCGATCAACGTGGTCAGAGCCATCGCCAGGCCGGTCAGCAGAGCGTGCACCACCAGCAGCAACGGCGCGACGAAGATGAACGCGAACTCGATCGGCTCCGTGATCCCCGTGACGAAGGACGCCAGGCCCGCCGACAACATGATGCCGCCGACCGCGGCCCGCCGGTGTACGGGGGCCGCGCGCCACATGGCCAGGGCGGCCGCAGGCAGGGCGAACATCATGATCGGGAAGAAGCCGGCCATGAACTGGCCCGAATGCGGGGCGCCGCCGAAGTAGCAGTTCCAGTCGCCGCCCAGCACCCGGCCGCCCACGTCGCACTGCGGCACCACGTACCAGACGACCGAGTTGACGAAGTGGTGCAGGCCGAGGGGGATGAGCAGGCGGTTGATCAGGCCGTAGATGCCGGTGCCCAGGGGGCCGATCGCGGCGAGGGCCTCGCCGGCGTGGCGGATCCACTCGCCGATCACCGGCCAGAGCCAGCCGAAGACCACGCCGATGAGCAGGGCCGCGATCGAGGTGATGATGGGGACGAATCTGCGGCCGCCGAAGAACGCCAGCCACGAGGGGAGCTTGATGCGGTAAAAGCGTTGCCAGAGGAGGGCGGTGATCAGGCCCATCACGATGCCGCCGAGCACCTTGGTGGGGTTCTGCATGCCGTAGTTGATGATCTCCTTGATGCCCTGGGCCTGGACCTCCTTGATGAGCACGGTGTCCCGGATGTCCGAGCCGAAGAACATCACCTTCGTCACCCGGTCGAAGACCAGGTAGCCGACCACGGCGGCCAGAGCCGTAGAACCATCTGCTTTGCGGGCGAAGCCGATCGCCACGCCCACGGCGAACAACAGCGGCAGGTTCTCGAACAGCGCCGCGCCGGCCGCGGCCAGCACCTCGGCGACCTGGCTCATCCAGGCGAACCCCGCCACGTCCGCCAGCCCGCCGGGCTCCCCGCCGTTGGAGCCGAGCATGTCGGGCTGGCCGAAGCGCAGCAGCAGGGCGGCCGCGGGCAGGGCGGCGATGGGCAGCATCAAGGAGCGGCCCAGCCGCTGGAGCACGGACATCACGCGAGCGAACGGCGAAGGCCGGGCGGCGGTGGTCTCGTTCACCGGGCGTTCCTCCGAGGCGTGTGGGAGCCGGGCCCCGGCCGGGTGAGGCCTCAGCCCCGTCTGACGGGCATTTCCAGAATGGTGCGCAGTTGGTAGCGGTCGGCGCGGTAGGTGGACACGCCGAGCTCCGCGCAGCTGCCGCCCGCGAAGGACCTGCGCTGCAGCAACAGTACGGCGCCGCCGCGCGGCAGCTTCAGCAGGTCGGCGTCGCTCGGGTCGGCGATGCCGCCGTCGATGGTGAGCTCGCCGGCGTCCATGACCAGGCCGTAGCGGCTCTCCAGCAGCTGATATAGCGATTTATCCGACAAATCCTGAGAAGCCAGGTCGGGGGCGAGCTTGACCGGGATGTGGGCCCGTTCGATGGACAGCGGCTCCCCGTCGGCGGTACGCAGGCGCTCGATGAAGTGCACTTCCTCACCCGGCTGGATCCCCAGCTCCTTGGCCAGGTGAGCGCTCGCCCGGACGATACGACGATCGAGGTCGCGCGAGCCCGGGATCATGCCGCGGGCCCTCATGTCGTCGCTGAACGAGGTCAGCTGCAGCGCCAGCTCGATCTTGGGCCGGGCGACGAACGTCCCCTTGCCGGGAACGCGGTGCAGGCGGCCCTCGGACACGAGATGGTCGACGGCCTGCCGTACGGTCATCCTGGACAGGCCGAAGCGCTGGCAGAGCTCGCGCTCGGACGGGATCGCCGCGCCGATGCTGAGCTCGTCGCTGTCGATGAGGTCCAGCAGGATCTCGCGAAGCTGGAAATACTTGGGCACCGGGCTGTCCGGATCGATGTGCGCCACGGATCCTCCCCTCGATCTGACCTGGGCAATGGGCTATGGTTCGTACTGGTCTAGTCCGGACTAGACCACATGTCGCGAAAGACGGTCAAGTCCGCACGGTAATGAGTTGAGGGATGAGCCCAAGATGACCACGAAGATGCGCAGCGAGATCGCCGAGCAGCCGGCCGCGCTACGGGCCACGCTGGACTCCCTGCTTCCCAAGGTCAACGAGATCAAGGCCATCGGCGAGCAGGCTCGCCAGCTGCTGTTCATCGCGCGCGGTACCTCCGACAACGCAGCAGTGTACGGCCGATACCTGGTCGAATCGCACGCGGGCCGCCTGGGTGCGCTGGCCGCGCCGTCGATCGCGACGACGTACAAGCGCCGGTTGGATCTGGACGGGGTGCTGGCCGTCGCGATCTCGCAGTCGGGGCGGACCGAGGAGATCGTCGAGACGTTGACCTGGGCCAAGGACTGCGGGGCCAGGACTGTCGGGATCACCAACGGGGGTGCGGACAGCCCGCTCGCGCAGGCCGCCGACGTCGCGCTGTGCACGGTGGCGGGCGAGGAGAAGGCCGTTCCGGCGACGAAGACGTACACGACGCAGCTCGCGGCGCTGGCGGTGCTCGCGCTGGGGCTGGGGGCGGATGTCGACGTGCACGAGTTGCGGCGGGTGCCCGAGGCGGTGGAGAAGCTGATCGCCGAGCCGGGGGATGTGGAGGCCGTGGTCGAGGGGCTGCTCGACAAGCCCGGTGTCGTCGTGTCCGGGCGCGGGCTGGCGTTCTCGACCGCTCTGGAGACGGCGCTCAAGCTCAAGGAGGCGTGCTATCTGCACGCCATGGGGTTGTCCTACGCCGACCTGCTGCACGGCCCCATCGCCGTGGTCGACGCCGACACCCCGGCGCTGCTGGTCGCCTCCGAGAACAGCCCGACCCTGGCCGGGACCGTCGCGCTGGCCGAGCGGGTGGTGGCGGCCGGGGCGGCGGCGTACACGATCGGGGGTGGCAGTGCGCTCGCCCAGGCGGGTACGGCCGCGCTCAACGGCCCCGACCTGCCCGAGTGGGTCGCCCCCATGGGCTTGATCATCCCGGGCCAGCTCCTCACCGAGGCGCTGGCCCGCAGGCTCGGCATCGATCCCGACGCGCCGCGCGGACTGAACAAGGTCACGCAGACGGACTGAATTAGCCTGGTCGAAACAGCGAGGGAGGCCGGATGGCGGCGGATGCGAGCGCGATCATCGCCGGGCTCGGCGGTGCCGACAACATCATCGACATCGAGCCCTGCATCACCCGGTTGCGTACGGAGGTGCACGACGCGTCCAAGGTCGACCAGGCCGCGCTCAGGGCGGCGGGCGCGCATGGCGTGATGGCCGCGGGGAACGTGGTCCAGGTCGTCGTCGGGCCGGAGGCGGACACGATCGCCAGCGACATCGAGGACATCATCGGCTAAGGGCGAGACCATGACGACTGTTCTCGCCCCGGTTGAGGGGGCAGCTGTGGGGTTGGCCGCCGTGCCCGATCCGGTGTTCTCCGCGGGCCTGGTCGGGCCGGGAACGGCGATCGATCCGCTGAGAGGGCCGTTGAAGGCCGTAGCCCCCATAGCGGGAAAAATCATGAAACTGCATCCGCATGCGTACGTGATCGTCGGCGACGACGGCAAGGGCGTGCTGGTGCACCTGGGCATCGACACGGTCCAGCTCAAAGGCAAGGGATTCCAGCTGCTGGCGGCCGAGGGCGACAGGGTGTGCGCCGGGCAGCCGGTCGTGGCGTGGGACCCGGCGGCGATCGAGGCGGGCGGCCGGTCGCCGGTGTGTCCGGTCGTAGCCCTCGACGCCGAGTCCGTGACCGGGGTCGTGGAGGGGGCCGTGCACGCGGGGGACGAGCTCTTCAGATGGGAATAGGCGCGCCCGTGATCGGCTTGGACGGGGCGCTGGTCGCCGCGAATTGTATCGGCGGGACACGTCACAATAGGCAGGCCGCCGATCTGACCGGGATTCGGCCGGCTGCTGCGTACGGAGGTCCGGCTGGTCTGGACCGGCACACGAGGAGGAAGAGCAAGATGGGTGAGCGGAAGGTCACCGTGGCGGCGGAGGTGGGGCTGCATGCCCGGCCCGCGGCGACGTTCGTGCAGCGGGCGAAGCTGGCCCCGATGGACATCACGGTGGCGAAGTCCCATGGCGGGGGCACGGTCAACGGCAAGAGCATTCTCGCGATCATGGGGCTGGACGTCCGGCAGGGCGAGACGGTCGTGATCTGCGCGGAGGGCGAGGGCTCCGAGAGCGTACTCGACGAGCTGGCCGAGATCGCCGGGGCGCCATGAATCTGCGGGGGGTGGGGGTCAGCCCGGGTATCGGGCACGGGCCCTCGTTCGTTATGACCGTTTCCGTGCCCGAACCCCCCGAGGGCGCCACCTTCACCGGTGAGACGGATCAGGAGAAGGAGCGCGCGATGGTCGCGCTCACGCAGATCGCGGGCGAGCTGGAGGCCCGCGGCCACCAGGCGGGCGGCGAGGCCGAGGACATTCTCAAGGCCCAGGCGCTGATGGTCGAGGACCCCGGTCTGATCGTGAAGGTGAGATCACTCATCGATCGCGGTCTGGCCGCCCCCAGGGCGGTCTTCGAGGCCTTCGGGAAATATCGGGAGGTGCTGGCCGGGGCCGGCGGCTACCTGGGTGAGCGGGCGGCCGACCTGGACGACATCAGGGACCGCGTGATCGCGCTGCTCTACGGGCAGTTCCTGCCGGGGTTGCCGACCGCTCCCGAGGAGCCGTACGTGCTGGTCGCGAGGGACCTAGCCCCCGCGGACACGGCGCTGCTGACCAGGGAGCAGGTGGCCGCGTTCGTCACCGAGGAGGGCGGGCCCACCAGCCACACCGCGATCATCGCCAGGGCGATGGGCGTGCCCGCCGTCGTCGCGTGCCCCGGCGCGACCGGCATCCCGCAGGGTGTCCGGGTGATGGTCGACGGCACCTCGGGCGGCGTACGCGTGGAGCCGGCCGAGTCCGAGGTGGCCGACGCGGTCGGCGCGCACACGGCGAGGCAGGCCGCGCTCGCCTCGTCGGAGGGCCCGGGCCGGACCGCCGACGGCCACCTGGTTCCGCTGCTCGCGAACATCGGCAGTCCGGCCGAGCTCGGCGACGCCGTCAACGCCCGGGCCGAGGGCATCGGCCTCTACCGGACCGAGTTCCTCTTCCTCGGCAGGACCGAGGCCCCTTCCGCCGAGGAGCAGCGGCGAGCCTACCGGGGGGCGCTGGACGCGTTCCCCGGCGGCAAGGTGGTCGTGCGCACGCTGGACGTCGGCGCGGACAAGCCGCTGGCGTTCCTGCCCGGGCCCGCCGAGCCGAACCCGGCGCTGGGGGAGCGGGGCCTGCGCAGGACCAGGAGGTTCCCGGCCGTGATGGACGCCCAGCTCGGCGCGCTGGCGGCCGTGATGGCCGAGGGGCTCCAGGTGATGGCGCCGATGGTGGCCACGGCCGAAGAGGCCGGGTGGTTCGCCGAGGAATGCCGGTCCAGGGGCCTGCGGGACGTGGGCGTGATGATCGAGATCCCGTCGGCCGCGCTGCGGGCCGGGCAAGTGCTCGCGCAGGTGGACTTCGTCTCGATCGGGACCAACGACCTCGCCCAGTACGCCTTCGCCGCCGACCGCCAGGTCGCCGCCGTGAGAGAGCTGCACGATCCGTGGCATCCGGCGCTGCTCGACCTGGTCGCCATGGTGGCGTCCGCCGCTTCCGAGGCGGGCAAGCCGTGCGGGATCTGCGGCGAATCGGCCGCCGACCCGGCGTTGGCCTGCGTGCTCGTCGGTCTCGGGGCCACCACGTTGTCGATGGGGGCCGCCGCGCTGCCCTTCGTACGCGCTGCTCTGGCCGCGCATCCGCTGGAGCAGTGCGGGCGGGCGGCAGCAGCCGCGCGGGCACAGGCGACGGCGGGGGAGGCGCGGGCGGCGGCTCGTGCGCACCTGCCTGGGCTCGGCAGGCTGGGGTTGTAGTTCGGGCGGTTTTTGGCAATCGTGCGGCTCGGCCGCGTCGTCGCATCGATACCTTTGAGGGCATGCTTGGACGGATGGGTACGGCTGGCCTCCTCGTGATCGCGCTGACGGCCTGCGGCGGTGGCGGCGGTGCGGCCCCGACCGGAGGCAAGGCGGCGCCGCCCGCGCAGACCACGCCGGCGCAGAGTCCGTCGCAGGATCCCGTGGAGCGCGCGTTGTCGAAGCTGAGGGTCGAGGAGAAGGTCGGGCAGCTCTTCATGCCCGTCCTGTACGGCACCGCCGCCGACACGGTCTCGGGCGAGAACCAGGCGAGATACGGCGCCCAGACCCCCGCCAAGGTGATCGCCAAATACCACCTGGGCGGCGTGATCCTCTTCCCGCACAACGTCAAGGGCGTCGACCAGGTCGTCGGCCTAACCAATGGACTGCAGCGGGCGTCCAAGGAGGTCCCGCTGCTGGTCGGCACCGACCAGGAGAACGGCCTGGTGTCCAGGATGTCCGCGCTCATGACCGACTTCCCCGGCGCCTCCCAGATCGGCGCGACCAAGGATCCCGACCTGTCGCGGGCCGTCGCGAAGGCCACCGGCGCGGAGCTGCGCGCGCTCGGCGTGAACCTCGACTTCGCCCCGGTCGCCGACGTGAACGTCAACCCGAGCAACCCCGTCATCGGCCCGCGGGCGTTCGGCGATGACCCCGGGCGGGTGGCCACGATGGTCGCGGCGGCGGTCAAGGGGTTCGGCGACGCGAAGGTGGCCGCCACGGCCAAGCACTTCCCCGGGCACGGGGACACCGACGTCGACAGCCACACCGGGCTGCCCGTGATCAAGCACACGAAAGCCGAATGGGAGAAGATCGACGCGCCGCCGTTCAAGGCCGCGATCGAGGCCGGGGTGGACGCCGTGATGAGCGCCCACATCGTCTTCCCCAAGCTCGACCCGTCCGGCGACCCGGCGACGTTGTCCAAGCCCATCCTGACCGGCCTGCTCAGGCAGAAACTCGGCTTCACCGGCGTGATCTCCACCGACGCGCTCAACATGGCGGGCGTGCGCAAGAAGTACGACGACGGCGAGATCGCGGTCCGCGCGGTGCTGGCCGGGGCCGACCTGCTGCTCATGCCCAACGACCTGCCCAAGGCTTATCAGGCGGTGCTGGCGGCGGTGAAGTCGGGCCGGATCTCCCAGCAGCGGCTCAACGAGTCGGTCACCAGGCTGCTCACGCTCAAGCAGGCCAACGGGCTGCTGACGAAGGCCCCGGCCGCCTCGGCGGAGGAGGCGGCCGGCGTGCTGCGCTCTGCCGAGCACCGCAAGCTGGCCGCCCAGGTCAACCGCGCGGCGCACTAGTGCGAGCCGTGCAGCCCGCTGGCGATGAACATCGAGGCGAGCATGGCGAACAGGAACGCCTGCAGGAACTGGATGAACATCTCGAACGCGGTCATCACGATCGTCATCACCACGCCGAGGACGCCGACGCCCGCTCCTAGCGGGGTGAGCCGCTCGAAGACGAACCAGAAGCCCACCGAGCTGAAGAAGGCCAGCAGGATGTGGCCGGCGAACATGTTCGCGAACAGCCGTACGAAGTGGGTGAACAGCGAGGTAAGGAACACCTCGGCGAGGATCATCGGGGCGTAGAGCCCGTACGCCCAGCCGGGCAGGCCAGGCAGGTGCACGATGCCCTTCAGGTAGCCGCGCACGCCGTGGTGCCGGACGCCGAGGTAGAGCTTGGCGCCGTACACGCTGAGCGCCAGCACCAGGGGGAAGGCGATGTGGGCGGCGACGGGGAACTGGATGAGCGGGATGACGCCCATCAGGTTCCAGACGAGGACGGTCAGGAAGATCGTGAGGAGCAGGCCCATCCACCGGTCGGCGTCCTTGCCGAGGTTGGGCCTGGCGATCTGCTCGCGTACGAACACGTAGCAGTACTCGCCGATGCTCTGCCAGCCGCGTGGCACGATCTTGGGCTTGGCGAACGCGGCCCAGCAGACGGCCATCACGATGACCGAGCTGAGCAGGGCGATCAGCACCGGCTTGGTGAGCCATTCCGGCCCGCCGGGGAAGATCGGTGCGAATTGGAAGAGTTCGAGTCCCGGGGCCTGCCACTCTTCGGGGGAGGTGATCAGGATCGTCGTCCGCACGGCGGTCCCTTCTGGGTAGCGATCTAACGCTGGAAGATCACCCTAACCGGATATATCGGACAGCCCTTTTTCGGGTTCTGTGTCCCAATTAACGCCATGTCGGGGTAAAAGGCATATCCGGGACGCTCTACCCTAGAACGATGGTTACGGGTGTGCTCATCGACTGGGGCGGGGTGCTGACGACCGGCCTCTCCGACTCCATCGCGAAGTGGATCGCGGCCGACAGGATCGACGGCGACCACTATCGCGAGGTGATGCGCGAGATGATCGAGCACGCCTACCGGGACGGTGACGGCGACGGCGCCGTCCACGCGCTCGAACGCGGCGAGATCGACGGGCCCTCCTTCGAGCGGGATCTCGCCGCCAGGCTGCGCACCGTCGACGGGGTGCCGCCGGTGGCCGAAGGGCTGCTGGAGCGGATGTTCGCGGGGTTCGAGCGGGTCGACGCCATGTACGACATGCTCCGCGACGTACGGACACATGGCGTGAAGACGTGTCTGCTCTCCAACTCCTGGTCCAACCGCTACCCCCGCGACGGCTGGGACGAGATCTTCGACGCGGTCGTGATCTCCGGCGAGGTCGGCATGCGCAAACCCGAGCCGCGCATCTTCCACCACGCGCTCGGCCGGATCGGGCTCAGCGGCGAGGAGTGCGTGTTCATCGACGACATCGAGGCCAACATCCTGGCGGCCCGCGCGCTCGGCATCGCCGGGATCCACCACAGGGACGCGGACACGACCATCGCGAAACTCGAGTCTCTCCTCCGTCTCCCGTTGCGGCGGGCATGATAGAGCCCTTGAAAGCTGAGACGGGTTCGCGGCGAAGCGAGGACATCCGTCTCGGCACGCCGAGCTGAGCTCGGCCAGAAAAGCACGAAAGGTTCGTCATGCGCGTCTATCTGCCGTGCACTCTCCCTGCCCTGGCCGCGGCGGTCGAGGCGGGAGAGCTGGGCCCGGCGCCCCTGACCGGCTACGCGGTGACCCCCGCGCTGACCGAGTGGTACGCCTCGGGTGACACCGAGGAGCTCGAATACGTCGCACTCACCGAGGCGGCCCGCGCCTCGCTGCGGATGCTGGCCGCCGACCGCGCCGACGGCGTCGAGGCCGCGCCCCGGCGCGTGGTGGTCGCGGCCGAGGTGCCGGAGCGGGCGGCCGCCGCGGGCGTCGATCTCGAGGAACGCGCGAGGGTACGCCTCGCGCAGCCGATCCCCATGGCCAAGGTGGCCGCGGTGCACATCGACGACCTCTACGCCGTCCCCGACATCGAGGCCGCCGTCGCCGCGCTGCCGGCCGCGGACGAGGGGGACGACGACGCCAGGTTCACGGTGGACGGGGCGGAGGCCCACGAGCTCATGTGGTACGCGACCCAGGAGATTCCCGACCTGTTGCGCTCATAACGGTGAGGTCACATCGATCACGGTTGCTTGAGCACGCGGAGCCGAGCCTCGCTAAGGTCCCGACGCAGCACTGTTCTTTGACGCAAGGAGTCGGTTCCAGTGAAGCTTCGAGTTGTGGCGACCGTGATCGGGGCGGCGGCGGTGGCCCTCGTGGCAGGCTCTCCCGCGCAGGCCGCGGCCAAGCCGTACGACCACAAGGACCCGTACAAGACGGGCTGCGGGAACTCGGCCCGCGTGGTGAAGACCGCCAAGGTCAACAGCCGGGTCGACGGGGAGCTCGGAACGATCAAGCTCATGTGGTCCGGCAGGTGCAAGACCAACTGGGTCGAGGTCAAGGTCGGCTCCACCATGCGCGGCACCATCAGCGTGTACGCGGCCGACGGCCGTTACGACCAGTTCCGCTTCAAGGCCGGCAACGGCGGCCGGCACTGGGGCGACATGGTCTGGGCCAACAACATGTGCGCCTGGGGCGGCGTCTCCGTGCAGTGGGGCAGTGGCGCCGGCGGCCAGAACGGCGCCGGCACCACCCGCAAGGCCTGCAGGTAGTCTCCACGGGGCCGTGACCTGGTGGTCGCGGCCCCGTTTCATGTTCATCGGAATGTCACACCTTCCGTTTAAGCTAGACGTGACATGACGAAGCACATCATCTGGGATTGGAACGGCACGCTCTTCCACGACGTCGACGCCGTGGTCGGAGCCACCAACGAGGTCTTCAAGCCGTACGCATTGCCCGAGCTGACCGCCGACGGTTTCCGCGCCGTCTACACCCGCCCCATCTGGGTCGCCTACGAGCGCCTGCTCGGCCGTCCGCTGGCCGAGGGCGAGTGGGAGCTGCTGGACGACGGGTTCCACGAGCACTACTTCCGGTTGAGCGGCTCCTGCGGGCTGGCCACCGACGCCGAGCTCGTCCTCGCCAACTGGACCGGCACCCAGTCGCTCTGCTCGATGGCGCCGCACGCCCACCTGGTGCCCATGGTCGACTCGTTCGGCATCACGTCGCACTTCACCAGGGTCGACGGGCTGCGCGGCACCACCGGGGGCGAGAAGGCCGTCCACATGACCGCGCACATCCAGGCCATCGGCGTCGATCCCGGCGAGATCCTGGTGATCGGCGACAGCGTGGACGACGGGCTCGCCGCCAAGCATGTGGGAGCCAGGGCGGTGCTCTACACCGGTGGGATGACCACGAGGGCCGAGCTGGAGGGCACCGGGCTGCCGGTGGTCGACACCCTCGCCAACGCCCTCGACCATGCTTAATTCGCGCACGCGTGAGCCCTGAGGCGGGTGCGGGCCGTACCCTTGCATGGACCCCCCTCAGGAGGCTGCCATCAACCGCCTTGTGCTCTGGAACGTTGATCTCACGCTGGTCGACGTCGCCATCGTGGCCAGGGACGCCTACGCCGAGGCGTTCCGCGCCGTGACCGGGCGCCCGCTGGTCAAGCTCGTGCCTCCGCTGGGCCGCCCGGACTCCGAGATCGTCTTCGAGACGCTCGCCGTCAACGGGATCCCGGCCGAGGACGATCACCTGCCCAGATTCCTGTCGGCGCTGGCCATGGCCTTCGCCGACCGGCGCGGGCGGCTGGCCAAGGAGGGGCGGATGATGCCAGGGGCCAAGGACGCGCTGAAGTCGGTGTCCAGGCTCGACGGCGTGGTCCAGACGGTGCTGACCGGCACGATCAAGAGCAACGCCGTGCACAAGCTCAAGGCGTTCGGGCTGGACCGGCACATCGACTTCGAGCTCGGCGGCTACGGCGAGGAGGTCTATCCCAAGGCGACGCTGTTGCAGGTCGCCCAGGGGCGGGCCAAGCAGCGCCTCGGCACGCCGTTCACCGCGGCCAACACCGTGATGATCGGAGACTCCACGCGGGACGTGCAGGCCGCCAAGATCGGCGGGGCCGCGATGATCGGGGTCGCCTCCGGGCGGTCGATGGCGGCCGAGCTGCGCGAGGCGGGGGCCGATCTGGTGCTGCCCGACCTGTCCAACGCGTCCGAGGTGGTGGCCGCGGTCGCGGGGCTGACCTCGCCGGTGGATCGCAAAGCCGGTTAGCCTGCCACCTTTTGCAGGAATCGGGCGGCGATCGGGGCCGCCACCGCTGAGCCCGCGCCGCCGCCCTCGACGATCACCGCGAACGCCAGGTCATCCTGGTAGCCGATGAACCACGAGTGCGCGGGTGGCTCCTTGCCGGAGCCGTACTCGGCCGTGCCGGTCTTGCCCGCTGTGCCGGGTGGGAAGCGTACGGCGTGGGCGGTGCCGTCCGTGACGACGGCGGGCATGAGTTTGCGCAGCGCGGCCACCACGCCGGGCTCCAGCGGATGCGGGTTGTCCCGTTGCGCGTCCGGGATCGACTCCTCCGTGACGAGCCGGGGCGCGATCCAGGCGCCGGAGGCGATGGCCGCGGCGACCGAGGCCATGTTCAGCGGGCTCGCCAGCACCCTGCCCTGCCCGATCGAGGCCGAGGCCAGGTCCGTGTCGTCCTTGGGGTCGGGGAACTCGGCGCGTACGGCGGGCACGCCCGGCGTGATCGCGGTGCCGAAGCCGAAGCTCCTGGCCACCTCGGCCAGCCTGCCGCCGCCCAGCGAGGCCACGCTCATCTCCCCGAACGTGGTGTTGCACGAATGCGCGAACGCGTCCTGGAACGTCAGCGTGCCGAAGTCCTCGAAGCCCGCGTTGTGGAACGGGAAGCCGCCGATGTTCTGCTCGGCCGGGCACGTGACCTGCCTGTCCGGCTCGACCCCGCCCGCGACCAGCGCGGAGGCCGTCACGACCTTGAACGTCGAGCCCGGCGGATACTTGCCGAGCAGCGCCCTGTTGAACCCGCCCGGCTTGTTGACCACCGCCAGGATCTCCCCGGTGGAGGCCCGCAACGCCACCAGCGAGGCCGGTTTCGTCACTCCGTCGAGCGCGTCCGCCCCCGCTCGGTGCACCTTGAGGTCGATCGTGGTCTTGAGCGGCCTGTTCCCGCCCGGCTGCACGACGGTCCTGACGACCTCGGCTCCCTGGTAGAGGTCGATCCTGGAGCGGTTCGGGGCCTCGAAGCGGTCGGGAAAGGTCTGCCTGATCCCCTCGACGAGCTGCTGCACCGAGCCGGGCGCGTCCGGGGTGTTGACCGGGGTGCCGTCGGCGGCCAGGACCTGCAGCAGGTCGCCCTTCTCGGTGACCACCCGCAGCGAGCGACCCTCCTTGAGCAGGGGATGCATGGCGGCAGGCGTCCAGGCGACCTTCCACGTGCCGTCCCGCTCGACCAGCTTGAGCTGCCCGCCGTAGTCCCAGTCGCGCCGCCCGGCCAGCTTCGCCTGAAAGCCGACGACGCCGCCGTTGTCCGCGGCCGAGGCGGGGAAGATGCCCGTGGGTTTCGGGCGGTAGAAGGTGGCCTCGGTGACTTTGAGATCGGTGAGGAAGCGCTTGTGCCGGCTCTCGAAGTCGGCGGGCGGGTCGGCGACGAGCGCGCGCATCCCCGCATAGTTCCGGTCGGACCAGGCCGAGAGGTATTTGTCGGCCGTCTCCTCCGGTGAGCCCTCCGTGCGCAATGCCCAGACGACGCCTCCCGCCGCGACGACCGGGACCAGGATCCCGGCCACGATCCACGGCCACCTGCGCCGCCGCCGTGGCGGCGTCTCCGGCTGAAGGTACGCGTGCATTGTCCCCCTTTGTGGTGCCATGGGGCAGAGGACACCAGAGGGATAGCGGGGGTGTCCAATACTGATATAGCTGCTTTAAAGATATAAATGTGAATATAGTTGCTGGTCATGGACCTTGTCCGGCACCTCCGCTACTTCACCGTGGTGGCGGAGGAACTCCACTTCGGCAACGCGGCCATCCGGCTCGGCATGGCGCAGCCGCCGCTCAGCCAGCGCATCAAGCGCCTGGAGGAGGAGCTCGGCGTACGGCTCTTCGACCGCTCGGCCCGCCAGGTACGGCTCACCGAGGCGGGCCGGCTGCTCCTGGGCGAGGCCAGGGAGATCGTGGCCAGGGTGGACCGGCTGCACGAGCTGGCCAGGCACGGTGAGGGCGCGGTGCTCAAGGTCGGCGTCCCGCCCGACCTGGCCGCCGCGGTGATCGCCGCCCTGGTCGCGGGCTTCCGCGAGACCAACCCGGAGGTACGCCTCGCGCCCGCCGAGATCTGGACCGCCGACCAGGTGACGGCGCTGGCCGAAGGCGTGATCGACGTCGGCCTGGTACGCCATCCGGTCACCGCGCCCGGGTTGCGCTTCGGCCAGGTCCTCGTGCAGGCGCAGGGCGTGCTGCTGGCCGCGGAGGACCCGCTCGCGGGCGTCGGCGAGGTGCACCTGGCCGACCTGGCGGGGCGCGAGTTGCTGATGCCGCCCAAGGAGGGCGAGCCGGGGCTGCACGCGGAGATGTTGTCGGAGTGCCGCCGCCACGGCTACGTTCCCGCACAGGTGCACCAGGGCGCCGGGCTCGGGCTGGTGCTGGCGGGGGCGGCGGTGGCGTTCGGGCCGAAGGTGGAGCAGCCGGGGCTGGCCTGGCGGCCGCTGCTAGGCTCGCCGATCGCGTGCCGGGTCTCCACGGCCTGGCGCGTGGCCACGGACGAGATCGCCGACTTCTCGGCTGTGGCCGTACGGACGTTGAAGGAGAGCGCCGGGATGACGGACGAGAGCGCCGTGCCCGCGCGGCGGATCAGCCGCAGGCCGGGGATGCTGGCATGAGCGCGCCCGACTTCGACGCGCTGTTCCGCACCGCGGGCGTGACCGGCTGGCTGTATGCCGCGGACATCGACACCGGCAGGGAGATCGGGCACGGGGCGGACGAGTCGCTGCCCACGGCGTCGATGTTCAAGGTGCCGCTGCTGGTGGAGTTCTGCCGGCAGGCCGACGCCGGGTTGCTCGATCCCGCGAGCCGGGTGACCGTGACGGCCGCCGACCGGGTGCCGGGGCCGACGGGGGTCTCCGCGATGCTCGACGACGTGACGATCTCGCTGCGGGACCTGGCGTACCTGATGATCGCGGTGAGCGACAACAGCTCGGCCGACCTGCTGCTGGGCCGGGTCGGGCTCGACGCGGTCAACGCCATGCTGGACGGGTTCGGGCTGAAGGGCAGCCGGGTCACGCAGAGTTGCCGGGCGTCCTACGACAGCATGCGAACGGACACCGGGCACGGGTGGCCGTACGTGGATCCCGACGACATAGCGCGGCTGAGCGTGCTCGACCCCGCGCGTACGAACCGGAGCACCCCCCGCGAGATGGCCAGGTTGTTCGGGCTGATCTGGCGGGACGAGGCGGCCTCGGCCCCGATGTGCGCCTGGATGCGCACGGTGCTCAACATGCAGGTGTGGCCGCACCGGCTGGCCTCCGGCTTCCCGTACGACGACGTGGCCGTCAGCGGCAAGACCGGTACGTTCCCGACGTTGCGCTGCGAGTCGGGCGTCGTCGAATACCCCGACGGCAGGCGCTACGCGGTGGCCGTCTTCACCCGTTCCTTCAGCACCGCGCTCAACCAGCCGCGGGCCGACGCGGCAATCGGCACGGCCGCGCGTATGGCGGTGGACCACCTACGGAGATAGCAAGTTATGTGGGGGGTCAGGTATGACTTTCCGTTGATCGGGCGACAGGATGGGACACATGGTTGCTGAGGGCGCGCTTCTCTGGGAGCCGAGCGAAGAGGTCGTCGCGTCGGCCAGGCTGACTCGCTACCTGGAGTGGCTGGGGCGGTCCGGAGCCTATGAGGACGTCTGGGAGTGGTCCGTCGATCATCCGTCGGAGTTCTGGACGTCGATCTGGGACTACTTCGGCGTGCTCGGGGAGCGCGGTGACGGGCCCGTCATGTCGGGGACGATGCCCGGCGTCCGGTGGTTCGAGGGCAGCTCGATCAACTACGCGGAGAACGCGTTGCGCCGCGCCGAGGGCACGGCCGTGGTGTTCGTCTCCGAGGACGGCGCCCGCCAGGAGCTGAGCCGCGCCGAGCTGCGCGACGAGGTCGCCCGGGTCCGGGCCGGTCTGGTGCGCCTCGGCGTCCAGCGCGGGGACCGGGTGGCCGGCTACCTGCCGAACATCCCGCAGGCCCTGATCGCCTTCCTCGCCACCGCCTCGCTTGGCGCGATTTGGTCGGCCGGCTCGCCCGACTTCGGGGTGCCGAGCATCGTCGACAGGTTCAAGCAGATCGAGCCCAAGGTGCTCATCGCGGTCGACGGCTACCACTACAACGGCAAGACCTACGACCGCTCGGCCGCCGTCAACGAGATCGCCGCCGAGCTGCCCACGCTGCGTGCGACCGTGTGGATCCCCTACCTGGCCGCGGTCGCGGAGGGGTACGCGCCGCAGGAGGCCGGGCCCACGGGTGCGAACGCCCGGGAGACGCCGCATGGCGAGGTGATCGGCTGGGAGGGGCTGCGGGCCGAGGAGGGGCCGCTCGAGTTCGAGCGGGTGCCGTTCGACCATCCGCTGTGGATCCTCTACTCCAGCGGCACGACCGGGCTGCCCAAGCCGATCGTGCACGGGCACGGCGGCGTGGTGCTGGAGCAGCTCAAGTCGCTCACCTTCCACCAGGATCTGGGCGAGGGCGATGTGTTCTTCTGGTACACCACCACGGGCTGGATGATGTGGAACTACCTCATCGGCGCCCTGCTGGTGGGGGCCACGCCGGTGCTGTATGACGGCTCGGCCACCCATCCTTCGCCGGCCGCGTTGTGGCGGATCGCCGACTCGGAGGACGTCACCTACTTCGGGGTCGGGGCGCCGTACATCATGGCCTCGTTGAAGGCCGGGATCCGGCTCGACGGGCCGGGGCGGCTGCGCGGCGTCGGCTCGACCGGGTCGCCGCTGCCGCCTGAGGGGTTCGCCTGGGTGGCGGCCGAGCTGCCGGGGATCCCGATCGGGTCGTTCTCCGGCGGCACCGACGTGTGCACGGGGTTCGTCGGGGCCACCATGCTCCATCCGATCAGGGCGGGGATCATCCCGTGCCGGTCGCTGGGGGCGAAGGTGGAGTCGTTCGACACGATGGGCAAGCCGGTCATCGGGGAGGTCGGCGAGCTGGTGCTGACGCAGCCGATGCCGTCGATGCCGGTGATGTTCTGGAACGACCCGGCCGGCGAGCGCTACTTCGAGAGCTACTTCGACGTCTACCCGGGCGTGTGGCGGCACGGCGACTGGATCAAGATCAACGAGGACGGGAGCTGCGTGATCTACGGGCGGTCCGACTCGACCCTGAACCGGGGTGGCGTCCGGATGGGCACCAGCGAGTTCTACCGGGTCGTGGAGCGGTTCGAGGAGATCGCCGACAGCCTGGTGATCGACACGGGGCAGCTCGGACAGGATGGGCGGCTCCTCCTGTACGTGACGCTCGCCGACGGCGTCACGCTCACCGAGCCGCTCGAACGTGCCCTCTGCGACGCGTTGCGCAAGGAGCTGTCGCCCCGGCACGTGCCCAACGAGATCCGCGCCGTCCCCGGCATTCCCCGGACGCTGTCCGGGAAGAAGCTCGAGGTGCCCGTACGCAAGATCCTGCTCGGCACGCCCGTCGAGCAGGCGGCCAATCCGGACGCCATGGCCAACCCCGAGGTGCTACGGCATTTCAGGCCGTGAGCAGGATGATCTTGCCGCGCAGGTGACCTGACTCGGCTCCGCGGTGGACCTCCTGGAGCTCGGACAGCGGGCGATACTCGGCGATCTCGACCGTCACGTCGCCCTTGTCGATCAGGGCGGCGATCGTGGCCAGCTGGTCCGGGTCGTTGCGGGTGATGAAGTGGGTGCCGCCCTCGATCGGGGTGGCGACGGTGACCACGGTGCGGCCGAGTCCCGCCAGCGCGGTCGCGGCCTCGTCGGGGATCGCGGCCAGGTTCAGGACCACGTCCATGCCGCCGGGGAACGGTCTGGTCGTGTAGTCGATCACCTCGTCGGCGCCGTACCGCTGGGCGGCCGCCGCGCTGCGCGGGCTCGCCGTGGCCGTCACGGTCGCGCCTGCGAGCTTGGCGAGCTGGACGGCGAACATGCCGATGGCGCCGCCCGCGCCGTTGATCAGCACGCGTTGTTCCCGGGTGACTCGGGCGTGCTCGTGGATCGCCTGCCAGGCGGTGAGCCCCGCCACCGGGATGGCGGCCGCGTCGGCGAGCGGGATGCTCTCCGGCGCCCTGACCAG
The DNA here is from genome assembly GCF_043197025.1 of Nonomuraea marmarensis. Taxonomy (NCBI): domain Bacteria; kingdom Bacillati; phylum Actinomycetota; class Actinomycetes; order Streptosporangiales; family Streptosporangiaceae; genus Nonomuraea; species Nonomuraea marmarensis. The sequence goes on from NZ_JBICRM010000005.1 coordinate 233,551, forward strand.
GAGACTCGCGGGTGCGATCGCGTACTCGGCCGCGGCGCCGGTCACCTGGCCGAACACGCGGTCACCCGGGGCCGGGCCCGTGACGCCCGCGCCCGTCTCGACGACCGTGCCCGAGAGGTCCCAGCCGAGCGTGTGCGGCAGGTCCACCTGGAGCACCTCGCGCAGCAGGCCCGCGCGCAGGCCGACCTCCGACGGGTTGAAGGACGTGGCGGCCACCTCGATCAGCACCTCTCCCGGGCCTGGACGCGGGGTGGGGACCTGGTCGTGGCGGATCACCGACGCGTCGCCGTACTCGTGGACGCGGGCGGCCCGCATGGTTTCTGCGGGAGCGGGGAGGGCGCGGAAGCCGGCGGCGTGCTCGGCGACCCATTCCCTGAACGTGCGGGGGGCGGTCCCCGTGACCTCCTCGATCGCCCGCGTGACGGGGGCCGGGTGGGTCACCAGGTCTTTCTGGGCCCGGAGGACGCCGTCCACGGCCTCGGGAGGCCAGCCCCTGGCCAGCAGCTCGGCGCGGGCGTGGTCGGGTGGGGCCTCCTGCCAGCGCGCCGGAAATTTCGTGATTTCGGAGATGATGCGAACCTGGTCGGCCTGGGTGATCGACTCCGGTCCCGTCAGTTCGTAGACGGCGCCGTGGTGCCCGTCGTCCAGCAGCGCCCGTACGGCCACCGCCGCGATGTCCCGCTCGTGCACCAGGGGCAGGGCGGCCAGTCCGTACGGGCCGCGTACCACTCCCGCCCGAACCTGCCGGGCCCACCGCAGCGTGTTGGCCGCGAACGCGTGCGGTCGCAGGAACGTCCACTCCAGCCCGGACTCCTCGATCAGCCGCTCGACCTCGCGTTCGTGGTCGCGTACCGCGGCTGAGGAGAGGTAGACCACGCGGCGCGCCCGGCGGGCGATCGCGTCGATCACCACCCGCGCCCCTTCCGCCGTGGCGAACGGCCACACCAGGAACACCGACTCCACCCCGTCGAGAGGCAGCGACGCCGGATCCCTGAGGTCACCCGCCGGACCCCTGGCCCAGGCCGTGACCGCGCCCCCGGCCTGCGCCACTACCTGACTGCCGACCGTGCCGGTCGCTCCCGTCACCAAAACCGTGCTCACAAAGCACTCCTTCCATCAGGAAACAACCGTAGGAGCATCCGGCGAGACAACCAATGCGTCGCTGTCTCGGTTTTCATACGCCATCGTCTCGTGCGGGATCCCTGTTTAGACTTCCGCTATGGACGTGCTCAGCGACGTGATCGCCATCATGCGCAGCGGACAACCACGCTCGGCCCGGGTCGAATGGCGGGCGCCCTGGGGCCAGCGGTTCCCCTCCGCCCCCGGCTCGGCCGGGTTCCAGGTCGTTCTGCAGGGGTCGAGCTGGTTGTTCCCGCCGGACGGCGAGCCGATCGCGTTGTCGACGGGCGACGTGGTCTTCTTCCCCCACGGTCACGGCTACGCCATGGCCGACACGCCGTCCACGCCTGTGGCCGAGCCCGCCTGCGATCCGCTGGACGAGGGGCCGGGCCTGTTCGCGTCCGCCTCGATCGACGGCCCCGTGACCACGGTGTTGTTGTGCGGCGGCTACCGGCTCGACCCGAGCCGGGCCCACCCGATCCTGCGCGACCTGCCCGACATGATCCACCTGCCGGCCCGGCTCGGCCTGCGCACCGAGCTGCGCGCCGCCGTGGAGTTCCTGGGCGCGGAGATCCGCAGTCCGCGGCTGGGCGCGGACACGGTGGTGTCGTCCCTCCTGGACATGCTCCTGCTCTACATCCTGCGCGCCTGGTTCGACGCGGAGCCCGACCACTGCCAGGTCGGCGGGTGGGCCCAGGCGCTGACGGACCCGGTCGTCAGCGCCGCGCTGGACGCCGTGCACCGGGATCCCGCCCATCCGTGGACGGTCCAGGAGCTGGGCGCGCGGGCGGGGTTGTCGAGGGCGGCGTTCTCCCGGCGGTTCAGCACGCTGGTCGGGCAGCCGCCGCTGGCGTACGTCACCTGGTGGCGCCTGGCCACGGCCGCCCGCCTGCTGCGGCAGTCGGACGCGGCGCTGGGCGAGATCGCCGCCCGCGTGGGCTACACCTCGGAGTTCGCCTTCGCCAACGCCTTCAAGCGGGAACACGGCCTGGCCCCCGGCAAATATCGCCGCGAAGCCTGCTCCTTTCCTGTGCGGGAAGTTGTTAAAACGTAACAATTCACGCATGGGGGTGGGCGGCTCGCGACACTACGGAAATCTCGCCTTAACCAACCATTGACGCCCGGCCGCTCGCTGATCTACCGTCCTCCCACCGATTAAAACGATTTTTCCGGGAGTGCGGCAATGGATGAGGCTCCCGTTCTGTCCCTCTCACAGGTCAGCAAGGCGTTCGGCGCGGTGCGCGCCGTACGCGAGGTCTCTCTGGAACTGTTCCCCGGCGAGGCGCACGCACTCGCCGGGGAGAACGGCGCGGGCAAGTCGACGCTCGTGAAGATCCTCTCAGGCGTGCACCGGCCCGACTCGGGGCGGATCCTGCTGGACGGCGAGCCGGTGGAGTTCGGCGGGCCCGCCGACGCCCAGCGGGCCGGGGTCGAGGTGATCTACCAGGAGCCCACGCTGTTCCCCGATCTGTCGGTCACGGAGAACATCTTCATGGGCCGCCAGCCCCGCGCCCGCTTCGGCATCGACCGGCGGGCCATGCGCGCGACCGCCGCCGAGCTGTTCACCCGGCTCGGCGTGCGGCTCGACCCCGACCAGCCGGCCCGCGGCCTGTCGATCGCCGACCAGCAGCTCGTGGAGATCGCCAAGGCGCTGTCGCGGCAGGCGCGGGTGCTCATCATGGACGAGCCCACCGCCGCCCTGTCGGGCAAGGAGGTCGCGCGGTTGTTCGGCGTCGCGAAGGCGCTGCGCGAGCAGGGGTGCGCGCTGCTGTTCGTCTCGCACCGGCTGGAGGAGATGTTCGAGTTGTGCCAGAAGGTGACGACCCTGCGCGACGGCGCCTTCGTCGCGAGCGAACTGATCGCCGACATCACCCCAGACGATCTGGTACGCCGCATGGTCGGCAGGGAGCTGGAGGCCCTGTTCCCCAAGCAGGAGACGGACCCGGGCGAGGTGGCATTGAAAGTGCGCAGGCTCACCCGCGAAGGCGTGTTCACCGACGTGTCCTTCGAGGTGCGGCGGGGCGAGATCGTCGCGCTGGCCGGGCTGGTCGGGGCCGGGCGCAGCGAGGTGGCCAGGGCCGTGTTCGGCATCGACCGGTGGGACGCGGGCAGCGTGGAGGTGGCCGGGAAGCGGCTGCGGCCCGCGAGCCCCACGGCGGCGATGGCGGCGGGGCTGGCGCTGGTCCCCGAGGACCGGCGGCAGCAGGGGCTGGTCATGGACCTGTCCATCGAGCGCAACATCGGCCTCGCCGGGCTGGCCGCCGTCCGCAAGGGGCCGCTGATCTCGCGGCCGGCCGAGCGGGAGCGGGCTCGGGACTGGGCGGTGCGGCTGCGGCTGAAGTTCGTCCGGCTGACCGATGCCGTGAACGTCCTGTCCGGCGGCAACCAGCAGAAGGTCGTGCTGGCCAAGTGGCTGGCGCGCAAGCCGTCGGTGCTCATCGTGGACGAGCCCACCCGGGGGATCGACGTGGCCACCAAGGCCGAGGTGCACCGGCTGCTGTCGGAACTGGCGGGGAGCGGGGTGGCGGTGCTGATGATCTCGTCCGAACTGCCCGAGGTGCTGGGCATGGCGGATCGGGTGCTGGTCATGCACGAAGGGCGGCTGGTCGCGGAGATCGCCCGTACGGACGCGACGGAGGAGAGCGTGATGGCGGCCGCCACCGGAAGGAGCGTCGCGTGACTGTCACCGCCACCAGGCCGGAGACCGTGCGGCGGAACAGTGGGAGGCGGCTGGTCGACCGGGTCGCGCGCGTGCGCGAGCTGGGCATCGTGGTCGCGCTCGGCGCCCTGTTCGGCGTCACGGGCGCGGTCAATCCCGGCTTCCTGACCTACGCCAGCCTGCGCGACATCCTGCTGAACTCCGCCATCGTGGCCCTGCTCGCCGTCGGCCAGACGCTGGTGGTCATCACCCGGAACGTGGACCTGTCGGTCAGCTCCGTGGTCGGGCTGTCGGCGTTCGGCGGCGCGCTGATCCTGGCCGACCACCCAGGCGTGCCGGTCCCGATCGTGATCGCCGGGTGCGTGCTGCTCGGCGCGGCCTGCGGGGCGGTCAACGGCCTACTGGTCGGGGCGGCGAAGGTGCCCGCGCTGGTGGCCACCCTAGGCACCCTGTACGCCTTCCGCGGCATCGACTACGCCTGGGCCGGCGGACGCCAGGTGAACGCGGCCGACATGCCCGAAGGCTTCCTGTCCCTGGGCACCCGCTCGGTGCTCGGGATCCCGCTGCCCGCGCTGGTCGCCCTGGCCGTGCTGCTGGTCGTCGGCTGGATGTTGCGCAACCTCCGAGCCGGCCGCGAGTTGTACGCCATCGGCTCCAACCCCGAGGCCGCCGTGCTGGCCGGGATCAGGGTACGCCGCAGGATCGTCGCGGCGTTCGTCGCCAACGGGGCGCTGGCCGGGCTGGCCGGGGTCATGTGGGCGGCCAGGTTCGGCACCGTGGACGCCACCGTGGCCACGGGCAAGGAGCTGGACGTGATCGCCGCCGTGGTGGTGGGCGGGGTAGCCATCTTCGGCGGCAGCGGCACGGTGTACGGGGCGGCGCTCGGGGCGCTGCTGCTGGCGAGCATCACCAGCGCGCTGGCCGTGTTGCGGGTGGACGCGCTCGCGCAGACGGCCATCAACGGCGCGCTGCTGATCGCCGCCATCGTCCTCGACCGGGTACTCGCGCTCCGGGTCGCTGCCGCACTCCGCCGCAGGGCGAGGGAGCTGCCGTCGCCTGGAGGAGCGGCGGGAGCGCAGCGACCAGAGCGGGGGAAGGCGGCGGCAGCAAAGGCGACCGAGCCGGCCTCACGGAGTGAGGCCAAATGAACAGAGGTTCCACGATGCGCACTGACCTGGTACGTCGGTGGGAGGGGTTGATCCTGGTTCTGCTCGTCGGCGTCGTCCTGTGGGCCTCGCTCGGCGTGGACGGGTTCGCCAACGGCTCCAACGTCTCCTTCCTGCTCCTGGACACCACCGAGATCGCCCTGATGGCGCTGACCATGACGCTGGTCATCGTGGCGGCCGAGATCGACCTGTCCGTGGCCTCCACGCTGGGCCTGTCGTGCGCGGTGCTCGGCTGGTTGTGGAACGCGGGACTCCCGATCGAGGCGATCATGCCGATCTGCCTGCTGGTCGGCGCGGTGTGCGGCGCGTTCAACGGCCTGCTCGTGACCCGGCTCGGCCTGCCCTCGCTGGCGGTGACGATCGGGACGTTCGCGTTGTTCCGCGGCCTGGCGTACGTGATGCTCGGCGACCAGGCGGTGGCCGACCTGCCGCCCGGCTACACCAGCGTGGCGACCGCCTCCCTCGGCCCGATCCCGCTGGCGTCCGTGCTGGTCGCGGTGCTGGCGGCGGTCGCGGCCGTGGTGCTGCACGCGACCGGACTCGGCCGCTCGATCTTCGCGCTCGGCTCGAACGTGGAGGCCGCCTACTTCGCCGGCGTCCGGGTCAAGCGGATCAAGTTCTGGCTGTTCGTGGCATCCGGGGTGATGGCGTCGCTGGCGTCCCTGGTCTACACGTTCCGGTACGCCAGCGCGCGGGCGGACAACGGCGTCGGGCTGGAGCTGGCCGTGGTGGCCGCCGTACTGCTCGGAGGGGTGTCGATCTTCGGCGGGCGGGGCACGCTGCCCGGCGTGCTGATGGCGGTTCTGCTGCTCGGCGTGGTGCGCAACGCGCTGATCCTGGCCGACGTGGCCAACGAGGTGCTCAACTTCGTGACGGGCCTGCTGCTCGTCGCGTCCGTGCTGGCGCCGAACTTGGGGGCGGTCTGGCGGCGGCGTACATCCCCACAAATGGAAGGGAAGTCCCCATCATGACAACGCGTCATACAGCGCTCATAGCCGGACTCGTTCTGCTGACGGCCGCGTGCGGCGGCACGACCAGGAGCGACGTGCAGCAGCAGCAGTCCTCCGCCCCGGCCGCCACTGCCGCGTCGTCGGCCGCGGCCAATCCGAACGCCCCCATCAAGCAGGGACTGAAGATCGCGTTCCTGCCGAAACAGGTCAACAACCCGTACTTCACGATCGCGAACGGCGGCGGCATCACGGCCGCCAAGGAGTTCGGCGGCGAGGGTAAGGAGGTCGGCCCCTCCGACGCCAGCGCGTCCTCGCAGGTGTCCTACATCAACACGCTGATGCAGCAGAAGCAGGACGCCATCGTCATCTCCGCCAACGACCCGAACGCCGTGGTGCCCGCGCTCAAGCAGGCCATGGCCGCCGGGATCAAGGTCGTCAGCTACGACTCCGACACCGCCGCCGACGGCCGCGACATATTCGTCAATCAGGCCGGCGCCGAGGACCTCGGCCGTACGGAGGTGCAGCTCCTGGCCGAGCAACTCGGCAACAAGGGCAAGATCGCCGTGCTCTCCGCCACCCCGAACGCGACCAACCAGAACACCTGGATCGAGTTCATGAAGGACGAGCTGAAGAAGCCCGAGTACAAGGACATGGAGCTGGTCAAGGTCGCCTACGGCAACGACGACGACCAGAAGTCGTTCACCGAGACCCAGGGGTTGCTGCGGTCATACCCGGATCTGGCGGGCATCATCTCGCCCACGACCGTGGGGATCGCCGCCGCGGCCCGCTACCTGTCGGACTCGCCGTACAAGGGGAAGGTCAAGCTGACCGGGCTGGGCACGCCCAACCAGCTCAGGAAGTTCGTCAAGGACGGGACCATCGAGGCGTTCGAGTTGTGGAGCCCCGGCGATCTGGGTTATCTGGCCTCGTACGCGGCCGCCGCGCTGGCCTCCGGGCAGATCACCGGGGCCGAGGGGGAGAAGTTCAAGGCCGGGAAGCTCGGGGAGTACACGGTCGGGGCCAAGGGCGAGGTGCTGCTCGGCAAGCCGACCGTGTTCAACAAGGACAACATTGACGATTTCGACTTCTGACGCACGGCCGCGCGACACGACCAGGCCCGTCCCGTATGCGGTGGCGGGCTGGGGTCGTGTCGCGCGCCGCACGGGACTCGGGGGTCAGGTTTCGAGGCCGAAGAGGGGCAGGCACTTGGGGAGGTTGTGGATCTCGAAGCCGGGCGACTCCGTCCAGTCCTGCCTGGGCAGGCGGAAGCGGTGCGTGGTGACGGGCTTGCCCTGGCGGTCGTGGACCGTGATGCCGTCCTCCTGGTACCCGAGCTTCCGCGTCACCCCCAGCGACGCGTGATTGTCCTCGAACGCCTCCGTAACAGCATGACGCGCCCCCAGTCCCGCGAACGCGAGGTGCAGCACCGCCCTGCGCATTTCCGTGCCGATGCCCTGGCCGTGGAAGCGTTGCCCGAGCCAGGAGCCGGTCCTGGCCTCGCGGATGACGGGGAAGTCCTTGGCCATGATGCCCTGGGTGCCGACGATCTGACCCTCGTACACGACCGCGAACTCCACCTGCCAGCTCGCCGCGGTGAACTCGCCCCACGAGCGGAACTGGTACTGCACCGTGTTCCTGGCCCGCTGGACCGGTTCGACGTCCGACCACGGGAACAGGAACGGCATGTAGCCCGCCTCGTGAACGCCCTCCGCCGCCCGGTCTCCCAGCTCGTCGAGGTCGTCGAGTGAGGGGAGACGCAGCTCCAGGCGCGGTGTCGTGATGGATAGCTCGAAGAGCGGCCAGTTGCGCATGGCAACCCATGCTCCCAGCCGTACCGGCCGGTCCGCGACCCGTTTTCCACCGCAGGTGACTATAAATGCGAAATGCCGGTATTAGTGGGACTCGCTGATTCTCCCGGACTTTGCTGGAAAGAACCTCTGTAGGGGATGAATTTACGACTATCAGGGTAGGCGTCGATTTATGAGGATAAAGCTTCGCGAAATTGTCGTTCTTGCCGCCGGATGCGGCCTGCCATTGCTGCTGCGGGTGCCCGCCGTGGCGGAGGAGGTGCCCCCCGTCGGGGACGACGCTCCCGCTGTCAGAGAGGACGATCCCCCTGTGAAGGAGGAGGCTCCCGCGGACGCGGAGTCGGTCGTGCTCAAGCCGGGCGACCGCGGCGAGACCGTCAGGCTGCTGCAATTGCGCATGCGTGACGGCGGCTACTACTTCGGCAAGGCCAGCGGTGTGTACGACGAGCAGACGAGGTTCGGGGTGTGGGCCGTCCAGAAGATCCATCGGCTGATGCCGAAGGGGGAGGTCGGGCGCGAGGTGTGGCGGGCGTTGGACCGGAAGGCGCGCGTCCGCCCGCTGGTCCCCAACGGCGGCGCCGACCGGGTCGAGGTCAACCTGAGCCGCCAGTTGCTCACCGTCTATCGCCACAGCCGCCCGGTGCTGTTCTCGCACATCTCCTCCGGCGCCGAGGTGCCCTTTTGCTATCAGGGCCACTGCGGCAGCGCGGTCACGCCGGTGGGGGACTTCCGCGTGACCAGGCGGGCGCCGGGCTGGACGACGGGCATGCTGGGCTCGATGTTCAACTCGCTGTACTTCGTCGGCGGCATCGCCGTGCACGGCGCCACGAGGGTCCCGCTGCACCCCGCCTCGCACGGCTGCGTCCGCCTCCCGGTGGAGACGTCCAAGCGCGTGTGGGAGCTAGTGGACGTCGGAGACCCGGTGTACGTGCGCGGAAAGGTCACACCACCCCGTGGGGCATTTTGAACAGCCGGCCGGGGTCGTAGGTCGCCTTCACCTCGGCCAGCCGCGTCGCGTTCGGCCCGTAGTACGCACTCCGCCAATTTCCCAATTCGGGGTCAATGTAATTCACGTAGGCGTGATCCCCGAAATATCGGGACATGTCACCATGTAGCCCGCGCACCCAACCCCGATCCGTCCCCTCCGCGTAATACTGCACGCTGTAAATGGCCGCCCGATGCGGGAAAGCCGTAGCCGCGGGACCGACCCGCCCGATCGCCCCGCCCATCGCGTCCAGCAACACGGCATGCCGCCCGCCGCGCGCCACCCCGTTCACCAGAGCCCGCACCCCGTCGGAGGGCAGCTTCCGGTAGGCCATGTGCGACTTGGCGGAGAAGGTCTCCCGCGGCATCCGCCGGCACTCGGCGACCGACATCGACGAGCAGCCCGCCATGATCCGCATGGCGTCCAGGTAGGGGACCGTCCGCACGGAGCGGGACGACGGCCGCCCGACCTTGGCGACGAGCGGGGCCAGCAGCCGGTCCAGCGCGGACCTGGGACCGGCGTACGTACCGACGATCTGCACATCCAGCCCGCCCGCGGACCGCGCCAGATGCAGCGACGACCACAACGCGTCCGGCGCCGACGGCCCCCACGACTGCCACGCACTGAGTACGGCCTGAGCCTTGGACCACGGCCAGTGCAGGAAGAACACGGTGAGGTCGCGCGCCTCGTGGGTCCTGAACGTGAAGGACACCGCCACGCCGAAGTTGCCCCCGCCGCCGCCCCTGCAGGCCCAGTAGAGCCCGGCATGGTGCCTGGCGTCGCAGGTCAGCAGCCGGCCGTCGGCCGTGACGACGCGTACGGACTCCAGGGTGTCGCACGTGAGCCCGTACTTCCTGGACACCACCCCGATGCCTCCGCCCAGCGTGAGGCCGCCGATCCCGACCGTGGGGCAGGAACCGGCGGGGATGCTCACGCCGTGGCGGGACAGTCGGTCGTACACGTCGATCAGCTTGGCGCCCGACCCGATGGTGGCCCGGCCGCCCGCATAGGCGACCGAGCTCATCCTGGACACGTCGATCACCAGCCCGGTGCCGGTCGACCAGCCCGCGTAGGAGTGGCCGCCCGAGCGGGTGGTGACCGCCACGCCGCTTGCCCGCGCGAACGCCAGGCACGCCGACACGTCGGCCGCGTTCGCGCAGTAGGCGACCCCGCCCGGCCTGATCCGGTCGTAGGCGGGGTTGTACAGGCGGCGCGCACTGTCGTATCCGGCGTCGCCCGGCAACACGAGTGTGCCCGCCAGCCGTCCCCGCAGCCTGGCCCAGTCGGGCGGCGGCGCGGAGAGTGCCAGCGGGGCGAGCGCGGCGGCGTGTAAGAAATCCCGGCGGTCCATGAACGCCTCCCCGAGCTGATCGTGACGAACCGATCGGTGAGACGCCTGGATGACCCGCCAGGTTCGTCACATATCCATCACTTCGGGGCTCACCCGGCAGTCCCTCCGACTTCTGAAACGCCCACCCGGGTCAGCCGGGGCGCGCTCGATTCGGACTTCTTGAGCACTCCGTCCTTGACCAGCCGCAGCGGCGACCCGGCCGGCTTGGGACCGTCCCCGGTGGTCTGCGCGAGCCGCAGGGCCAGCGCCGGGCACATCTCGACCGCCCGCCGCGCCTCCTTGGCCATCCAGCCGGGGACGTTCCTGAACGACGGGAACCCGTAGTCGTCCAGGTCCACGAACTCCGGCAGCAGGTGCGCGCACAGCCCGTGCCCCTGGCAGCGGGACCAGTCCACCTCCAGCCGGTATTCGACGTCGGCCTCGCGCTCGGGCATGGGGAGCACGCCGCGTACCGGGCGCCCGCACGAGCCGTGCTCCAGGTGGAGCGCGATCTCGCTCTCGAACGCGTCCAGCGCCGACAACACGAACTTGGCCGTGCCGTCCGGATGGAAGCACGCCCCGCGCCGCTCGACCACGCGTACGCAGCGGCGGACCGCGTCCACCGAGCCCGTGCCCTCGACCAGTGCGTACATGGCCCTGGCGATGTCCGGCAGGCCGAGGCGGCACGGGCCACACTGACCCGCGGACTCGGCCGCCAGGAAAGCGGCGACCCTGGCGGCCTCGCCGAGCGAACAGGTCGTCTCGCCGAGCGGGACGATGATCCCGGCCCCCAGGGTGGCCCCGGCCAGCTTCATGCCCTCGCGCGAGATCACGGCCGACTCGGCGACCTCCGCCGACAACCACGCGCCGTGGTAGCCGCCGATGAGCACGCCGTCGCCGACCTCCGCCTCGGTCAGTGCGAGCACGTCGGCCAGGTAGGTTCCCGTCGGCGCCTCGATGACCGCGCCGTTGGCCGCGCCGCCGCTGACGGTGAGCAGGATGGTGCCTGGTTCCTTGCTCGTGCCGATCTCGGCGTACTTCTCCGGGCCGAGCTCGGCCAGCAGCGCGAACTGGGCGAAGGTCTCCGTGTTGGACAGCAGGGTCGGCAGCCCGTCCACGCCGCTCGTCGCGGCCCGTCGCTTCCTGCCCGGCGGGATGGCCTCCTCGCCGTTCACGCCGCGGACGAGCGCGCCGCCCTCCCCGGAGATGAACCTCTCCTTGATCCCGACCACTCGGATCGGCACCCGGCTCTCGGAGCCGCCCGATATGTTCGCGGCTCTGCGCTCGGCCACGGCGGCGGCGACGGAGGCCTCGGCCACCTCGCCGCCGGCCGTGGCGACGACCACCTCGCGGGCGCCCAGCGCCTCGGCCGCCAGCACCGCGCCGTCCAGCACCAGATGGGGGTTGCGGGTGAGCAGCATGGCGTCCTTGGAGCTGGCGGGCTCGCCTTCGGCGCCGTTGACCAGCACGACGCTCTCGCCCGAGCCGGCCGAGTCGGCGACGGCCCGCAGCTTGCGCGCGAACGGGAACGCCGCGCCGCCCCGCCCGCGCATGTCCACCTCGTTGATGTGCGAGATGAGCTCGTCGAGCTCGCGCGGCTCGGGAGCGCCGTGGAGCGTGCGGTGGGCGGGCAGGTCGAGCCGCCGGCAGTGGTCGAGCCCGGCGGTCAGCCGGGCCGGTCCCATCCGTAACACCCGTGGCACTCGAGCCGGAATCACGGTCTCTCCTGGGGGATCGAGGTGGTGGCCGGACTCATCCGGCCTCCCTGAACCGGCGCCGAGCCTCTGCGAGGCTCACTGGTGCGTTGGCCTGAGCGGCGGCTGCCGGAGCCGCCGCAGCGGCCTTCCGCGGCCGTTCCACGGGTACGCCCGCCGCGACGGGTGAGGTGACCACGGGCGCCTGGACCTGCTCGGGAAGCATCGGCGGCCGGCGCAGCGTGGCCAGCACACGCACGATCAGCGCGGAGCCGACCGCCGCCAGGCAGACCACATAGGACCAGGCCACCCACCCGGCGGGCGGGCGGCCTGCGGTCAGCCCGTGCGTGATCGCGACCGGCCAGGCCACGTACGCGGCGGAGTGCAATATCCGCCACATCCACGGCCTGCTCCGTACCGCGAAGTGCCCCCTCAACATTCCCGTGGCCACGGCCACGACCATCAGGTCGAAAGCCAGCGCGCCGAGTCCCACGTAGAGTCCGGCCACGGGCACGACCGCCGCCCCCAGCGGCACGTGCCCGAGGCTGATCATGAGTGTGATGTGCGTGACCAGGTAGGCCAGCCCGATGAGGGCGGTGGCCTTGTGCGCGAGCTGTGCCCTGACCCGGTTGGCCGGTGACAGGAAGACACGTTCGGTGGTGAGCAGGCCGAGCGCGACGGTCGCGGTCAGCAGCACCAGGGCGAACACGCCCGCGTAGAACTCGAGGAAGCTGACCCCTCGGCCGAGCAGCGCGATCCCGCGTTCCGTCCTGGTCAGCGCGAACGCTGACAACACGATGGCCGCGATCGAGGTGCAAGCCCCCAGCCGGACGTTCCTGGTGTCCAGCTTGGTGGGGGAGTGCCGGGGGTGTCGTCTGTGGAGCATGTGTTTCCCTCCAAGGTCGGGTGAGGGTGCGACTCGGAAGGCGAGTGCCCGCGAGGGCGTTTCAGATCAGCAACGGCGGCCCCGGTTGATGCAATCGACGACGGTCCGCATCAGCCGATCGGGCATCACGTTGGCGAAGTCAGCGTGGTCGGTGACCGGGTTGTGCTTCTGTTCGGGAAAGGCGTCCACTGCGAACGACGCACCCTGCGGCACGGTGTACGCGAGTGTCATGCGAAGTGCTGGAATCGCCTTGGTGCCCTGCGGGCAAGCACCGTTCTGGCCGGGGAAGACCACGTGCGTGCGGTGGTTGGCGCTGTCGGTGTTCTGGCCGTCCCAGCAGCTAGGGAAGTCCAGAATACGGAGAAGCTGGCTGCCGCGCGGGCAAAGCGTGTATTTGTCGGGACTTATGCGATTTTGGAATCCCGTGCAGCTCCAGCCGGCTCTGGCGTTGGCGCCGCCGTTCGTGGCCGCCTTGGCGTCACCGGTGATGATCCTGATGAACCTCGGCATCGCGACGACCCTGGAGGCGGCGTTGCCGCGGAACTGGAGCGTCGCGGAGCGGGCGCGCAGCACCTGGCCGACGTTGCCGTCCGGGTCGTTGTTGTTCGCGTCCACCTTGCGGTCTCTGATCACCGGCCAGAAGTACGTGGACTTGTCGCCCTGCCGGCACGTGGTATCCGCGGCGGCCAGGCTCTCGTCGGTGGAGAACGCGTCCGTCGACACGTTGCCCACGTAGTCGTGCAGGTGGTGCGCCCCGTTGCTGACGCCGGGGGCGACGATGAAGTTGTCGGGGTTGTTGTGGCCGTTGCGGTTCGTCCCGCACTGGGAGACGAAGGTGCCGCGGGAGCCGTTTCTGCCTGCCCGGGCGTCGAGCTGGCGCGGCGCCACCTGGCGGATGTCCACGAAGTCCTCGGGGAACGGACCGAGGTCGGCGCACTCTTCCTCTTCCCCGCCGGTCGCCGTGGCCGAGGGCGAGGCCGAGGCCGATCCCGTCGGGGACGCGCTCTGCGACGGCTCCGCGGTGGGGTCCTCATCCGGTGCCTGGGTCTGGCTCTGGGACGGGCTGGGAGAGTTCGACGGACGCGGGCGGCTGCGGCGCGACTGCGTGGTGGCGCTCTCCTCCGGCTCAGGGGACTGGGCCGGGTCCAGGATCGCGGCGCCGCCGCCCTGGGGCGCCTCCTCCTGCTGCTCGGGGGCCTGCTGATCGGCGTCCTGCTGCTGGTCGGGGGCCTGCTGCTGCTGGTCCTGTGGCTGGTCCGTCTGCTGGTTCTGATCAGCGTCCTGTTGGTCGTTCTGCTGCTGGTCGTTCTGGCGCTGGTTCTGCTGCGTCGCCGACGGCGACGCGGTGGCCTCGGCCGGGTCGCAGTGGTCGGCCCGTGCGGGGCCGACTCCGATGACGGCCGCGGACACCAGCCCGCCAGCCGCGATGGCCAAAGCGGACATGGCCGCGGCCATGCGTCTGGATCTCCTCATGTATGTCTCCTCTTTTCGACCGCCAGTGCGACGGGTGGAGCGGGTGAGGGCGACGGGGGTTCGGGCAACTCGTTGTGATCGACCAGGCCGGTGGACTCCAGGAGGGCCATGTGCCTCATGACGTAGTTGACGCCCTCCTGGGCGAACTTCCTGATCTCCGCGTTACGCGTACCGGCCCGTACGCCCGCCACGACGGTGAAGACCTTGCCGTGCGCGGCACGCAACAGGTTCGCGAAGTCCTTGTCGAAGGCTGGGCCACTCTCCGACGCCAGCTGGGCCATCCAGCGTTGCTGGTCGGGGTTGGGCTCGTCCGGCAGGTCCACGCCAAGCTTCTTGGCGACCTGGCGGGTCAGCAGGTCCAGCTTCATGTGATCTTCCATGATCAGCCTGCCGACTTCCTTGACACGTTGGGACTCGGCGCGGGTTCTGGCGTACTCGCCGACGGGCATCTCCCAGAGACCCGCCTGCCGGACCTTGACCAGCAGGTCACGGTCGGCGGCTGAGAGAGGGCCAGAAGACGTCTGCGTCCACTGCGCCTCGGCCGGGTCGATCGCCGGTGGCATCACCAGCAGAATCGTCACTGCGGCCGCCACGACGAAGCCGCCGAGCATCAGCACCTCGCCACGCAAAAGCCTGTGCATGGTCGGAGGTACGCGGGCATCCCAAGCCTGGTTCACCTATGGCCGGAGATAGTTAGAAATGACTGGAGTTATCGGAGTGGCTACCGCTGAGATAACGAAGGTGTAAAGATGTGCCCCGTGCTAGGTCACCTCGACGGCAGGTTCGAGAGTGCGGATGCCGAGGCGGAGCATCGCATTGCGGTGCTTTACCAGGAGTTCGGCGGCCCTCTGTTGCGCCACGTACGCAAATCGACAGGTAACGACCTTCAATGGGCCGAAGACGTGGTGCAGGAGACGCTCGTCAGAGCCTGGCGTAACTCGGCAAGACTGCAATGGGAACCAAGCCTCATATGGGCGTGGCTACTCACGGTAGCCCGCCGCATCGTGATCGACGGACGTCGACGCAAGAGCGCCCGGCCTCAGGAGGTCGAGCCGCCGGAAGTCGACATGATGGCCGTGCCCGATGGCTCGGAGCGGGCTCTCTCGGCGATGGTCGTCGCCGACGCGCTCCGCAGCCTGTCCGAAGAACACCGCGAAGTCATAGAGCAGACGTACCTCAGAGACCGTACGATAAGTGAAGCGGCGGAGATTCTGGGGATCCCGCCGGGCACGGTGAAGTCCCGGCTCTACTACGGGATCCGGGCTCTCCGCGAACTGCTGCGGGACAAGGGGGTAGCCGGCTGATGCATGACGGGGTGGCCGCCTATGTCCTCGGCGTCCTCGATGAGGAGGAGCACGAGGCGTTCGAACGCCACCTCGACACATGTGAGCAATGCCAGGCGGAGCTGATCGAGCTTGCCGAGTTGCCCGAGCAGCTCGACGAGCTCAAGAACGCCCCCTCCTCTGCCTCGGGCGAAGACCCCCCGATGTCGATGTCACGTTGACGTCCATGCCCTTTTCGGGTGGTATCGGTACTGCGAGGCATGCGCCCGGCGAATCAGGCCGGGCGATTTTGGGGGAGGTGTTCGGTGGGCATCGACGGTGATGCGCCCGTTCCCCCGGATCGGCGGTTCGGCGAGGAAGGCGGCCGGCTGTCGTACGGTGGCTATCTCTGTCTGCCGGCGCTCCTCTCGCAGCAGCAGCCGCAGTCGGAGTCGCCTGACGAGCTGCTCTTCATCACCATCCACCAGGTCTACGAGCTGTGGTTCAAGCTGCTGCTCCACGAGCTGGAGAACGCCCGCGAGGCGATGTTCGCGGACGAGCTCTGGCGGGCCAGGCACCTGTTCCAGCGGGTGCATGCGGTCGAGAGGGTGCTGATCGAGCAGGTCGAGGTTCTGGAGACGATGACGCCCCAGGACTTCCTCGAGTTCCGCTCGAAGCTGGCGCCCGCCAGCGGGTTCCAGTCGGTTCAGTTCAGAGAGCTGGAGTTCCTGTCGGGGCTGAAGGACGAGCGCTATCTCGGCAGCTTCCGGCACGCCGGCGACACCGAACTGGCCAGGCTGCGCCGCAGGCTGGACGAGCCCACGCTGTGGGATGCCTACCTCGCCGCCCTCTCCCGGCGTGACCTGCCGGTCTCCGACGACGAGATCATGGGCACGCTGCTGGCCGTGGCGAGAGACCGCGGGTCCCACGACGACCTGTGGCAACTGGCCGAAGACCTGCTGACGCACGACGAGACCGCCGCTCAGTGGCGGATGCGTCATGTCCAGATGGTCGAACGCCAGATCGGCACCAAGTCGGGCACAGGCGGCTCGACGGGTGCCCCGTACCTGCGCGGTAGGACGCGCCTGCACTACTTCCCGCTGCTGTGGGAACTAAGGGCCTGGCTATGAACAACAGCTATGGCAAACCCTCACAAAGGAGTGAGAGCGAAATGCCGCTCGACGAGGCCAAGGATGAGCTGCTCCAGCGAGCCGCCGAGAGTTGCGCGGTGAGCAGCGAACATGTGAGCACCGAGGAGGCCCTGGGCTTCCTGCGGTTCTACTATCGGCATGTCGCGCCGGAGGACCTGCTCGACCGCAACCCCGTTGACGTGTACGGCCCCGCGATGTCCCAGCGCAAGCTGGCCGAGGTCCGCCCCCAGGGCCGGGCGGTCGTCCGGGCGTACACACCCACCCTGGACGAGAACGGCTGGGATCCCGGGCATTCCGTCGTCGAGGTGGTCACCGACGACATGCCGTTCCTGGTCGACTCGGTGACGATGGAGCTCGATCGGCACGATCTGGGGACCTATCTGGTGGTCCATCCGCAGATGCGGGTGCGCCGCGACATGACGGGCCGGATGCTGGGCCGCGGCCAGGAGGACGTCACCGGCCAGATGCTGGTCGAGTCGTGGATGCACATCGAGATCGACCGGCAGTCCGACCCCGCGGTGCTCAAGCAGCTCGAGGCCGACCTGCAGCGGGTGCTCATGGACGTCCGGTACGCGGTCGAGGACTTCAGGAAGATGCGGGCGCTGGCCGTACAGACCGCGGAAGACCTGAGCATGAACCCGCCGCCGCTGGAGCCCGCGGAGGTCGAGGACAGCCTCGACCTGCTGCGCTGGCTCGCCGACGGGCACTTCACCTTCCTCGGCTACCGCGAATACCGGCTGGAGGACACCGACGAGGGCGAGACGCTGCGCGCCCTGCCGGGGGCGGCGCTGGGCATCCTGCGCGACGACAAGGTCGGCTCGGAGAGCTTCGCCGCGCTGCCCGCCGAGGTGCGCGCCAAGGCGCGCGAGAAGCAGCTCCTGATCACCACCAAGGCCAACTCCAGGGCCACCGTGCACCGGGCGACCTACCTCGACTACATCGGGGTGAAGTTGTTCTCGCCCGAGGGCGAGGTGGTCGGGGAGCGGCGCTTCCTGGGCCTGTTCACGCACGTGGCCTACAACGAGTCGATCTCCAGGATTCCCGTGCTCAGGCGGAAGCTGGCCGCCGTGCTGGACAAGGCCGGGCTGCCGCCCGACAGCCACGACGGCAAGGACCTGATCGAGATCCTGGAGACGTTCCCGCGCGACGAGCTGTTCCAGACCTCGGTCGACCAGCTCCTGCCGATCGCGCTGGGCGTGTTGCGGCTGCGCGAGCGCAAGCAGGTCAAGTTGTTCCTGCGGCGCGACGACTACGGCCGCTACATCTCCTGCCTGATCTACCTGCCGCGCGACCGCTACACCACCAAGGTGCGGCTGAAGATGCAGGAGGTGCTGCTCAAGGCCCTCGGCGGCAGGTCGCTGGACTACAGCGCGATGATCGGCGAGTCGGTGCTGGCCCGGCTGCACGTGGTCGTGCGGGGCGAGCGGGGCAAGCAGCTGCCGCCGCCGAGCGGGGACGTGGAGGAGCTGGAGGCGCGGCTGGCCGCCGTCACCCGCTCCTGGGAGGACGACCTGGCCACCGCGCTGTCCGAGATGACCTCGGAGGAGGAGGCGCCCGGGCTCATCAGGCGGTACGCCTCGGCGTTCCCCGAAGGGTACAAAGCGGACTTCCCGCCCAAGGTGGCCGTCGTCGATCTGCGGCGGCTGGAGGAACTCGTCAGCGCGGGTGACGGCGAGGAGGTGGCGATCAACCTCTACGAGCCGTACGACGCGGTCGAGGGGGAGCGGCGGCTCAAGCTCTACAAGGTCGGCTCGCCGATCTCGTTGTCCCACGCGCTGCCGCTGATCCAGCGGCTCGGGGTCGAGGTCGTGGACGAGCGGCCGTACGAGATCGACCGGGACAACGACCCCGCCACCAAGAACGCCTGGATCTACGACTTCGGGTTGCGGTACACGCCGTCCGCGGAGGTGGACAGGGAGGACTTCAAGCGGCTGTTCCAGGACGGGCTCACCGCGTTGTGGACGGGGCGGGTGCAGGCCGACAACTTCAACTCGCTCATCCTGCGGGCCGGGCTGACCTGGGAGCAGGTCGAGATCCTGCGGGTCTACGCCAAGTACCTGCGGCAGGCCGGGAGCACGTTCTCGCAGCTCTACATGGAGCGGGTGCTGGCCGGCAACGTGCTGCTGGCGCGGCTGCTCGTATGGCTGTTCGAGGCCAAGCTCGATCCGCGGCGGCCCGACGACGTGCGGGTCGATCTCGTGGAGGCGCTCACGGAGGAGATCCTGGGGGCGCTGGACGCGGTGGCCTCGCTGGACGAGGACCGGATCCTGCGGGCTTACCTGGAGATGATCCAGGCGACATTGCGGACAAATTACTTCCAAATGGTTGATGGGAAGCGCAAACAGTACATATCCCTCAAATTCGACCCCGAGGCAATCAGCGTTCTGCCGCTTCCGCGGCCGAAGTTCGAGATTTTCGTGTATTCGCCGCGGGTCGAAGGGGTGCACCTGCGATTCGGGAAGGTCGCGCGGGGCGGTTTGCGGTGGTCTGACCGGATGGAGGATTTCCGGACGGAGATTCTGGGACTGGTCAAGGCGCAGATGGTGAAAAATACCGTTATTGTGCCTACCGGGTCTAAAGGCGGATTTGTCGTGAAACGTCCGCCGAAGTCCGGGACGCGGGAGGACCTGCTCGCCGAGGGCGTGGCCTGCTACCGGATGTTCATCTCCGGGCTGCTCGACATCACCGACAACCTCGTGGACGGCAAGGTCATGCCGCCGCCCGACGTGGTCAGGCACGACGGCGACGACACCTACCTCGTGGTCGCCGCCGACAAGGGCACCGCGACCTTCTCCGACATCGCCAACAACGTGGCCAAGGAGTACGGCTTCTGGCTGGGCGACGCCTTCGCCTCCGGCGGCTCGATCGGCTACGACCACAAGGCCATGGGGATCACCGCCCGCGGGGCCTGGGAGTCGGTCAAATACCACTTCCGCACCATGGGCGTGAACGTGCAGAGCACCGACTTCACCGTGGCCGGGGTCGGCGACATGTCGGGTGACGTGTTCGGCAACGGCATGTTGTTGTCGCGGCACATCCGGCTGGTGGCCGCGTTCGACCACCGGCACATCTTCGTGGACCCCTCGCCGGACGCCGCCCGCTCGTTCGGCGAGCGGCAGCGCCTGTTCGAGCTGCCGCGCAGCTCCTGGGAGGACTACGACGCCAAGCTGATCTCGCAGGGAGGCGGCGTCTTCTCCCGTACGGCCAAGTCCATCCACATCACGCCCCAGATGCGCGAGGCGCTCGGCATCCCGGCCCGTGTCACGTCGCTGGCGCCGAACGACCTGATCAGCGCCATCCTGCGGGCCCCGGTCGACCTGCTGTGGAACGGCGGCATCGGCACGTACGTCAAGGCCTCCTCCGAGTCCCACATCGACGTGGGCGACAAGGCCAACGACGGGCTGCGGGTCAACGCCGGCCAGCTGCGCTGCAAGGTCATCGGCGAGGGCGGCAACCTGGGGTTCACCCAGCTCGCCCGGATCGAGTTCGCGCTGAACGGCGGGCTGGTCAACACCGACTTCATCGACAACTCGGCCGGGGTGGACACCTCCGACCACGAGGTGAACATCAAGATCCTGCTTGACCAGGCCGTACGCGACGGCGAGCTGACCGACAAGCAGCGCAACCAGGTCTTCACCTCGATGACCGACGAGGTCGCGAACCTGGTGCTGCGCGACAACTACGCGCAGAACGTGGTCCTCGCCGCCGCCCGCGTCCAGTCCGTCGAGATGCTGCACATCCACTCCCGCTACCTGCGGCGGCTGGAACGGGACGGGCTGGTCAACCGGGAGCTGGAGTTCCTGCCGTCGGACAAGACGCTGGCCGAACGCCGCCAGGCCAGGCTCGGGCTGACCGCTCCCGAGTTCTCCGTCCTGCTGGCCTACACCAAGCTGGTGGCCGACGCCGAGCTGCTCGGGTCCGATCTGCCGGACGAGTCCTATCTGGCGTCGTGGCTGGTGTCGTACTTCCCCTCGGCCCTGCGGGAGCGCTTCAGGTCGTACATGGACGCGCATCCGCTGCGGCGCGAGATCATCACCACCCGGGTGGTGAACGAGCTGGTCAACTCGGCGGGCACCACGTTCCTGCACCGCTTCGGCGAGGAGACGGGGGCGTCGACGCCCGACATCGTCCGGGCGTACCTGGTGGCGCGCGAGGTCTTCGACCTGGCGAGCTTCCACCGGGCCGTCGAGGCCCTGGACAACAAGGTGGACACGGCCACCCAGATCGCGATGTTGCTGGAGGGCCGCAAGCTCGCCGAACGCGGCACCCGCTGGCTCCTGCTCAACCGCCGCCCGCCGCTGGACCTGGCCGGTTCCGTCAGCTTCTTCGTGAAGGGCGTCAACGGCCTCAGCGCCCACATCCCGAAGCTGCTCACGGGGCCTGACCTGGCCGCGTACGAGGAGCGCCGCGATTCGTACGTGGCCAGGGGCGTGCCGCTGGAGCTGGCCGAGCGGGTGGCGGGGATGGTGCCCGCGTACTCGACGCTGGACCTGGTGGAGGTCTCGTCCCTGACGGACCGCCCGGTCAACGAGGTGGCGGAGGTCTACTTCGACCTCGCGGACCGCCTCCAGCTCGCCCGCCTCCGGGAGCGGGTCATCGCGCTGCCCAGGGACAACCGCTGGAACTCGATGGCCCGCTCGGCCCTCCGCGACGACCTCTACGCGGCGCACGCGTCCCTGACCCGCGACGTGCTGGCCCACAGCAAGCCTGGTCTGCCGCCGGAGGAGCGGCTGGCCCGGTGGTCGGAGGCCAACTCGGCGGCGGTCTCGCGGGCTCGGCAGACGTTGTCGGAGATCTGGGAGAGTGACCACTTCGACCTGGCCACCCTCTCGGTCGCCCTCCGCTCCATCCGTACCCTGGTCGCCGCCAGCAACCTCCCCCACACGGAGGCGTAACCGCCCGCAGTACGTCCGGGCGGGCCGGTAAAGAGCGCCCGCCCGGTGCGGTACGCCACGCGCCGGGGTGGCGTTACCCGATCCGTTGGAGGGCCTTGTCGCGGCGTTCCGCGACCGTCGAGCCCGACTCCCCGCGTGCCATCCGTCTCAGCACCACCGGTGCCACCAGGAGCCCCAAGACCGCCCACGCCCCCAGCACGCCCACCGTCTCTAGATGCCGCCAGGACTCGCCGATCTCCACACCCACGGCGGCGTCCGGGAGCAGGGCCGAGCGCATCCCCAGCCCCAGCCAGTAAATCGGAAAGACCTGGGCGATCCACTGCAACCACTCCGGCAGCGCGGTGATCGGGTAGAAGATGCCGGAGATCGCGATCACACCGAGGACCGGCAGTTGGAGCACCCCCTGCGAACGGGCGCTGGTGAAGGCCGAGCCCAGGATCGCGCCGATCGGCAGGGTCGCCACCATGCCCAGCGCCAGCACCCAGGCCAGCGAGAGCCACGAGCCGGCGCCGATGTCCAGGCCGCCGACGAGGAGCAGGCCGGGGATCAGGAAGATGGCCAGGTCGGCGAGCAGGCCGCCGGAGACGGAGACGACCTTGCCGATCAGGTAGCCGGGCATCCCGTGCGGCGTGGCCTTGGCGCGCAGCAGGGTGCCGTCCTCGCGGTCGGCGGTGAGCAACTGGCTCATGCTGACCAGGCCGAGGGCCGCGTTCATGCCCAGGATGCTGGGCAGCAGCAGCGTCCCGAGCAGCAGCCCGCTGGAGCCGAACTCGGTGTTGCGCAGGAAGAACATGGCGGCCAGCGTCAGCCCGGGCCAGAGGAAGTGCGAGACCAGCTCTCCGCCGTTGGTGAACGACTGCCGCAGCTCGATCAGCCCGCGGGCCCAGCCCGCGCGCAGGGCCGTGTTCATCGGATCGCCTCCGCCTGGTGTACGAGTGTCAGGTACGTCTGCTCCAGCGACGCCCGGTGGACTTCGAGCTCGCGGACCGTGTCGCCGTACCGGTCGAACAGGTCGCGCGCGAACCCCGTCGAGTCAGGGGTCTTGTGCGTGCACCGCTGCCCGTCGCGGACCCAGCGCACCTCGTCCTCGCCCGCGATCCGCCGCGCCAGCTCCCCTGCCGAGCCGTCCGCGATGACGCGGCCGCCGTTCAGGATGACGATGCGGTCGGCGAGCTTCTCGGCCTCGTCCAGGTCGTGCGTGGTGAGCAGGACCGTGGTCTCCTGCCGGGCGACGAGGCCGCGTACCAGGTCGTGGAACTCGTGCCGCGCCTGCGGGTCGAACGCGGCGGTCGGCTCGTCCAGGAACAGCAGCTCCGGACGGCCCACGATGCCGATCGCCACGTCCAGTCTGCGCCGCTGCCCACCGGACAACGTCCTGAGCTTCTTGTCCGCGTGTTCGGTCAGGCCGACCGCCCGGATGAGCTCGTCGGCGTCCCATGGCGTCGCGTACGTGGCGTAGTAGGTGCCGAGGTGGGCGAGCAGCTCGCGTACGCGCCATTTCCCGTGGTCGCGCCAGGACTGCAGGACCACCCCCAGCCTGGCCCGCCACCGCTCGTCCCCGTGGGAGGGATCGGTGCCGAGCACCGAGACGCGACCCGCCGAGCGCATGCGGAAGCCCTCCATGATCTCGATCGTGGTGGTCTTGCCCGCCCCGTTGGGCCCCAGCAGGGCCAGCACCTCCCCGTGGCGGGCCTGGAACGTGACATCGTGCAGGACGTCGGTCGCGCCGTACCGCATGCGCAGCCCGTCGACGTCGAGCACGACCTCCTTTCGTGTCGCCATGAACACACCTCTCATCGAGTCGAGGCAGCCCGGATTCGGGCATGCCGAATAGGCCGCAAGAGCGGCAGAAAGGGAAAAGCGTTACCAGCTCGTGGTGGTACGCAGCCGCTCGGCCAGCGCGGCCCGGTCGACGCCCGCCAGGGCGAGCGCGCGCGGCACGGTGCCCACCTGGGCCTCCAGGATGCCGATCAGCAGGTGCGCCGGCCGCAGATCCTTCTTGCGCGTGGCGCAGGCGATACCCCGTTCGAACGCCAGCCTGGCCGAGGCCCCGATGTTCTTGGCCGACTTGGGGTCGCCGCTCGGCCTCGGGAGGTCGAAGGCGGCCAGGGACACCCCCGCCGCGCTCAGGCTGTGCTCGAACTCCCGGTCCAGCGCGTCGCGGATCGCCTGGCGGCCGAGCCCGGCCGAGATCAGCACCTCGTGGGGGGCGGTGCCCTCATAAGCAGCGATGGCCAGCAGGAGATGGTGCGCCTCGACCACCGCGGATCCGTCCTGCCGGGCTTCGACTATGCCCTGTTCGATGATCGCGTTGATGTAGTGGTCGATCGCGCTCACTGTCGCCTCCTCAGCGTGACGCCCGCGGCGATGAGCCGTTTGGCGTGCTTCTTGTGGACCGCTTGGCGGGTGACCCCGAGCGCCTCGGCGACCTGGGGCCAGCTCCAGCCGGCCCGCATCGCCTGCTCGACGGCGGCGTCCTCCAGCTGATCGGCCAGGCGCCGAAACGCCACCACGGCCGCCAGCGTGTCAGCGGGCTCCTGCGGAACGGGAATGTCATCAGCCGGCATGCAAGCAACCGTAGTTGACTAATCCAGCATTAGTCAACCCGAGTTGCTAAGCGGTCTAATCGCCTGAGGCTCGGGTGAGGGCGCCGTCGTGGGCGATCACGGCGGCGGCCGCGGGCGCGGTCAGGGGCGGGACGGCGGTGGCGTACTGGTGGACTTCCGTGAGCTTGAGGCTGAGGCGCACCGTGGAATCGGTCATCGCCCAGCCGGCCTCCTCGGGCACGGGGATGATGTACGACTTGTCCGTCATGTTCTTCGTGGAGGTGTTCCGCGAGAGCGAGTACTGGATCAGCGCCCCGCCGTTCTCGGTGCGCAGCGCGTAGACGGGCCAGTTGTCGGCGCTGAAGATCGAGTCGTAGCCCAACCCGCCGTCCTTGGCCGTCCCCCGATCGGTGGCGATCTGCTCGGCCACCTCCGTCGTGTAGGGCCCTCCCGCGATGAGCCCCGCCGTGACCCCGGCGGACCCCGTCTCGGCCACGCTGGCGTGCACGGGCCCCATGAACTGCGGGCTGATCGTGACGGTCTTGTCATCGGGCGCCACCGCGGCCGCGTAGCCGTCGGCGTCCAGCTTGATCTTCGGTAGCTCCTGCCCGGGCAGGAGCTGGGCCGCGGAGCTGAGCCGCCAGCGGTCGGACTTGGCGAACGTCAGCAACGTCGGCCGCCCGTTGCGCGTCGCCAGCGCGCTGAACCAGGGCGCCCGCTCCGCCTGCCCGAACCTGGGCACGAACAACGTCGGCGCCCCCCACCTGTAGCGGGGCGGCGCGCCGCCGGTGGACAGGTAGGCGGCCACGGTGAGCGGCGTCTGGCCGCCGGTCGTGAGGTCGAGCGCCAGCGCCAGGCGGCCCTGGAGGTCGCTCTTCACTCTCAGCGTGTCGTCGGTGACGGTGATCTCGTCGAACACCTCGGCCGCCTCGGCTCGCGTGACGGCCGGTGGGGGCAGAGTGGGCGAAGGAGACGCGGAGGCCGCCACGGCCGACCTCGTGGGCGCCGGTTGGCCATTGCCGGTGCAGGCGGTCACCGCGGCCAGTACGCCGGCGGCGAGCGCCAGCACCTTCCGCCGACCGTATGCACGCACCACGCCATGTTATTAGGCAACGAGGAGGCGCAGCCCTCCGAGGAAGCTAGACCGCGAAGCGGTCGTCGGTTTTTATGGGGGGCACTTGGGGGGCAAAGCCCCCCGAGCGCGATGGACCGCGAAGCGGTCGGTGTTTTTGGGGGGGCACTTGGGGGGCGAAGCCCCCCGAGGGTGATGGACCGCGAAGCGGTCGGTGTTTTATGGGGGGCACTTGGGGGGCGGAGCCCCCCGAGTCCGATGGGACCGCGAAGCGGTCGGGCTGTTCGGGGGGAGCTTGGGGGGCGGAGCCCCCCGAGGGGCGTAGGCTTGGGAAACGTGGCAGGCATCGATCCGGCAGAAGAGATCAACGAGCTCGCGGGCACGCTCCGCAGCATCCAGGACGTGCTCGACCTCGACGCGATGCGCAAGCGGATCGAGGAGCTGGAGCAGCAGGTTGCCGCCCCCGACCTGTGGGACGACCCGGACCAGGCCCAGAAGGTCACCAGCAAGCTGTCCCACCTGCAGGGCGAGCTCAACCGGGTCGAAGGCGTCGCGCGCCGGCTCGACGACCTGACGGTCCTCTACGAGCTCGCGGCCGAGGAAGACGACGACGACACGCGCGCCGAGGCCGACAAGGAGCTGTCGGCGCTCAAGTCCGACATCGGCGCCTTGGAAGTACGCACCCTGCTCGCGGGCGAATACGACGCCCGCGAGGCGCTGATCACGATCAACTCCCAGGCGGGCGGGGTCGACGCCGCCGACTGGGCCGAGATGCTGCTGCGGATGTATCTGCGGTGGGCCGAGCGCAAGGGATACTCCACCGAGGTCTACGACACCTCCTACGCCGAGGAGGCCGGCATCAAGTCGGCCACGTTCACGATCAAGGCCGCCTACGCCTACGGCACGCTCAGAGGCGAGCACGGCACCCACCGGCTGGTGCGCATCAGCCCGTTCGACAACCAGGGCCGCCGCCAGACCTCGTTCGCCGGGGTGGACATCGTGCCGGTCGTCGAGCAGACCGACCACATCGACATCAACGAGGACGACCTGCGCGTAGACGTCTACCGCTCGTCGGGCCCCGGCGGCCAGGGCGTCAACACCACCGACTCGGCGGTGCGCATCACGCACCTGCCGACCGGCATCGTGGTCTCCTGCCAGAACGAGCGTTCCCAGCTGCAGAACCGGGCCTCGGCGATGAACGTCCTGCAGGCCAAGCTGCTGGAGCGCAAGCGGCAGGAGGAGGCGGAGAAGATGTCGGAGCTACGCGGTGCCACCACCACGTCGTGGGGCACGCAGATCCGCAACTACGTGCTGCACCCGTACCAGATCGTGAAGGATCTGCGTACGGGCACGGAGGCCGGCAACCCGACAGCGGTGCTCGACGGCGACCTCGACGGGTTCATCGAGTCGGAGATCCGCTGGATGCGCCGGCAGGAGTCATAGGCCGCTCAGGTGCTTGACCGCCAGGGTCAGGAAGAGCAGGGCCACCAGGAGCAGGAGGATGAGAGCGGGTGACAGCCCGGCGAAGCCGTGGTTGTGCATCCGCTCGCGATTGGCGCGGCACAGGGGGCAGCGGCCCTCGATCACGGGGTGGGCGCACTGCGCGCATACGAGGTGTTCGCAACTCATGTCAGCCTCAAGTCTAGCCGCACAATCGTTTTGTTTCCGTTATGGACGTTCCATGCCAGTCTTCCCCCTAGACTGTCGTCTGGCCAATCGGAACGTCGATCATTGGTAAAGATCACGCCCCCGATCGGCCGGTGGCGGGAAGTGGGCATGTGCCACCCTCGCTTCCGTCCTGACCCCTAGACTGGCATGCCGTGATGCTCTCGTGATTCATTTGGATAATGTCACCAAGGTCTACACGAACCAGAACCGGCCCGCCCTCGACCACGTATCAGTAGACGTGGACAAGGGTGAGTTCGTGTTCCTCGTCGGTCCCTCGGGATCAGGCAAGTCCACGTTCCTGCGCCTGATCCTCAAGGAGGAGCGGCCCAACTCCGGCGCGATCCACGTCGCCGGGAAAGACCTGGCCCGCCTCTCCAACTTCAAGGTGCCGCACCTGCGCCGCCGCATCGGCTGCGTGTTCCAGGACTTCAGGCTGCTCCCGAACAAGAACGTCTACGAGAACGTGGCGTTCGCCCTCGAGGTCATCGGCAAGCCCCGGCGGTTCATCCGCAAGGTGGTGCCCGAGGTCATCGAGCTGGTCGGCCTGGAAGGCAAGGCCCACCGCATGCCCGACGAGCTGTCAGGCGGCGAGCAGCAGCGCGTCGCCATGGCCCGCGCGTTCGTCAACCGGCCGATGATCCTGCTGGCCGACGAGCCCACGGGCAACATCGACCCCGCGACGAGCATCGGCATCATGAAGGTGCTCGACCGCATCAACAGGACTGGCACCACGGTCGTCATGGCCACGCACGACGCGGCCATCGTCGACTCCATGCGCAAGCGTGTCGTGGAGCTGGAGGACGGCAAGATCGTCCGTGACCAGTCGCGTGGCGTGTACGGCCAGGCGTACTGACAGGGAGCTGCAGACACACCATGCGGGCGAATTTCATCTTTTCCGAGGTCTGGATCGGCCTCCGTCGCAACCTGACCATGACGATCGCGGTGGTCATCACCGTGGCTGTCGGCATGGCGATGCTGGGCGTCGGCTTGATGATCAACGCCCAGGTCGGCATGATGAAGGGCTACTGGGATGACAAGGTCGAGCTCTCGGTCTTCGTCTGCAACAAGGGCACGGCCATGCCGGCGTGTAACGGCAAGGCGATCACGCCGGCGCAGCTCAAGTCCCTCGACTCCCACATCAAGGGCACCCAGGGCGTCAAGGAGGTGTTCTTCGAGAACCAGACGACCGCGTACGAGAACTTCCAGAAGTCGTACGCGGCCAACAAGGCTCTCGTGGACGCCACCAAGGTCGAGGACATGCCGCAGTCGTTCCGGATCAAGCTCGTCGATCCGAACAACTACAAGTCCGTGCTCCAGGCCGTCCAGGGTCAGCCCGGCGTCGCGCAGGTGATCGACCACCAGCAGCTGATCGGCCCGTTCTTCGCCATGCTCGACAAGCTCGCCTTCTACGCCCTCGCGGTGGCGATCATCCTGGTGCTGGCGGCGGCCCTGCTGATCGGTAACACGGTGCGATTGTCGGCGTTCAACCGGCGCCGGGAAACGGGCATCATGCGGCTGGTCGGCGCGTCCAACCTCTACATCCAGCTCCCGTTCGTCATGGAGGGCGTCATCGCCGGCCTGATCGGCGGCGTGTTCGCGGCGGTCATCCTGATCGTCACGAAGGTCTTCCTGTTCGACGAGCTGACCGGCTACTTCACCGACGTCACGGCGCAGCTCGGCTGGGACGCGGTGGCCCAGACCATCACGATCACCATGGGCATCGGCGTCGTGATCTGTGTGCTGGCCTCGTTCGTGACGCTCCGCCGTTACCTCAGGGTGTAGTGGATCGGATCGCCGGTAAAGTCGAAGCATGCCACGTGAGACCGGGCGGAAGGTCATCGCCCAGAACAAACGTGCTCGGCACGACTACCACGTCGAGGACACCTTCGAGGCGGGTCTCGTGCTGCAGGGCACCGAGGTGAAGTCGCTACGCGAGGGCCGCGCCTCGCTCGTCGACGGCTACGCCAGCATCGACGGCGGCGAAGCGTGGCTGCTCAACGTCCACATCCCCGAATACACCCAGGGGACGTGGACCAACCACGCGGCCCGCCGCAAGCGCAAGCTGCTGCTGCACCGCAAGGAGATCGAAAAGCTCGCCGCCAAGACCAAGGAGGGTGGGCTCACGATCGTGCCGCTCGCGCTCTACTTCAAGGACGGCAGGGCCAAGGTGGAGATCGGCCTCGCACGCGGTAAGAAAGACTGGGACAAGCGACAGTCGCTGGCGGAGCAGCAGGCCAAACGGGAGATGGCCCGGGCCCTGCGGCACCGCAACCGATGAGAGCGGCGGCACCGCACCCTATGAGACGCGCCCGCCGCATCCTCGCCGCGACCGTCACCCTGGCGGTCGCGGGCACGACGCTGACCGGCTGCTTCGAGGAGCCGTCGCCGCACGACGCGGTGCGCGACTTCCTCGTCGGCTGGCAGTCGGAGGACTACGACCTGGCCGCGGGCCGCACCGACGGCGACGTGGCCACCGTGCGCACGGCACTGTCCGACGCCAAGCTGGAGCTGGACGCGGCCTCGTTCCGCTTCAAGATCAAGAGTGTCACCGTGAACGGCGATGAGTCCAAGGCGGACTTCCACGCCGAGGTGGACCTGGGCGAGAACAACCCGCTCTGGGAGTACGACGGGATGCTCCCGCTGCACCTGGTCGATGGCACGTGGAAGGTGCGCTGGTCGCCTTCCGTGCTGCATCCCCAGCTCAAGGAGGGGCAGCGGTTCGCGGTCGACACCGAGACGAAGTCGCGCCAGCCGGTGGTCGACAGGGCGGGCGACCCGTTGCAGAGCGACACCACCCTCTATGTCGTCGGCGTCTACCCGTCCAAGCTGGCTGACCAGGCGGAGGACGTCGTCGCGCGGCTGTCGGAGATCACCGGATATGCCCAGGACCGGCTGCTGAGCCGGATCCGGTCGTCGCCGCCCGACAAGTTCGTGCAGCTGGTGACGTTCGGGCGGAAGCTCTACCTGTCGAAGAAGTCGAAGCTCGAGGCCATCCCCGGCATCGAGACGCAGCCGCAACCGCAGCCCGTCGATCCCGACGCGCCCAAACAGATCGTCGGCAGTGTCAGCGCGCTCACCCCGGAGACCGAGCAGAAGCTCGGCGGCCCGCAGCGGGCGGGCGACTCGGTCGGCAGGAGCGGCCTGCAGGCGGCCTACCAGGACTATCTGACCGGCTCCACGCAGACCAAGGTGATCACTCTCGATCTGAAGACCGGCAAGGAGGTCGCTCAGTTGAAGGAGTGGCCGGGCCGGCAGAACGTCTCGGTCAAGACCACGATCGACCGGGCGATCCAGGCGTCGGCCGAGCAGGCGGTGGCCGACACGGAGACGAGCGCGCTGGTGGCGGTGCAGCGCGACACCGGTGAGATCCGCGCGGTCGCCACCAAGGGCCTGAGCCAGGAGAAGGACGCGCTGGCCGGCAAGTTCGCGGCGGGGACGGCGTTCTCGATCGTGGCCGCGGACGCGTTGATCAAGGGCGGCGTCAGCCCCAAGCAGCGGCTGGCCTGCCCCCAGGAGCGTACGGTCGGGGGCGCCAGGTTCGTGCACGCCGGGCAGTTCACCGGGGTGACGCCGTCGGCCACGTTCCAGGAAAACTTCGCCAAAGGCTGCGTTACCGCGCTGGCCTCGCTCGCCCGCCGCGTCACCGCCGCCGATCTGGCCAAGAGCGCCCAGGCGTTCGGCGTGGGCCAGCCGTGGCGGTTGCCGCTCAAGTCGTTCAGCGGCTCGCTGTCCGCGCTGACCAGCGACGCCGACAAGGCCAGGGCCATCGCCGGCCAGAACGTCGAGGTGAGCCCGCTCAGCATGGCGCTGGTGGCCGCGGCGGTGTCCTCGGGCACCTGGCGGCCGCCCGTGCTGGTGACCGACCCCAAGTCGCCCGACCCGGCGGCCGAGGTCGAGCCGGCCGCCCAGCCGGCCCCGGTGCCCATCGATCCCAAGGTCCGTACGGCGCTGACGGCGATGATGCGGGCCGGCGCGATCGGCACGCCCGCCCAGGCGGGCCGGAGCAAGGTCTACGGCGTGACGGCGACGGCAGGCAGCCAGCAGACGTGGTTCGTGGGCTGGCAGGGGGACGTGGCCATCGCGGTGCTGGCGAAGAACTACAACGCCGGGGCCGTCGCGGGCAGCTTCTTCGCGGGCCTGCAGAACTCGTCGTGAAATTGTCGCCACGCTGAGCAACCATTGCGGTGCCCGGTTGCGTCTTACTGAGTGACTGGGCCCGCTCGGGGGGTTGCGGACCCAGTCGCCGTGATGAGATCAGGACTTCATCTCGGGGGAAGTCCTGCCGTCCGGACCGGCTCGACCCTGCCGGTCGGCCCCCGGGAGCGCGAGCTGTTGTGCCACGCTCCCGGGGGTTTCGCCATGAGGAATTAAGTTGGCGTTGAGGGCGTTGTCCCGTGTAGGTTCTTGTTACTCATCCCTTCGCGGGGGTGTGTTGACAATTGCACAGGGGGTGACTGGCTTCGACTTCGATCTTGCAAGCCAGGTGAAGCGGGCCGAGGACTGCGGACATAACCTCGTTAATCCTGTGACCGCAAACAACAAGTGCCAATTCCAAGAGCACTGTGGCGGCCAGGGACTCCCTGGCCCTCGCTGCCTAAGCAGCGAAACCACTGTCAGCCCGGGAGTGCCTTCGGCCCGGGGTCTGGCATCGCTAGAAGGCTCAACCGTTCGACCCGGCCACGGGGAAGATCGGGAAACTAAACAGTGGCTGAGCCCGTCGGCGACTCGCCTGCGTGACCGCCGGGGCTGAGAAAAACACAGCAGGCTGCGCCCGGAGAAGCCCTGACTTGGGGTTGAAGGACGCGGGTTCGATTCCCGCCACCTCCACAAGATCAAAAGGCCCGATTCCCATCGTGGAATCGGGCCTTTTGGCTGTTCAGGAAGTGGGTCCCGCTCAGTCGTACGGGTCGTGGTCTCGACGCTCTTGTCCGCGCTGCTCGTACTCACGGGGGCGCTCGTACCTACGCTGCTCGTGTCCCCGGGGCTCGTATCCTCGTGGCTCATACCCGACGGGCTGCTCGTACGGGTACGGTTCCGGGACCTCCTCAATGGCCGTGCGCCCGACCGTCGCCAGGAGTGAGACGATGGCGATGCCGATGATGAGGTTGATGGCGGCTGTGGCGATCTGCCTGATGAGGTCGGCGGAGTGCATGAACGGCAGGATTGTGATGATGACGGTGAAGAGCCCGGCGATCCAGCCGAAGAACTTGGCCGGCTCCGGCGTCGACAGCATGAGGACGTAGAGCAGCAGTGTGGCGACAAGCGCGGCAGCCGCGGCCGAGATCGCATATCCCGTGGTCGCCGCGCTGCCATAAGCGGTGGCCCCGTCGGGAGTGAGTACGCGGATGCCCAGGAGCCGATTGCTGATCATGACTCCGACCACCACGATCAGTGCAGCCACTATGGCGGCGGCCACGCCACCTCCCCAGACTCGCGCCGGGTTGACCCTCGGCCGGGCCGATCCCAGGTGACGATCATGGCGATTATGGGGGGGATATGACATGTGAATCACCTTTGTCGCGAATGCTGATCAAGCACTGACAGAACCCTACACGCGCCGTCAAGAGCAGAAGAGACGCCCTGTGTGTCGTACTGCCCGTGAGACTGCGCTCTCGCCGAAGACCGTCAGTGCCCAGGGCTGGTGGGTGGGCTGACGCTTGACGTAGCCCCTGGTATCTGCGAGGCCGAGGTCACAGTGGCCCGGCCTCGGGCCGTACGGTCAACCCGGAGCGGGCCCGGCCAGAGTGGTCGCGTGGGCGGTGAGCGTGGCCGCCTTTTCGTGGTCGCCGGGCCGGTCGCGTTGCAGGAGGGTGGTGGCCAGCTCGCGTGCGCTCGCCGCGGCGAAGGGTCGGAGACCGGCCTCCTCGTTGCGCAGCAACGCCGCCTTGAGGTGGTCCGCGGCGCCGTTCAGGTCGCCACCGGCCCTGGCCAGCAGGCCGACATGATGTCCGGCGAAGCCGGCGAACGTGATCCCCGTGCCGCCGATCACGATCCGGTCCGCGTAGGGCGCCAGGCGCGTGAACAGTTCGCGCGCGGCGTCAGGCGGCGCGAGCGTGGACCACAGCTCCGCCCGGACCGCCAGGTGGGTCAGCCACATGTAGTCGGCCGGCACTTCCGGCTGCTGCCGCCACGGACCGAGCGCGGACCGGGCCTGCTCGGTTCGGCCCGAACGCAGCAAGGCGAGTGCGTGCAACTCGCGCAGCAGGGTGAGACCGGTGACGGCGGCGGCCTCGGCCAGCAGTGGCTCGATCGCCGGCAGCGTGCCCCGTGCCAGGTTCAGCGTCGCCACCACTACGAGCGGGACCTCGGCGGCGCCGGCAACGGTCGTGCCCGAGTGAAACTCGCCTGCCTCGGCGATCGCCTGCTCCGCATCGGTGAACCGGCCGCGGGCGATGGCGACGATCGCGTCGGCCCAGTTGAGCGCGACCAGCGCCGGGGCGAGCGCGTGTGTCTTCGCCAGCTCTCGCGCGTGCCGGTAGTCCCGCAGTCCCGCGCCGACGTCGCCCTGCTCGATCTGGTCCCGTCCGCGGAACACCAGTGCGCGGGCGACGGCAGCCGGCTCGTCTGCGGACCTGGCCAGATCGACCAGTTCGCGCGCCGCGGACAGTCGCTCGGTCAACAGTTGCGGTCGCTCATAGGCGACATGCCGGAGTTCGAGCACGTGGGCCAGGTCTGCCCGGCTGCCATGGGTCCGAGCGAGAGCCTCGGCCTCGGTCGAGAACGCCACGGCCCGGTCGGCGGTGTCCGTGCCGTAGTAGATCTCCGCCGCGAGAGCGGCGAGTAACCGCGCCCGGATCGTTTCGTGTCCTGGGGGAAGTTCCCGAACCAATCGCTCGAACAGTGCGACGCCGGCGACGTCCACGACCTGGTACTCGCGCCAGCTCCAGATCGCATCCGCGGTGGTAGCGACCGCCGCCCGCGCCGCCGCGACGACGTCTCCACTCGCGAGGGCGACCTCGGCCGCCTCGCGAGTGGCCTCCCACGCCTGCCGTTCGTAGCCCGCCCGTCTACGGGCGAGCGCTAGACCGATGAGCACGTCGTAGCGGTCAGAGGTGGTGGCGGTGCGGTCGCGTGACAGCGCCGACAACGCGGCCTCCTGCAGGCGGGCGGCCTCAGTGGGAGCGGGCTGCCGCGCCGCGAGCGCGGACGCCCGCAAGGCGTGGGTCCAGGCGGCGCGGGCATGGGTGGATCCGGCCCTGCCGTAGTGGTGGGCGAGTTCGGCGGAGCGCGTCTCGCCCACTCCGCCGGACCGCTCCTCGATCGCTTCGGCGATCGCCGCGTGCAGTTGACGGCGCCGGCTCGGCGGCAGCCGGACGTAGACCGCCTCCTGGACCAGGGCATGGGTGAATCGGTGACCCACGCCCTCCTCCACGATCAGTCCTGCCAGCAGGGCGGCCTCGGTGGCGCTCATCGCGGCGTCCGCGGTCAGTCCCGAGGCCGTCTCGACGAGATCGACATCGAACGTGGGTCCGAACGCCGCGGCCGTCGACAGCAGCGTTTCGACGTCGCCGGGCAACTGGGAGATACGCCGGCGTACGACGTCTCGGACCCCGTCCGGGACCCGCAGCGCGGCCACGGTGCCAGGCTCGGTGAGACGGCGTTCGTCCGCCAGCAGCCGGACCACCTCCCCGACGAAGAACGGGTTGCCGTTCGTACGTTCCCGCAACGCCGCCGCGACCTCGTCGGGAATCTCCACGCCGTAGCTGAGCCGTACATAGGCCCGCACGCCCGCCTGGTCCAGCCCGCGAAGACCGACCCGGACGAGATCGGCACGGGCGAGGTCGGCCAGTGTGTCGGCCAGCTCCGGGGTGCGATCGGCCTGGGCGTCGCGGCTGGTCAGGAGCAGCACAACCGGCAGGCCGGCCAGCATCGTGCCGAGCCGGCGAACCAGGCGCAGCGTGTCGCCGTCCGCCCAGTGCAGGTCGTCGAGCACGAGCAGGGTGGGGCCCGCAGCACGCAGCAGGGCTGCAGTGGCCTCGGCCAGCTTGAAGGCCGCCGTGTCGACATCCGCGGCGGCAGTGCCGTCCAGGTCGGGCAGCAGGGCCGCCAGGGCCGGTAGCCGAGTGGCCGCGCCGGCGGCGTTCACCAGCGGCCCCAACGCCTGCGACCACGGCCACAGGGCTGGCGCACCGACGGCTTCCTCGCACCGTCCCCATCCGGTGCGGACGCCCATCGCGGCGGCGGTCGCGGTCAGGGCGCGAGCCAGACCGGTCTTGCCGATGCCGGGTTCGCCCGTTACCAGCACCACGCTGCCGCGACCGGCGGTCGCATCGACGAGATACCCGGTCAGCCGGGCCAGCCACTCGTCTCGTCCGACCAGCCCGGCCGCGGCGACGCGTGGCCCGGCAGCCACCGAGGCGGCGTACGCCGGCGGCTTGCCGGGAGCGGGCCTGGCGTCCAGCGACGGCTCGTGGTGCAGCACCGCCGACTCCAGCCGCGTCAGCTCCGGACCGGGATCGACACCGAGCTCGTCGGCGAGGAGCCGCCTGGCACGCCGCAGCGCGTCGAGTGCCTCGCCCTGGCGCTGGGACCGGTACAGGGCCACCGCCAGCAATCCCCAGGCCGCTTCACGCAGGGGGTGCGCGGCCACCAGCTGCTCGAGTTCCCCCACGAGCCGGGCATGTACGCCGAGGGCGAGCTCGGCGCGGAAACGGTCCTCCGTCGCCAGCAACCTGAGCTCGCCGAGCCTGGCCGCCTCGGCGGCCAACCCGGGAGCCGCTACGGCGACGTCCGCGTACGGCTCGCCGCGCCAGAGCCCGGCGGCGGTCCGCAGGAGTTCCCGGGCGTGTGCGGCATCGGTCGCAAGGGATTCGTGTGCCGCGCTCGCCAGCCTCTCGAACTCGGTGTAGTCGACCGAGTCGGCGGCGAGAGCGTAGCCGGGAGGACGCGTGATCAGGATCCGGGCGGGCCCTCGTGCCGGGCGGTCCGGTTCGAGTGCCCGCCTGAGGTTCGCGACGTAGGACTGCACCGAGGTCAGCACCTTCGGCGGCGGGTCGTCACCCCACAGTTCGTCGACGAGGTGGGCGACTGAAATCACTTTTCCGCGAGCTGCCAGCAGCAGGCCGAGCAGCGCGCGCTGCTTCTGGCCGCCGAGTTGGACCGGGCCGCCGCCGACGTCGAGAACCTCGATCGGCCCCAGCACCTGATAGCGCACCCCGGCAACGCTACAGGCACGCGTCCAAGCCGGAACGGGGTGTCTTCCAAGTACGTGGCCGCAGGCTTTGTTCGTCAGCGAGAAAGGAGAAACCATGACGAACCAGACCACAGACGGGCAGCGATTGCACGGGCCTGGACTCATCGACGTGCGGATGATGCGGGTCGCACACAGCAGTTTCCGCCGCGAGCTGGGCCTGTCCCCTGCGGCGGTACGCGCGGTCGCCGCGGGAGACCGCCGCCGGACGTCGATCGTCGCAGACCACGCGGCCCTATTCCTGTCGCTGCTGCATCACCACCACAGCATCGAAGACGACCTGCTGTGGGCGGCGCTGCTCGAACGGGTTCCCGGTGAGCTCGCTCCGCTGGTGCACGTGATGCAGAGCCAGCACGAGCACGTGGCGGCGCTACTGGACCAGGCGCACGGGGCACTCGAAACCTGGCGCCGTACCGCGGCCACTCCGGACGGTGAGGCGCTGGCCGAGATCCTGTCCAGCCTGTGCACGGCGCTGTTCGAGCACTTGCATGCCGAGGAGACCCACCTTCTGCCCATCATGGCGCGGCACATCACGGCCGAGGAGTGGGAGGAGTTCACCGCTCAGGGGATGTCTTCGATTCCCAAGCGGCTGATGTTCCTGGGCTTCGGGATGATGCTCTACGAGGGTGACCCCGAGGTGATCGGGATCGAGATGCGGAAGCTCCCCGCGCCGCTGCGCCGCCTGCTGCCGCCGCTGGGACGCCGCGCGTTCCGGCGCTACGCCCGCCGGATTCACGGCACCCCCACACCTCCGCGCGGCATCGGAGCCGTCGCCTAGTTCGTCCCCATTCGCACAAGGAGTTCATCATGATGTCGAACACCATCGCCGCCGCCCGAGCCCGGAACGAGGACGTGTGGAACCGTTCCAGCAAGCTGCTGTACGCCGGCGAGATCGACGAGTTCATCAGCCACTGGTGCGACGACGCCAGCTACGAGGCCGCCCTGCCGGTCCCGGGCCTGCCCGCCGTCATCACTGGACGTGAGGCGCTGCACGCGGCGTTCAGCGGCCTGGTCGCCGGCGCGCGGAGCATCGCCGTGCACGACGTCCGGTTCCACCAGACGGACGACCCCGAGGTCGCGATCGTTGAGGAGCGAATGGTCGCTGAGCTCGCCGACGGCGGCAGCTACGAAAATCGCCTCGTCATCAGGGTGACCTTCCGGGACGGCCGGATCGCCGGCATGCTCGAGTACTACGGGCAGTTCGCACACCAGGACCTGCTGCGCAAGCTCGGGTTCACGTCCTGATCTCAGGCCTGTGACCGCCTCGTGCCCGTGGAGATTCCGCGGGTAGGGGGCGGTTTCGCGTTCGTACGCCCACTAGGGAACCTCCTAGGTGCCTCCCTGAGGCGATCGCCCCGCTCGGCTGCTTATGGTCGAGCCACGAGCGAGCCGACAGGGGAGTTCAATGTCTTTACGCAACAGTGACTTCGACGGCAACGGCCGGGCGGAGATCCCGGTGACCAGCCCGTGGGGGCTCGGTGTTCTCGATCTCGCCGGGAACACCCTCGCCGCGCCGGTGATGGCCGCCAACGGCACCAGGTTCGACGGGTGGCTGCTCAATACCGCCGACAACCGCTTCGATCTGCTGGCCGACCTGGACGGGGACGGCAAGGCCGAGATCCTGGTCACCAGTCCGTGGGGCGTGGGTGTGCTGAAACGGGAGGGCAACACGTTCAGGGCGCTGGCGATGGCGCCCAATGGCACGCGGTTCGGCGGGTGGTTGCTCAACACGGCCGACAACCGGTTCGGGCCCGCCGCCGACTACGACGGCGACGGCAAGGAGGAGATCCTGGTCACGAGCCCCTGGGGGATCGGGATACTCAAGCTGAGCGGCACCACGTTCAGCGTGCTGATGATGGCGCCGAACGGGACGCCGTTCGGCGGGTGGCTGCTGAACACCGCCGACAACCGGTTCGGGCCGGTCGGCGATCTGGACGGCGACGGCCGGGCCGAGATCCTCGTCACCAGCCCCTGGGGGATCGGCGTCCTCGAGCTCTCGGGGAGCACGCTGGCCGTGCAGATGATGGTGCCCAACGGGACGCGCTTCGGCGGCTGGCTGCTCAACACCGGCGACAACCACTTCGGGAACGTGGCCGACTACGACGGCGACGGGCGCAAGGAGGTGCTGGTCACGAGCCCGTGGGGGCTGGGGATACTCAAGCTGGCCGGCGCCACGTTCAACCCGCTGATGATGGCCGCGAACGGCACCCGGTTCGGCGGCTGGTTGCTCAACACGCTCGACAACCGCTTCGGCCCCGCCGACGACTACGACGGCGACGGGCGGGACGAGCTGCTCGTGTCCAGCCCGTGGGGGATCGGCGTGCTGGAGTTGTCGGGTAACACGCTGGCCGTGCAGATGATGGCGCCCAATGGGACGCGGTTCGGCGGGTGGCTGCTGAACACCGCCGACAACCGCTTCGACGTCGTCGGCGACTTCGACGGCGACAAGCGGGCCGAGATCCTGGTGACCAGCCCGTGGGGGATCGGGCTGCTGAAGCTCTCCGGGGCCACGATGACGGTGCCGATGATGGCGCAGAACGGGACGCGGTTCGGCGGGTGGCTGCTCAACACCGCCGACAACCACTTCGGCATGGAAACTGAGATGGTACGCGTACACGTCAAGATCCTTACCAACCCCACGATCTCGATCGACCAGATGCTCGTGGCCATGCGGCAGGTGTACGAGGCGGTCGGCATCCGGGTGCAGGTCGCGAGCACCGAGACGCTCAACCTGCCCGCGCTGAACGACGTGGACGTCGGCACGTGCTCGCTGGGCGTGGTCACCGCCGAGCAGACCCAGCTCTTCGCCAACCGGAACAACGTGGCCCCCGGCGACATGGTCGTCTACTTCGTCCGCAGCACGGTCCCGCCGTTCAACGGCTGCGCCGCGCATCCGGCGGACCGGCCGGGCGCCGTGGTCGCGCAGGGCGCCACCCAGTGGACGATGGCGCACGAGCTCGGCCACGTGCTGAGCCTGCTGCACGTCAACGACAACGACCGCCTCATGACCGGGAACGGCACGGGCAACATCACCAACCCGCCGCCCGACCTGATCTCGCAGGAGGTCATCGCGATGCGCGCCCAGACCCTGACCCACGCCGAATAGGAGGAGCCATGCCGGTCACCATGGAAGACGTTCGGCGCTTTCTCGACGCCGACGAGGTCGACTACGTGGCCGCGGCCACTGCCTTCGGCAGCGCCGCGCTGCCCCACCTGGAGCGGTTCGCACAGGGGCCGGATGTGATGCTGGCCAGCAAGGCCGTCTATCTCGCCAGCCTCGTGGGCGGGGCGGGCGCGAGCGGCATCCTGGCCACCGCGGCCGACAGCCCGCAACCGCCGGTCCGCGTGGCCGCGGCCTCCGGCCTGCGCAATCTCGCGGAGGCGGCCGCGGGTGAGGTCGGGCCGGTCGCCGACCGGTTGCTCGGCGACGACGACGTCGGCGTCCGCAAGGTGGCGCTGGCCTCGGCGGCCGGGCTGGGCACCGCGGAGATGACCGATCGGGTACGCCAGGTCGCGGAGAACGACCCGGAACCGGTCCTCCGCGACCTGGCCAACCGGCTGGCCCAAGAATAGCCGACAGTTCGGCCGAACTTCACTCCTGTCACATCTGGCGCAAATAGCGTTACACGCATCCCTGACACCTAAGGAGATGCGATGTTGCGTCGAGCCCTGGGCGTGCTGGTCGCCGCCGGAGCCATGCTGCTGCCGGTCGCTCCGGCGACGGCCGCCAGCAACGCCGAGCCCCTTCCCCGCGCGCACGCGCACAATGACTACGAGCACACCCGGCCCCTCCAGGATGCTCTCGACCACGGGTTCACCAGTGTCGAGGCCGACATCTACCTGGTGGAGGGCGAGTTGCGGGTCGGCCACGACCCCGAGGACCTGCAGCCTGGCCGCACCCTCCAGTCGCTCTACCTGGATCCGCTGGCGCAGCGGGTCAAGCAGGGGTACGGTCGCGTCTTCCCGCGCAGCCGGCAGCCGCTCCAGCTCCTGGTGGACATCAAGAACAACGGCGCCGCCACGTACACCGAGCTCGACCGCGTGCTCGGGTCGTACCGAAAGATGCTCACCACCTACGGCAAGGGCAAGGTGAAGGGCGGCGCGGTGACCGTGGTGGTCAGCGGTGATCGGCCGCGCGAGCTCATGGCCGGGCAGGAGCGGCGGTACACCTTCTACGACGGGCGGATGACCGACCTGGGGCAGGGCGGCGCGGCGCTGATCCCGCTGATCAGCGACAACTGGACCAACCACTTCACCTGGAACGGCGAAGGCGAGATGCCGGCCGCCGAGCGGGCCAAGCTGCGGGAGGTCGTGGCGACCGCGCACCGTGACGGGCAGCGGGTGCGGTTCTGGGCCACGCCCGACACGGCCGGGCCGGCTCGGGACGCGATCTGGCGGGAGCTCGTGGCGGCGGACGTGGATCACATCAACACCGACGACCTGGACGGACTTCAGCGGTTCCTGCGGGCCGCGGGGTAAATTCCGTGGCATACGTCCGTAAGGCCGAGTAAGGTCCGGACCGGACTGGCCGCGGGACTTCGGTACGACTTCCGGAACCCGCCTATGAA
The DNA here is from genome assembly GCF_043197025.1 of Nonomuraea marmarensis. Classification (NCBI taxonomy): domain Bacteria; kingdom Bacillati; phylum Actinomycetota; class Actinomycetes; order Streptosporangiales; family Streptosporangiaceae; genus Nonomuraea; species Nonomuraea marmarensis. The sequence continues at coordinate 273,973 of NZ_JBICRM010000005.1, forward strand.
GCGATGCTTCGCAGCTCGTGCCCCCATTCCCCGGCCAGTCCGCGACCCCGGGGGGAGCCGATGGACACCTACGCCGACCTGATCGAGTGCGAGGACGTGCTGCTCTTCGCGAACGCGGCGATCACCTCGACCGGCCAGCGCGAGTTTCACAGCGCGGCCGGCGAGCAGCGGCTCTCCCTCGACTTCCTGCACCGCTACATCCACGGCAACTACCCCGACCTGTACGCCGCCACCCTGGCCCTCGACATCAACGACCACAACGCCGCCCTGATCATCGGCAACCTGCTCAGGCAGCCTGGCACGGGCGACGGGCGGCTGATCGCGCGGCGGCTGGCCAGGATGAGCCCGCCCAGGGTCTACCGGCTGTTCCACGTGCTGCGTCGCGACGGCGTCAACAACCGGCGCACCAGGGCACTCATCCGCGACTGGCTCGCCGGTCGGCCCGACCTGGCGTTCGACGCCGTGAAGTACCGCTCGGCGGTCAAGTCGGCGGTGCGGCACGCGCATCTGCGGCCGGCGGGCGAGCTGGGCGACTTCCTGTTCGCGCCGTTCAGCCGCACCCGCTACGAGACACCGGTCCTGGAGGCGTGGCGCCGCGCGCACTACGACAAGACCGCCCTGTACGACCTCCCGTACACCGTCGCCGAAGGCTTCGCGGCCCACCACGGGATCAGCAGGACGATCTTCCTCGAAGGCATCGCGCCCCGGCTGACCAGGCTCGAACGGCTCCGGCTGGCGGAGTCGGCAGGCGAGCAGAGGGTGGACACCGAGGCGGACCTGGCCGCGATGCCGCTGGTCAGGCTGGCTTCCTATGTGTTGTCGCTGGCTGGCGGCGTGCGGACGCGGCGGCGTACCGAACTGGTGGGCGCGTTGCGGGCGTCGGCGGCGCGGGCGGCAGGGGCGCGGGCGGGCACGTGGGGGAGCGTGGCGGCGGTGCTGGACGACAGCTTCTCCTCGTTCGGCTCTCCGGTGAAGCGGCGCCGCCCGCTGGCGGTCGCGCTGGCCTGCCACTACCTGCTGGAGGCGCTGGCCGGCGGCTATCGCGGGTTGTGGTTGTCGGGCAGGAGCGACCCGCTCCAGGCGCGGCCGTCCGGGCCCACGCCGCTCGGTCAGCGGATCATCGACGCGCTGGACCCGCGGCCGGACATGCTGGTCATCGTCTCCGACGGCTGGGACAACGCGCCGCCCGGGCTGGCCGGCGAGGTGCTGCGCGTGTGGCGGCGCAAGCTCGATCCCGGAGGTGAGGTCGGCATCGTGCACGTGAACCCGGTTTACGACGCCGACGCATTCGACGTGCGGCGGTTGTCGCCGATGGTGCCGACGGCCGGCATCCGCGACGCCGAGGACCTGCCCGCGCTGGTGGAGCTGGCCAGGTTCGCGGAGGGGCGGACCGGGCTCGGGGAGCTGCGGGCGTACCTGGAAGATCGGGCGGCGCGATGATGGATCTCACCGGGCTCGACACGCGGCCCGCGCAGACCTGGGGAGCGCTGCGGCTGGTGCCGCTCGTGCGCCGCGAGCCCATCGAGGACCTGCGGCTGCACGCCATGGTGTACGGCCTCGAGCCCAGCATGGTGTTCCTGCCGGACAGGACGCTCTACACGGCCTACGTGCCGCACGCGTTCGTCGCCTCCTGGAGCGACGACGGCACCCCGGCGGCGGCGTACGGCACGCAGCTCGGGCAGCCGCTGCGGCACATGTGCGTCAGGACGCGGCGCAGGATGGCCAGGCGGGTGGACAAGAACCGGCTCAGGTTCCTGCCGCTGCACCTGGCCGTGGAGGGGTTCCTGGCGCTGCACTTCGGCGGCCCGGTGATCGCGTGGGAGGAGTGGTCGCGCCAGGCGGTCGCGCACGGCCTGTCCCACCGCGCCGAGGACGCCTACACCGGCGCGGAGGTGCGCGGGCTGGACGACGCGCTGAAGGTGTTCGAGATCTACCCGGGGCAGTGCGGGCTGCTGCTGTACGCCGGTGACACGCTGGCCAGCGCCTTCGTGGTGCCGCACCCGGAGGACTACCGGGCGCTGCACCCCACCCTCATCCTGGACCTGTACGGCGAGCTGATCTACGACTACGCCCTGTTCTACCCGGCCAGGGACTTCCCCGCGGTGATCGACGAGAACACGGTCTCCTCGCTGGCCGACCTGCGGGCCCAGGCCGAGCGCCAGGAGCGGGAGTGGGCCGGTTTCCACGACTCGGTGATGGCCGCCGGGCTCCTCCGCGCCCCCGCGCAGGTGGAGGAGGTCTACCGGATGGGCGGGTTCACGCTGAGCCGGTTCCTGCCCGCGTTCGGGCGGAAGAGTGAGAACCACATCGGCGAGACGATCACCGATGGGGAGGGGCGGCTGGCGTACCTGAAGACGTTCCGGTTGTCGGAGGCGCAGAGCAGGCGCGGCCACCTGCTGAGCAGGCTGGCCGAGCACGGCTGGAGCCTGCCGGACACCGCCGCCGCCCTCGGGACCGACCCGGCCACGCTCGGGTTGCGGCTGCAGCGGGCCGGGTTCGGGCACCTGCTGCGGCAGGACATCCTGGACGGTTACCGCAAGGCGGTCAGTGGGCGCAGCCTGCGTACTCGTCCAGGCGGCGGAACATCGCCGCCAGCATGAGCGGGAACATCGCCACGTGCGCCACCACCATCAGCCCGCCGCCGTCGATGACGCCCAGCCACAGCAAGGGGAAGAGCGGCACGACCGGGACGAACATCGCGGCGCACATCTCCAGGGTCGCGCCCCAGCCGTGCCCGCGGATCCGCATCCAGACGGCCATGCCGACGGACATGTTGAAGGCCATCGACAGATACCAGAGCTCTGGCTGCTGGTCGTAGGAGAGGCCGAGCCCGATGGCGGACTGCAGCAGGCCGAGCGCGAACATCCCGACGAACATCGCGATGATCATCTCGACGTAGTGGAGGGCGAACCTGCCCCAGCGGCGACCGGTGTTCGTGGTTGTCGAAGTCATGCTCCGACTGTGTCCGGCGCCGGTCCCGCCTGCCTAGGAGGGCGGCCGGGGAGGTCCGGAAACTTGGGTTCTTCGTCCTTCGGACCTACAGTCGGGGCCATGGAGAAACGACGGTTCGTTGTCGTGGGCTACGAAGCCGCCGCACTGCTCGACATCGCCTGTGTGGTCTCCACGCTGGAGAGCGCGAACTGGTACGGCGCTCTGCCGTACTACGAGGCGCGCCTGGCCACGCCCGGCGGCCACGCCATCACCACCGGCACCGCATTGAACCTGCAGCCCCAGCTGGCCCTGGAGCGGGTCACCGGGCCGCTCGACACGCTTCTGGTGTCCGGTGGGGTCGGTCACGAGGACGCCGCCGCCAACCCGCTGGTCGTCGGGCACGTGCGCAGGCTGGCCCGCGAGAGCCGCCGGGTCGCCTCCGTGTGCACGGGCGCGTACGTCCTGGCCGCGGCCGGCCTGCTCGACGGCAGGCGCGCGACCACGCACTGGCAGGTGGCGCACACGATGGCGGAGCAGTACCCCGAGGTCCTGGTCGACGCCGACCCGATCTTCATCCGTGACGGGAACGTCGCCACGTCCGCGGGCGTCACCGCCGCCCTCGACCTCACGCTGGCCTTCGTCGAGGAGGACAACGGCACCGACGTGGCCAGGACCGTGGCCAGGGACCTGGTCACCTACCTGCAGCGGCCCGGCAACCAGGCCCAGATGAGCATGTTCGTCAGCGCCCCCGCACCGGCGAACAGCCTGGTCAAACGGACCATCGACTACATCGCCGGCCACCTGCGCGACGACCTGACCACGCCCGTGCTGGCCGTGGAGGCGGGGGTGAGCGAGCGCCATCTGACTCGGCTGTTCCTCAAGCACCTGGGGTTGACGCCCGGACGCTACGTCCGGCAGGCCCGCACCGAGGCCGCCGCGCACCTGCTGGCCTCCACGTCGTTGCCGATGGCCTCGGTGGCGGTGCGGTGCGGGTTCGGGACGGCGGAGACGTTGCGGCAGGCCTTCATCGACCGGTACGGCATCCCGCCCTCGCGCTACCGGCTGACGCAGGCGACGGTGGCCGGGTGACCCGTTGCGATGGCGACGGGCGGGCCGCGGCTGTCGAGGCGCGGGACCGGCTGGGCGAGGAACGTTATGCGCAGGCGTACGCCCGAGGCGGCGCTTTGTCCAAGGACGACCTGATCTCCCTCGCCGGGCGGATGGTCCAATCAGCTGGCTAATGTGTCTGCGATGAACGGTGACCGGGTCATAGGCGGCTACGCGCTGCGGCGCCTGCTCGGCCGGGGCGGCATGGGCGAGGTGCATCTCGCCGCCACGCCCACCGGCGGCCTGGCCGCGGTCAAGGTCATCCATCCTGCGCTGGCGAGAGATCCGGCTTTCCGGCGGCGGTTCGAGCGGGAGGTGGCGGCGGCTCGGCGGGTGGCCAGGTTCTGCACCGCGCCCGTGCTGGACGCCGGGATCGACGGTGACGTCGCCTACCTCGTCACCGAATACGTCAAGGGGCCGGACCTCGCGCAGGCCGTACACGATCAGGGGCCCCTGTCGGGCGGGAACCTGGAGGCGCTGGCGGTGGGCATCGCGACCGCGCTGAGCGCCATCCACGGGGCCGGGGTGATCCACCGCGACCTCAAACCCTCCAACGTGCTGCTCTCGCCGCTCGGGCCTCGGGTGATCGACTTCGGCATCGCGCAGCTCGTGGACAACGACAGCCTGGCCAGCCAGGCGATACTCGGGACGCCCGTGTTCATGGCGCCCGAGCAGGTGCGGGGTGAGGTGCTCACGCCTGCCGCCGATGTGTTCGCGTGGGGCGGGGTCATCGCGTTCGCGGGGACGGGGCGGTTGCCGTTCGGGGGCGGGGCGCCTGGCGAGGTGCTGTACCGGATCACACAGGAGGGGCCGCGGCTGGACGGGCTCGACGAGGGGATCAGGGGGTTGGTGGAGCGGGCCCTCGCCAAGGACGCCCGGTTGCGGCCTACGGCGCAGCAGTTGCTGGCGGACCTGGTCGGCGGAACCCGCCTCGCCACGGCTACCGAAGTGGTCGAACGCACCTGGACCGGCACCGAGGCGGCCGACCTGCGCCCCGACCCACAACCGGGCCGGCCCGACCCGCGCCCCGGTGCCGCACCGGCTGACGTGCGCTCTTCGCAGCAGGGTGCCGCGGGGTCGCCCCACCGCGCGGCTGATCCTGCGCGTGGTCCGGTGGCAGCCGCGCAGGGCGAACACCGGCGGTGGCCGTGGATCGTGGGTGCCATCGTGATCATCCTTGCCGTCGCCGCCGCGGCCGTGCCCGGGCTCTGGCGGGTGAGCTGGCCGTACGAGGCCCGCTTCGGCGATGCCTGGGCGATCGGGTCGTCGGAGGGCGGGAGCGCGCGGCAGGCGGGCTCCGGCTACGAGCTGACCGTCAAGCCCGGCTGGCGGCTGTGGAAGTCGGCCCCCAGACAGGAGCCGGAGGGCGGCGTGATCGTCAGCGCGAAGGCCGCCCTGGAAGAGGGATCCGGCGAGTACGGTGTGTGGTGCCACGGCTCGGCGCTCTCCGGAGACCGCTACGAGTTCGGGGTGAGCGACTCGGGCAACGTCACGATCGTCAAACGCCGCACGGGCACGCGGAGCAAGACCCTGTACGGCCCGGCGAGCACGCACGGCGCGGCCGTCGACCGCATTGTGGCGGAGTGCGGCCAGAGCAGGGGCAAGGTGACGTTACGCATGTGGCTGAACGAACGCCTGGTCACGGAGGTGTCCGACGCCGACGAGCCCTACGGCCCCAGCGAGGCGGGCGTTTACGCAGCCTCCAGCGCCACCGGGTCCATCCGCGTCCGCTTCGACTCGTTCGCCCTCATGCCGGTGGGCGGGTGAACGTGCGGTTCGGCGTGCTCGGGCCGCTGCGGATCGACGGCGGGCAGGCGCCGGGGCCGGCCAAGCACCGGACGTTGCTGGCCGCGCTGCTGCTGTCGGCCCGCGAGCGGGTGCCGGTGGAGCGGCTGATGTCCGTGGTCTGGGACGACCGGCCGCCCGCGTCGGCGGAGTCGGTGCTCAGGGTTTACGTGAGCGCGTTGCGCAAGGTCGTCGACGGCATCCGTACCGTGCCGGGCGGCTATCTGATCGAGGTCGAGCCGGACGACGTCGACTGCCACCGGTTCGAGCGGCTGGTCGCCGGGGCCAGGCGGGTGAGGGCGGCGGGGCAGGTCGCGGAGGCGGCCGACGGGTTCAGGGCCGCGCTGGGGTTGTGGCGGGGGCAGGCGCTGGCCGATGTGGAGTCGTCTATGTTGCGCAGGGCGCACGGCGTGCCGCTGGAGGAGCTGCGGCTGACGGCGCTGGAGGAGCGCGTGCAGCTTGACCTGCGGCTGGGCAGGGGCGCGGAGGTGGTCGGGGAGCTGCGGGCGCTGGTCGGGGCGCATCCGTTGCGCGAACGGGCCTGGGTACGCCTCATCGAGGCACTCCATCAGGCGGGACGCAGGTCGGAGGCGCTGGGTGCGTACCAGGACGCGCGATGGACGCTGGTCGAGGAGCTGGGTCTGGAGCCCGGGGCCGAGCTGACGGAGGCCCACCAGAAGGTGCTGGCCGACGAGGCCCACCGGGGGTACGGCGACGGCTCGGGGACCTTCGGCGGCTACGGGACCGGGCATCAGCCGATAGGGCCGATCGATGAATTGCCGCCGGATATTTCGGACTTTGCCGGGCGGCGGGCGGTGCTCGACTGGATCATCGGGACGGCGAGCGAGCACGCGTCGGCACCCGTACACCTGGTCCTGCACGGCCCGCCGGGGTGCGGCAAGTCGGCCGTGGCCGTGCACGCCGCCTCCGGGCTCCGGCTGCCGGACGGCCGCCTCTACGCCTCGCTCGGCCCCAGGCCGCCAGGCGCCGTGCTCGAAGACCTGCTGCGTTCGCTGGGCTGCCCGGAGGGCGCGGTGCCACCGGGGCTGGACGAGCGCGTGCGGCTCTACCGCAGCCTGACGGCCCGTAGGAGACTGCTCGTCGTACTGGACGACGCCGCCGACGAAGCCCAGGTACGCCCCCTGCTGCCGACAGGGCCGGGCAGCCTCACCCTGGTGACGAGCCGGTCGCCGCTGGCCGGGCTGGAGGCGGCGCGGGCGTACGAGCTGGGGGTCCTCGACCAGGACGAGGCCGTGGCCCTGCTCGGCGGGGTGGCCGGGCACGAGCGGGTACGCGCCGAGCCCGAGGCCGCCGCGCGCATCGTCCACCTCTGCGGCCACCTTCCCCTGGCCCTGCGCATCGCCGGGTCCCGGCTGGCCAGGAAACCGGGCTGGACGCTCGATCACCTGGCGGGCCGCCTCGGGGACGAACGGCGCAGGCTCGACGAGCTCAGCGCGGGCGACCTGGCCGTCCGCGGGAGCCTGGCGCTCGGCTACCGCGGCCTGCCCGACCGGGAACGGCGCCTCCTGCGCGGGCTCGGCGCGCTGTCCGCCCCCGACTTCGCGCCCTGGGTCCTGGGGGCGGACCTGGAACCGCTGGCCGAAGCCGGGCTGCTCCAGTCGCGCGGCTTGGACGAGGCGGGCCAGGAGCGGTATGGCTGGCACGACCTGACCAGGCTCTACGCCGCGGAACGTGTGGCCGAGGAGGACGGCGGCCCCGGCATGGTCCTGGCGGCACGGGCGGGCACGATCCTGGAGCGGACCAGGCAGGCCAGGGCGTCCCTGCTCCCTGCGGAACCCGGCTCGGGCCGTACCGAGGTCCACCCGCCCGACCAGGACGAGCCACATCGCATCGAGGCCGGATGGGGCTCGGGGACCTGGACGCGCGGTCACGGTCTCGAGACCGGCTGGTTGCGCCAGGAGGCGCGGTGGCTGAGCGCCGAGCGCCGGTTCCTGGTGGCGACCGTCGGGGACTTCTACCGTGCGGGTCTGTACGAGGCCGCGTGGCGGCTGGCCTTCTACCTGACGCCGCTGTTCGAGCTGGGCGCGCACCACGACGACTGGCACGCGACGACGGCGGTCGGGCTCGACGCGGCCCGGGCGGCAGGCCACCGTCAGGGCGAGGCGCTCCTGCTCCGCGGCTTGGCCGACCTGCACCGGGCCGAGGGCAGGACCGAGGCGGCGGCCGCGGCACTGAGAGCGGCCCAGCCACTGGTGGAAGGGCTGGAATCGGCCCGGATCACGCTCAGGCTCGGCCTGGTCCAAGCCCGCCGGGATTCATGGGAGGCGGAGCGGGCCTTCGTGCGGGCACTCCAAGTCTTCGAGGAGGCCGGAGACCGGCGCGGGCGGTCAGACGCGTTACGCGCACTCGGCGCGCTGCGCCAGGACGAGGGCTCGCTGCAGGAGAGCCTGGCCGCGTACCAGGACCTGGGTGATCCGCGGGGCGCGGCGGAGGCGCTGCTGGACCTGGCCAGGCTGCATCTGGCCGCCCACCGGCACCCCCAGGCCAGGGACTGCGCGGAACGGCGGCTGCGGATCAACCGCCGTCTCGGTGACCGGCTGCCGGAGGCGGTGGCGTCGCTCGTGCTGGCGGAGATCGCCAGGGCGGAAGGGGTTCCGGAGGCCGCAGCGGGCGCGGCACGGGAGGCGCTGGAGACGTTCACCTCGTACGGCGACCGCAGGAGTGCCGGGCAGGCCCTGCTGGTGATCGCCCAGGCGGCGCTCGACCTCGACGACATCGCCGGGGCTGTTGAGGCTGTTACGCGTGCTATGGGAGAGTTTGACGGCCTCGGTGATGAACAGGGCAAGGCCGAGGCCGAACGGCTCGCGCAGGAGGCCCGCAGGCGGCGTGGTCAGCGGATATAGCGGACTATGCGGATCCTGAAGGTCGCTTCCTTACGGTGGGGCCACATCCCCGACAACGAAGGTGATCCCATAATGCGAAAGACGATCGCGCTGGCAGTTGCGGCCGTCGTACTGACGGGTTGCGGCATGCTCCCCGGCCAGCAGGGCGGCGGCGGCGAGGAGAAGCAGTCGCAGACCGTCGCGGAGCAGCAGAGCACACCGACCCCCGCCGAACAGCGGCAGAGCGCGCCCCCGCAGCAGACCGAGCCGATCGCCACCCGCGAGACCCAGGTCGGCGCGGGCGACATGTACGGCAAGGCCCGCGCGGACATCACCGCGCTCAAGCGCCAGGGCAGAACCGTGAGCCTCAACTGGACGGTCACCGCGACCGACGGCAAGGTCAACCTGCACAACGGCATGGGTACGGCCGCGCTCGACTTCACGGTCTCGGCCGTCTCCCTGATCGACCCGGTGAACGCCAAGCGCTACCGGGTGGCCCGCAACGGCACGGGCGAGGACGCGAAGTGCGTCTGCTCGGGCACCCAGGGCCAGTTCCTGGAGACGGGGGAGGCCTCCACGCTGTACGCGATCTTCGCCGCGCCGCCCCCGGACGTCACGAAGGTCAACGTCGAGATGCCCATGATCGGCGTGATCACCGATGTTCCTATCTCTTAGCGTCGCCCTGGCCCTCGTCGTGTCCCCGACACCGCCGCCGGACGCCACCGGCGCCATCGAGAACCTGGTGCTGCCCGTGGAGGACATCATCGGCGAGGTCGAGTCGATGGACGGCTCGGAGAGCGAGACCAAGCAGGGGCGCCAGGTGACGCTCGCGCTCACCAGCGACGTGCTGTTCGCGCTGGACAAGTGGCAACTGACCGCCAAGGCCAGGCAGCGGCTGGCTCAGGTGGCAGAGAAGGTCGACGCGGAGGGCGCCGGCGGGGTGGTCAAGATCGACGGGCACACCGACGATCAGGGGAGCGACGCGTACAACGTCACGCTGTCGCAGCGGCGCGCCCAGGCCGTACAGGCGGCGATGCGGGGGTTGCTGACCGGCACGGGGGTGACCCTGCAGGCGAACGGGTACGGGGAAAGCCGCCCGAAGCTGCCCAACCTGATCGACGGCAAGCCTGTGGACGAGAACCGCGCCAAGAACCGCCGCGTCGAAATCGTCTTCACCGCCAAGCGATGACTCCGGCCTCCGGTGCCCAGCCTCGGGCGTCGCGCCCGCGGCGCTCGACGGGAAGGGGCCTCACGCGCCGGACGAGGGCCATCCAGCGAGCGGAGGCGCCGGGTGCCGTCAGTCGCCCGGCAGTTGGCCCAGCGTCACGTTGATCGTCTTCGGGGTGCCGTCCGGAAGGGTCAGCTCCACCCGGACCCGGGAGCCGGGTTTGAGGGTGGTGAGGGTTTCCGAGAGGTCCGCCATCGTCGGCGTCTTCTTGCCGTTGATCGAGACGATCACGTCCCCGGCCCGGATCCCCGCCTTGGCCGCGCCCCCGCCGGGCTCCACCGAGGCCACCGCCACACCGCTGGGCTCCCCGTCGTTGCCGATGATCGTGCTGCCACGGATGCCCAGTGCGGCCCGGTGGCTGTTGACGACCTTGCCGTACTTGACGATCTGGGCGGCGATGTCCGTGGCGGTGTTGCTCGGGATCGCGAAGCCGATGCCCGGCGCGGCGCCCCCACCGAGGTCGGGGTCCGTGGCGGCGAGGGTCGGGATGCCGATCACCTGCCCTGACAGGTCCACGAGCGCCCCGCCGCTGTTGCCGGGGTTGATCGCGGCCGAGGTCTGGACCGCGCCCGTGATCGTGGCGCCGGGCGAGCCGGGGTTCTGCGGCTCGGTGACCGTACGGCCGAGGGCCGAGATGATGCCGTTCGTCACGCTGCTGGACAGGCCCAGGGGGTTGCCCATGGCCAGGACGATCTGACCGACCCGCAGCTTGCCCGAGTCCCCGAACTTCGCCGGTCGCAGCCCGTTCGGCTTGTCCACCTTGATGACCGCCAGGTCGCCGGCGTTGAAGGACTTGACCAGTTTGGCCGGGCGCGGGGCGCCGCCGCTGGCGACCGTGACGCTCATCTGGGTGGCCTGGCCGATCACGTGCGCGTTGGTGACGATGTGCCCGGCGGAGTCGTACACGATGCCGGAGCCGAGCCCGACCTTGGTGTTGATCTGCACGATGGACGGCAGGACGTCCGTGATGACCCGCTCGTACGCCGTCTGCAGCGAATTCAGCTCCGTCGTGGGGGTCGCGGTCGGCGAAGCCGAGGTCGGTGCCGGCGTGGGCGTTGCGGTCGTACCGGCATTGGGAGGCCCGCAGCCGGCGAGCAGTACGGCGGCGGCCAGCCCTGCGACGATCTCCCTCATGGCAGCTGACTGCCCATCTCAGCCAGAAAGATACGTTTCCCGGACATAACGCCTGCTCAACTTGCCTGTCGGCGTCCGCGGCAACGCTTCGCGATACTCGATCACCCGCGGATGTTTGAGCCTGGCCAGCCGGGGCGCGCAGTGCCGCAGGAGCTCCGCCGTGAGCTCCTCCCCAGCCGAAACCCCCGAAGCGGGCTGGACGAGGGCGACGACCTTGTGACCCCACTCCGGATCCGGTACGCCGATCACCGCCACGTCCGCCACCGACGGATGTTCGAGCAGCGCCGCCTCGATCTCCGCGGGGTAGATGTTGACCCCGCCCGAGATGATCAGGTCCGTCCGCCGGTCCAGCAGGAACAGGTAACCGTCGTCGTCCAGATAGCCGATGTCCCCAGGCGTGTACGCGGCCCCGCGCATGGCCGCCGCCGTCTTGCCCGGGTCCCGGTGGTACTCGAACCGGTTGATCCCGCCGATGTACACCAGCCCCGGCGCGCCCGGCCCCACCTCCCGGCCGTCCTCCCCGACGATCGTGAACGCCATCCCCTCCAGCGCCCTGCCCACCGTCCCCGGCCTGGCCAGCCACTCCTGCGACGACACCATGGTCGCCACGGCCGCCTCCGTGGACCCGTAGTACTCCCACAACACGGGCCCCACCCAGTCGATCATCGCCTGCTTGACGGCCGGCGGGCACGGCGCGGCCCCGTGGTAGAGGTGGGTGAGGGACGACAGATCGTACGACTCCCGCCCCGGCACCCCCAGCAGCCGGTGGAACATCGTGGGCACCATGAACGCGTTAGTCACCCGATACCGCTCGATCAGCCGCAACGTGTCGACCGGGTCGAACCGTGCGGGCGCCACGATCGAGTGCCCGAACTGCAGCGCCATCATGGCCTGCCCGTACGGCGCCGAGTGGTAGAGCTGCGAGCACACCAGGTGCACCCCGCCGAGCGGCAGCCCGAAATGCCGCCAGCTCTTGCGCATCAGGATCGGGTACAGCTTCTCCGGCGTCAGATCCAGCAGCCGCCGCCGCACCCCCTTCGGCCGTCCCGTGGTCCCCGAGGTGTAGAGCATCATCGACCCGGCCCGCCGGTGCGCGGGCGCGGTTGAGGGTTGCCCCGACACCAGCTCGCCGACCGTCAGCGCCGCGGGCGAGATCACCACCTCGGCCCCGCAGTCGGCCACGATGTAGTCGATCTCCTCCGCCGTGAAGTGCCAGTTGACCGGTACCAGATAAGCCCCGATCTGGTACGTCGCGAGCATCATGGTCAGCGCGTCGAGCCCGTTCTTCAGCACGGTGACCACGCAGCCGCCAGGTCCGGCTCCGCGCGAGGTCAGGCCGTTGGAGGCCTGGTTGACGCGGGCGAGCAGCTCTCCGTAGGTGGTGCCCTCGTCACCGAGCAAGGCGGGGCGTTCAGGGTCATCGGCGGCGATCTCGTAGAAACCCCTCATGTCCGCAGACCTTACAGAATTAGATTCTGCAGGGGGAATAGAGGAATTATCCCTCGCCCTCGTGACGTAACCTCAAGGCCATGGCGGACGTCGGCGACCAGAGACCTTCAAGCGATGCATCATCCACCACCCCGTTCCGCAAGGTCGTCCTGCCCGCCGAGGAGACGATCAGGATCGCCAGGCCCCCGGCGCCGGGGCCGTCCACGCCGATCCGCCCCCCCTCGCAACCTCCGTCCCAGCCTGCACAACAGCCTGCGCAACAGCCCAAGCAGCAGCCCGCGCAGCAACCTGCGCAACAGCCCCCGCAGCATCCGGCCCAACAGCCCTCGCAGGACCATGGGCGACAGGCGCCGCAACAGCATGGGCAACAGTCCCTGCAGCAGTTCCCCATGCAGCCTCCACCCCAGGCTCTGCCCCGGCCTCCAGCTCAGGCTCCGGCGCAGCCGCCGGTCCAGCCCCCGGCGCACCAACCGCCGTACCCCCAGTTACTGCCACCGCCCAAGCCCCCGGCCAGGCGCCTCGGTGACATCCCGATCAAGGCCGTCTACCTGTTCGGCGCCATCCTCGGGACCGTCCTGGCGGTACTGCTGATCTTCGTGGTGTTCTCCGGCGACGTGCCCAACCGCAAGGAGGCCGAGCAGGTCGTCCCGGTCGCCCCCGTGCCGTCGAGCGCCACCCCCACGGTGTCGCCCACCCCGACCGTCACCGAGACCCCGATCGCGTTGCCGCCGGTGCCGGAGAGCAAGAAGTACGCCACCTTCTCCGGCACGGCGTCCGTCGTCACCGGCCTGATCACCGACAAGACGGTGGGGATCACCTATCCGCGGCTGGCGACGCCGTGGCAGGCCAGGTCGTTCCCGCCGTACTCGATCGCGCAGCGCATCGGCAAGGTCAAGATGCCGTTCACGGTGGTCGGCTCCGTGATGTTCCCCGGCGATTCGCCCGCGAAGAAGCCCTCCTCGAACGCCGACTACCGCGAGCTCGCCACCCAGGCCGTCCGCTGGGCGATCCGCACCCAGTACCCCAAGGGGGCCACGCTCACCTGGACCGCCTCCAAGAAGATCCCGGTCGGCAAGGGCTGGACGCTCGGCTACAAGGTCACCTACACCTCCGGCGGCAAGGAACAGGTCGCCCAGGCCATGCTGACGGTCGTCGAAGTGGGCAAAACCAAGCCGGGCATGCTCCTGGCGTCCATCCCCCAGACGAACAAGGCGCGCTGGCCCGACCTGAACACCCTCGCCGAGCAGGTCCGCCCGCTCTAGGTCAGAAGCATGCTCTAGAATATGATTCTGGGCATGGAATCGTACCTGGCTGGAGGCTGAGCAGATGGCGATCGGGTTGAGCGAGGAGCACGAGGCGCTCCGCGAGTCGGTGCGTGGCTGGGCAGAGCGGAACATCCCCTCCGAGCTGCTGCGCGCCGGGGCGGGCGAACGTCCCCCGTTCTGGCCGGGCCTCGCCGAGCAGGGGCTGCTCGGCCTGCACGTGCCCGAGGAGTACGGCGGTTCCGGCTACGGACTGCTGGAGGCCGCCGTGGCCGTCGAAGCGCTGGCCGAGCGGGTGGCCCCAGGGCCCTACGTACCGACCGTGCTGGCCAGCGCCGTGATCAATGCTTCCAAGCGCCCGGAACACCTGGAGTCGTTCGCCGACGGCACCCTCACCGGCGCCGTCGCGCTGACCGGCACGCTGAGCGGCACCCGTACCGAGGACGGCTCGCTGATCGTCTCCGGCACGGCCGACCCCGTGCTCGGCGGCTCGCTGGCCGATGCGCTGGTGCTGCCGGTCGCCACGGCCGACGGCGAGGAGTGGGTCCTCATCGACGCCTCCTCCGCCACCGTCACCGAGATCAAGTCCCTCGACCTGACCAGGCCGGTGGCCAGGGTGGAGCTGTCTGAGGTGATCGTGCCCGCCGAGGGCATCCTGGGCGGCGTCCAGGGCTCCGACGTGCGCAACCTCGCCGCGATCCTGCTCGGCGCCGAGGCGGCGGGCCTGGCCTCGTGGTGCGTCACGGCGGCCGCCGAATACGCCAAGGTACGCGTCCAGTTCGGCCGCCCGATCGGCCAGTTCCAGGGCATCAAGCACAAGCTCTCCCGCATGCTCGTCGCGTTGGAGCAGGCCCGCGCCACGGTCTGGGACGCCACCCGCGCGGCGGAGCGGCGAGCCGGGCCGGAGGGAGCGACGAAGGAGCCAACGGAGGCCCGTGGGAGCGCGACCATGAGCGCAGCCAAGGAGCTGGAGTACGCCGCCGCCATCGCCGGCGCGATGGCCCCCGACGCCGCCGTCCAGTGCGCGAAGGACGCCATCCAGACGTTCGGCGGCATCGGCTACACCTTCGAGCACGACGTACACCTCTACTACCGCCGCGCCCTCACCCTGCGCGCCCTGCTCGGCTCGTCGGCCGGATGGGCGGCCAAGGTGACCGAGCTGGCCCTGCAGGGCGTCTCCCGCGAGATGGAGATCGACCTGCCCGAGGACGCCGAGGAGCTGCGTGAGTCGATCCGCGCCGAGATCGCGGAGATCGCCCGGCTCGAGGGCCAGGAGCAGAAGCGGGCGCTGGCGTCACGCGGCTTCGTCATGCCCCACCTGCCCAGGCCGTGGGGCCGCGACGCCAAGCCGCTGGAGCAGGTGCTGATCGCCCAGGAGCTCAAGGCCGCCAAGGTACGGTTGCCCGCGATGATCATCGGGGCCTGGGTGGTGCCGTCCATCGCCACCTACGGCACCCCCGAGCAGCAGGAACGGTTCCTGCCCAAGACGCTCAGCGGCGAGCTGATCTGGTGCCAGCTCTTCTCCGAGCCCGGCGCGGGATCCGACCTGGCCTCGCTGCAGATGAAGGCGGACCAGGTCGAGGGCGGCTGGAAGCTCAACGGCCAGAAGATCTGGACCTCCGTCGCCCACGTGGCCGAATGGGGCATCTGCATCGCCCGTAACTCCAGTGCGGGCTCCAAGCACGAGGGCATCACGTACTTCCTGGTCGACATGAAGGCCCCCGGCGTCACGGTCCGGCCGCTGACCGAGATGACCGGCGAGAACCTGTTCAACGAGGTCTTCCTCGACGATGTCTTCGTCCCTGACGACCTGGTCGTGGGCGAGGTCGGCGAGGGCTGGAAGGTTGCCCGCAACACGTTGTCGAACGAGCGCGTCTCGTTGTCGGCCGGCTCGGGCGGCACCGGCGCCTCGGTGCGCGACCTGCTCGGCCTGATCGGCCGGCTCGGACGTGAGCTGACGCCGGTCGAGGCCCAGCACGTCGCCGAGGTCGTCTGCGAGGGCCACTCGATCAACGCGCTGTCGTTGCGGGTCACGCTCAAGCAGCTCGCCGGGTCCGAGCCGGGCGCCGACGCCTCCGTACGCAAACTGCTGTCCACCTCCCACGCCCAGCACGTCTCGGAGGCCGCGGTGGACCTGCTCGGCCCCGCGGCGGTGGTGGCCACCGACATCAAGCTCGGCGACGCGGGCTACTGGAACCGGGCGGTGCTCGCCACCAGGGCGATGACCATCTACGGCGGCACCACCGAGGTGCAGCTCAACATCATCGGCGAGCGCATGCTGGGCCTGCCCAGGGACCCCGAGCCCGGCAAGTAACACATGTGACTCCGCGGCGGCTACTCTCCCCTGTGCCTGGAATGTCTGGGAGCAGGGGAGAGGTGGTGCTTCGATGGATGTCGAGCGGTCATCGTCCGTGCACCAGAGACCCGAGCGCGTGCGCCTGAGGCTTGCGCGGATGGCTCCCGCGCTCTTGGGCGCGGGCCTGGCGGTGCTGGCGCTGGGGCCTGCCCTGGGCTGGGGGCTGGTGCTCCGCTACGACCTGCTCTTCGTGCCCGACCCGCCGCTGCTGCCGGACCGCGGCGGCTTCCCCCGCGCCGTGCCCAGCGATCTGGTCGTGGCGTTGCTGTCCCGGGTGCTGCCCGTGGAGATCGTGCAGAAGGGGCTGCTGGCCGGCATCTTCGTGCTGGCCGCGACCGGCGCGGCGGCGCTGGTGCCGCCGGAGCGCAGGCTCGCCCGGCTGGTCGCCGCCGCCTGTTACGCCTGGAACATCTATCTCGCGCAGCGGCTCATGCTCGGCCAGTGGGCGCTGCTGCTCGGCGTGGCCGGGTTGCCATGGGCGGTGCGGGCCATGGGCCTGCGCTGGACCCGCCTGGCTCTGGCGCTGCTCCCGGCGGCGGTCGGCGGGTTCCAGGCGATGCTGGTCTCGGCGCTCACCCTGATGCCGATCGCCTTCGCCCGCCGCAGGGCGCCCGTGGCCGCCGGGATCCTGATCGTGTTCAGCCTGCCCTGGGCGGTTCCCGCGCTGCTCTCGGGCGCGGAGACGGATCCGGTGGGGGTGGACGCGTTCGCCGCCCGCGCCGACGGGCCCTTCGGCGTGCTGGGCAGCCTGCTTTCCCTGGGCGGCATCTGGAGCGCCGACGCCGGGCTGCCCGGCCAGGAGTCGTGGTGGCTCGCCACCGCGCGCCTGCTCATGGTCGCGGTAGGCGTCTTCGGGTACGTACGGCTCCGCTCCGCCTCTGACCGGCCGGAGTGGTGGGGCGGGCTGGCCGTGTCCGCCGTGGCCGGGTTCTGCCTCGCCGCGCTGGGGGCGTTCCAGGCGGGGCGCGAGACGCTCAAATGGCTCATCGCGTTGTGGCCTGGATTCGGGCCGCTGCGCGACGGCCAGGTCTATCTGGCGCCGCTGGTCCTGCTGGTCGCGGTCGGCCTGGCCGCGGCCCTGCGGTCGGGTGCCCCCGCGCTGGTGGGGGTGCTGGCGCCGGTGCTGGTGCTGCCGACGTTCGCGTTCGGGGCGTTCGGCCGGCTGGCGGCGGTCACGTACCCGCCTGACTGGCGGGCCGTGCAGCGGATCGTCAACGCCGATCCCGTCCCCGGAGCGTTGTTGTCGCTGCCCTGGGGCGCGCACCGGGCCTTCGCCTGGAACGGCGGCCGGATCGTGCTCGATCCGGCGACCAAGCTCTTCGAGCGCCGGGTGATCTGGGACGACACCCTGCTCGTCGGCCTGCATGATGGCGGCCGGCTGCGGGTGCGCGGTGAGGACCCGCTCGACCGGCGCGCCGGCCAGCTCCTGGCCGCCCGCGACTACGCACGGCTCCCGGCCAGGTACGTGCTGATGGCCACCAGCCAGAACGGGTTACTCCTTGAGCTGACCGGCTGGAAGACGGTTTTCAAGGGCAAGGAGCTCCACTTACTGCGGCGTTGACCGGCTGTTTCGTGAGGTACCGGATAGTAACTTGCTTTATCACGGTTTGACTAATTTCATGGAGTCAAGGCGAAGAAAGTTCTAGTCTCGGCACACTGCGCCACTGATCGGAAGGAGTGCTCTGTTGTTGAGACTTCTCGTGGCCTTGGCCATCGGAGTTCTGCTGGCGGTCGGAGCATCCGTCGCTGTGGTCAATGTGGCCTCACCCTCCCTGACTCCGCCGAACCAGCCGCTCTACAACTACAGCACCAGGTGATCCCTCCCGCTTGACGGGTCGTACCAGCTCAGCAGCACAGAGGTTGGCTTTGTCATGCCCGCGTGCGCGCTGATGAGGAGTGACGGTGGTCTCTACCGGTGGGCACCAGGCGGAGGCGGCTCGCCTGGCCGAGCCGCGGATCCGCGGCAAAGGGGGGAGCGAAAGGGGGGACGAGCGGCCGCTCGCGGGGATCCGCGTCGCCATGCTCAATTTCCGCGAGCCCCGGCAGTCGACCGCCGGCGGCGCCGAGGAGTACGCCTGGCAGGTCAGCCGGTTCCTGCTGGCCCAGGGGGCGTCGGTCGTCCTCGTGACCGGCCGCCAGCGGGGACAGCGCCGCGCCGAGGTCGTGGAGAACATCCAGCTGCGCAGGATGGGCAATCCCTATCTGGTCTACGTGCTGGTGCCGCTCTGGTTGTTGTTCCACCGGCGCCGCATCGACGCCGTGATCGACACGATGAACGGCATCCCGTTCTTCTCCCCCCTCGTGGTGCGCCGCAGAACGCCCGTGCTCTGCCTCGTACATCACGTCCACGACCAGCAGTTCCACGCCTTCCTGCCGCGGTGGCTGGCCCGGATCGGCTGCTTCGTCGAGGGGCCCGTCGCCCGGCTGCTCTATCGCCGCTGCCTGACGATCACCGTCTCGGAGTCGTCCAAGCTGGAGCTGCTGCAGAAGCTGCACTGGCTCGCGCCGATCACCGTCGTGCCCAACGGGTGCGTCGAGCCCGAAGAGGTCGCGCAAGAGCCTGGCCAGGGCGATCCCGCGATCGTGTACGCCGGGCGCCTGGTCGGGCACAAGCGCATCGAGCGGGTCGTGGACCTGGCTGCCGAGCTGGACGCGTCCTGGCCGGGGCTGACCGTGCACGTCGTCGGGCGCGGTCCCGAGCAGGGCCCGCTGGCCAACCGGGTCGCGGGCAAAGGGCTGCGCGAGCGGGTCGTGCTGCACGGGTTCCTGTCCGAGTCGCGCAAGAACGCGCTGCTCGGCGCCGCCCGGCTCAACGTGACGGCCTCGGAGTTCGAAGGCTGGGGGCTGACCGTGATCGAGGCCGCCGCGCTCGGGGTGCCGACGGTGGCCTACGACGTGGCGGGATTGCGCGACTCCGTACGCCATGGTGTCACCGGGTGGCTCGTGGGCGAGGGGGAGAGCCTGGCCGACGTCGTCGAACGCGCGCTCAAGGAGCTGTCGGACGAGGACCGACGGGCCGAGGTGGCCGACGCCTGCCGCGCCTGGGCGCGGGAATTTACCTGGACGCGAACTGGAGCTAGCATAACCGGACTTATCCTGGCGAACCTCCAAGATCGCGGCGGAGCCTATCAGTGACCCAAGCCTCGCCTGAACTCATCAGGGGGGAGCTCGCGGAGCCCGCCACCGAGAGCTACGAGACACGGATCAGGCACAGGCTGCGACTGCTCGCCTCGTGCCTCCTGCTCGGGGCCATCGCGTTCAACACCTCGACCGAGAAGATCATCCCCGAGACCAAGCTCGACATGGCGGTCAATCCGCTGGGATTCCTCGGCAGAGCCCTGCATCTGTGGGACGGCGCCTACTTCGGTCACCTGCAGAACCAGGCCTACGGCTACCTCTTCCCGATGGGACCGTTCTACGCGCTCGGCCTCGAGCTGGGCATGGATTCCTGGACGGTCCAGCGGTTGTGGATGTCCCTGGTCCTGTGCACCGCCTTCCTCGGCGTGGTCCAGCTGGCCCGTGCCTTCGGCATCGGCGGCCCGTACACCCGCGTGATCGCCGGTTTCGGGTACGCGCTCGCGCCGCACGCGCAGGCGCTGATCGGCATCAACTCCTCGGAGTTCCTGCCCAGCGCCGTCCTGCCGTGGATCGTGCTCCCCCTTGTCAAAGGGGCCAGGGGTGAGCTGTCACCGCGCCGGGCGGCCACGCTGTCCGCGTTCGCGTTCCTCTTCTGCGGCGGCGTCAACGCCGCGGCCGAGGCCGCCGTCCTCGTCGTTCCGCTGCTGTACCTGCTGACCAGGCGCGGCGGACCCGAAAAACGCCGGCTGATCGCCTGGTGGCTGCCGCTCATCGCGCTGGCGTCGATGTGGTGGGTCGCGCCGCTGCTGACGCTGGGCAGCTACATCTTCTCCTTCCTGCCCTACATCGAGACGGCCGGCGCGACGACCGGCGTCACCTCGCTGGTCAACGCGCTACGCGGGACGTCGAGCTGGCTCAGCTTCCTGACGGTGGACGGGCAGACCTGGCTTCCCGACGCGAACCAGCAGGCCACGGTTCCGTGGCTGATCGTGGTCACCGCGGCCGTGTCGGCGCTCGGCTTCGCCGGCCTCACCCTCCGCAGGCTGCCGGAGCGGCCCTTTCTGCTGATCAGCCTGCTGCTCGGCGTCGCCATCATCACGACGGGCCATCCGGGGACCCCCCACCACGAGCTCATGGTCGAGCTGCTGGACGGCCCGCTCGCCGCCTTCCGCAACCTGCACAAGTTCGACGCCCTGATCAGGCTGCCCGTGGCGCTCGGCCTCGCCGGGCTGCTGTCCCTGGCACGCCTGCGCTGGCGCAAGCCCCTGACCGTGGTCGCGGTCGGGCTCATGGGGCTGTCGAGCCTGCCCATCCTCTACGCGGGGCTCGCGCCGGCCGGCGGCTTCACCGCGATCCCCGACTACTGGAAGCAGGCCATCTCCTGGCTGGGGCGCACCGCCGGAGACGGGATGGTGCTGGCCGTGCCCGGGGCCAAGCGCGGCGAGTATCTCTGGGGGCGCCCGCTGGACGAGCCGCTGCAGGCGGTCTCGCAGGTCCGCTGGGCCACGCACACCATCGTGCCGTGGGGGACGGCCGGCATCTCGCGGCTCATGGCGGCCATCGACGAGCGCCTGTCCACCGGTGTGGGGTCCGCGGGGCTCACGGCCACGTTGCGCCGGATGGGGGTGACGTACCTGGTGGTCCGCAACGACCTGGACCGCGCCACCATCGGCACGGCCTGGCCCGTCCGCGTGCATCAGGCGCTGGAGGACTCGCCCGGCATCTCGCTCGCGGCCCGGATGGGGCCCGGCGTCGGCATCGCCCAGTACGGCAGGGCCGCCGCCTGGCTGGACCAGCCCTACTCCGCGATAGAGATCTACCAGGTGTCGGGAGCCGCGCCGCTCGTCGGCACCGTCGACGCCACCCGCCCGCTGCGCGTGGGGGGCGCCCCGGAGGCCGTGCTCGACCTGGCCGAGCAGGGACTCCTGGACGACGACCGCCCGGTCCTGCTCAACGACGACCCGGGCCAGGTCGAGGTGCCCGCGCACGACACGGTGCTGACCGACACCCTGCGCCGCCGCGAGGTCTCCTTCCCCGACCTGCGCCGCAACTCCAGCGCCACGCTCACCGCCGACGAGCCGTTCCGGGGTGACTCGCCGTCGAACGACCTCCTCGACCCGGGATGGGAGAGATACCTGGCCACGGCGAGTATCACCGGGATCGCGAAGGTCACGGCGTCCACCTCCGAAGCGGATGTCACGGCGGCCCCCCAGACCAGGGAGCCCGGCCATCAGCCCTTCGCCGCGCTCGACGGCGACCGGCGCACCAGCTGGCGCTCCACGGGCTGGAACGGCGCGGTCGGCGAATGGCTGGAGGTCACCTTCACCGAGCCCCTGACGGTCCCCACGATCGAGGTGGCCTTCGAGAACTCCTCCATCGGCCCTCCGCCCAGCGAAGTGGTGGTGGAGACCGACACCGGCGCGCTGCGCCAGAAGGTACGCGCGACCGCGGACCCGCAGGAGCTGGTGGTGCCGAAGGGCCCGGTCAACCGGTTGCGCCTGAAGGTCGCCGCCACCTCCTACGAGCCGGCGAGCAGGCTCGGCAGCCGGGTCGGGATCACCGAGCTGACCATCCCCGGCGTGCACGCCGGCCGCTCGATCACCGTGCCCGACCCCGGCGCCGGCTCACCCGAGCCACCCTCGGTCGCGGTCAGCAGGACCGGTGACGTTCCCGGCTGCGTCAGGGGATCGCTCGCCTGGAGTTGTGCCAAGGGCCATGAGGTTCTGGGCGACGACGGCACCGGATTCGACCGGTCCTTCACCGTCAGGAAGGACGGCTCCTACGGCGTCTCCGGCCGTACCGTGCTCACCGAGCGCGCCGCCATCGAGCGGCTCAGCACGCTGCCCGGCGACCCCATGAAGGTGCAGGCGTCCTCGACCGCGGTCGAGGACGGCGCGGCCGGCGGCCGGTGGGCGTTCGACGGCGACCTGAAGACCGCCTGGTTCGCTGATCCGCTCGACCCGAGGCCCACGCTGAGCGTCGAACTCGCCCGCAGGACGCAGCTGTCGCAGATCCGGGTCGTCACGCCCGACTCCTACCTCGGTGCCCCGCCCATCCGGGTGACGATCCGCGCCGAGGGCGGGGTCAGGCAGAGCTGGGTGGGCCAGGACGGCCTGATCCGCTTCCCCGTCATGGCGGCCCAGCGGATCAAGCTGGAGTTCGGCGCTTCGAGCGGCCGCCCCATCGAGATCAGCGACATCGCCTTCCCCGGGGTGCGCCCGCTCGGCGCGTTGACCGGCTTCCCGCTCAGGCTGCCCTGCGGCTTCGGCCCGACGCTCACCGTCGACGGCGATGCCGTGCGCACCGAGATCGTCGATGGCACGCTCAACGACGTGGTCACCGGCAAACCCGTCGCGTTCAGGACCTGCGATCCGCTGCGACTCGTGACCGGCCGGTCCCGGCTGGCCGTACGGCCGGGAGATTCCTACCGCATCGAGTCCGCGATCATCAGTCCCGAGTCCGGCAGCCCGAAGGTCGCGCCCACGGAGATGCACGAGGTGGCCGTGGAGTCCTGGGACGCCGGCGAGCGCGTGGTCCAGGTCAGTGTCACCAACGACTCCTACCTGATCGTCAACGAGAACTTCAACGCCGGGTGGCGGGCCCGGCTGGGAGTCGTCGAGCTCAAGCCGGTCCGGCTCGACGGCTGGCGGCAGGCGTGGTTCCT
The DNA here is from genome assembly GCF_043197025.1 of Nonomuraea marmarensis. Lineage (NCBI taxonomy): Bacteria > Bacillati > Actinomycetota > Actinomycetes > Streptosporangiales > Streptosporangiaceae > Nonomuraea > Nonomuraea marmarensis. The sequence continues at coordinate 296,810 of NZ_JBICRM010000005.1, forward strand.
CCCTTCGCTCACGGCGGGCACCGTCACGCTCACGTACGAGCCCGACGGCCTCTACCGCGCGGGGCTGGCGGCCGGCGGCGCCCTGGCGCTGCTCGTCGCGGTGCTCGCCCTGGTCGGAACGGCCCCGCCGGCGCGCCACCGGGCGCTGGTCCGGCCCGCCCGCCTGCGCGCGACCCACCTCCTGCCCTTCGCCCTCGCCCTGGGGTTCTGGGTGGGCGGAGCGGCGGGCGCGGCGGTGGTCGGCGCGGTCTACGTGCTGGGGGCGTGGCTGCGCCCGCTGCGCGAGGCCGGGCACGGGCGCGCGGGGCCGCGCCGGCGCCTGCTGCTCGGGCCGCCGGCGGGTGTCGCCCTCTACCTGATCGGTGCGGGCCTGGTGGCCGTGGGCGTGGGTGGCCTCTGGCCGCAGCTGCTCTGCCTGCCACTCCTGGGGCAGCTGCTCGCCGAGATCCCCGCCAGACGGGCGGCCAGGCTGCCCGAGATCCCTGTCCCCGTCGCCGCAGGCGGCCCGACCATGACGAGTGTTTCGTGACCGAGACGACCGAGCGCCGCACCGGCATCGTCCTCACCGTCCCCGCCCCGATGGCCCGGACCGCCGCGGCAGTGTCCCGGTGGGCCCGGCGGCACGGCGTCCTGCTGGCCGCGCTCGCGCTCATCGGCGCGGCCATGGCGTGGAAGACGGCCATCCTCCAGAGCGCCTACTTCAAGGAGGACGATTTCGAGTTCGTGGCCAGGGCGATGGAGAGCGATCTCTCCTTCGACTACCTGACCCGGATCCATTTCGGCCAGTTCATGCCGGGCGGTTTCCTGCTCGCCTGGTTCTCGGCCCGGCTGGAGCCGTTCGGCTGGGGTTACGCGGCCGGCGGGATCCTGGTGTTGCACGCCTGCGCCGCCCTCGCCGTCCTGCGCATGCTCCGCGTCGTGTTCGGCGACCGGCCCGCGATCCTCGCCCCGCTCCTGGTCTTCCTCGTCGCGCCGATCGCCGTGCCCGCACTCGTGTGGTGGGCGGCGGCGCTCAACACCGTCTTCCTGCAGATCGCCCTGCCCATGGCGGTCGCCTCGCACTGGCACCATCTGCGGTCCGGCCGGCTGCGGCACGCCGTGGCCGCCGCGCTGTGGGTGCTGTTCGGGCTGCTCGGGTTCGTCAAGGGCTTCGCGCTGCCGCTGGTGCTGCTCGCGCTCACGGCGATCTACCACGGCGGTCTCCGTACCGCGCTGCGCAGGTACGTGACGGCCTGGTCGATGTACCTGATCGTGCTGGCGGCCTTCGGCGCGCTCTACGTCCAGCGGTCGCTGTCGGCGCCCAACACAGGGGCACTGCCGATCTTCGATCAGGCCGCCGGCTTCCTGTGGGAGCTGCTCGGCAAGACCTTCGCCACCACTGTGCTCGGCGGCCCCTGGCGGTGGTTCGCGGCCGCCGACTGGGGAGTGGCCGCGCCGCCGCTGCCGGTCGTGATCGCCTCCCTCGTGACCATCGCGGCCCTGGTGTCGGTCACCGGGTACTACCGCAGGCGAGCCGGGCTGGCGTGGGCGCTGCTGCTCGGGTACCTCCTCGTCGCCGACGCCCTGCCGGTGTTGTGGGGCCGGGTCCATCTGCTCGGCTCGTTCGCCGGCACGGACACGCGGTACGTCGCCGACGCCATCCCGCTGGTCGCGCTGGTCGTCGGGCTCGTGCTGCTGCCGCTCCCCGGCGAGGCGGAGCCGTACCGGAGGGCGCTGCCCGGCAGGGAGCGGCTGGCCGGGATCGGCGGCGCGGTGCTCGGGGTGTTCGTCGGCGCGTCGCTGGTGTCGGTCTCGCTCTTCGCCGGCTACCTGGGCGCGGACCGGCGCCACCGCTACATCGAGACGGCCCGCGCCGAGCTGGCCACGGCGCCGCCCGACGCCGTGATCTACGACCGGCTCGTGCCGGCCGACGTGCAGCCGAGCGGCTACCGGACCTACAGCCTGACCTCCAGGGTGCTGGGCGCGATGGCCACGCCGCGGCTCAGGGCCAGGATGCAGGCGCCGCCCGCGGCGCTCGACGCCCTGGTCTTCGACGACCAGGGCCGCCTGCGGCCCGCGGACGTGCAGGGCATCCCGCTCGCCCCGAGCACGCGGGACGGGTGCTGGCCGGTCACCGGCGGCACCGTGCAGGTGCCGCTGGACAACCGGGTCAGCCGCGTGGAGGGCACTCTCGTCCGGCTGGGGTACGCCGCCCGCTCGGACACGAAGCTCACGATGTGGATGGCCGATCGCGCCACCGACGTGGAGCTGCGGGCGGGTCTGGGCAAGGTGTTCATGCTCGCGGCACCGGGCGCCGACCGCATCGTCGTCCACGACGTGCCGCCGGGCGTGTGCGTCGGCGCCGTGACGCCGGGACAGGCGGTGCCGCGACCGTGAACCTCATGAGCCGCAGGAACCTCGCGCTGGTGCTGGCCGGCCTGGGCGCCTTCCTGCTGACGCTCATCCCCCTCACCCGCCTGTACGTGTCCGTCCACGTGCTCAAAGCACCGCTGGAACAGCAGAGCATGACCAGGTCGGTGGCGGAGTCGGCGACCTACCTGGACCCGGTCACGATGCGGCCGGCGGTGGGGGACCTCGTGCAGACCCGATGGCTGATCGGCGACGTGCTGGCCGGGAACGACGACCGCGCGGTGTGGGGCGAGTCGGTCTCCCTGTCCACGCGGGACGACGAGCGGCTGGACTACCACGAGCGGCGCCTGGCCTTCGACCGCCGCACGGGGGCCATCGTCAACTGCTGTGGCGAGTACCTCGACGACGACACCGCGATCAGGCAGTCGGGGCAGGCGTTCCGCTGGCCCTTCAACGCCCAGCGCCACGACTACACGCTGTTCGACCTGCGGCTGCGCCGCCCGGTCACGGCCGCGTTCGACGGGGTCGAGCAGGTGCGCGGCGTCGAGACCTACCGCTACGTCCAGCGCACGCCGCGCCGGCTCGTGCCGGGAGAGACGGCGCCGCTGCCGCGCCACCTGCTCGGGCTGCCGGGCACGGGCGACGTCGGGCTGGCCCGCTACGCCGAGATCCGGCGCACGTACTGGGTGGAGCCGGTCAGCGGCCAGCCGGTCAAGACGCTGGACGAGGTGAAGGAGACGCTGGTCACGGCCGACGAGCGGGGCCGGCTGACCGCGCTGGACGCGGCGTTCCGCAGCACCGAGGCCGACGTCGCGACGGCGCTGAACACGGCCGCGGCCTACCGCCGCTGGATCCTGACGCTGGGAACCGTGGCGCCGGTGGGCGGCGGCCTGCTCGGCGTCGGCTGCGTGGTGGCCGCCGTCTGGCTCATGCGGCGGCGCTCACCTGCGGCGCAGGACGAGAAGCAGGTTCCAGGTGACCAGCTCGCGGATGCCAGGTAGGTGGACGACGTGCCGAGCCCAGCGGGGATGGTAGCGGGGGACCGCGTCCAGGATCTCCGCGTCGCGGCAGCGCCGCGCCCAGGCCAGCGGCTCGGCCACGCCGATGGCGAACATGCTCTCGCCGTAGACGTTCTTTGGCTGTTTGCCGTGCCTGCGCGCGTACCGCCGGGCGGCGTAGCGGCCGCCCAGGTAGTGCCAGGGGGAGGTCTCGTGGCCGCCCCACGGGGAGAGCCAGACGGTGTACGACAGGTAGACGATCCCGCCGGGACGGGTGACCCGGACCATCTCGTCCGCCATCCTGAGCGGGTCGGGCACGTGTTCCAGCACGTTCGACGAGAAGCACACGTCCACCGAGCCCGTGGCGAGCGGCAGGTCGAGCGCGCTGCCCAGCACCGCTCCCCGTGGCGGCACGCCGTCGCGCAGGCGCATCTCCCCGGCATCGCAGTCCACGCACACGGGCCGCGCCCCGGCGGCGCGCAGCGCGTCCGCGAAATAGCCCGGTCCGCCCCCGACGTCGGCCACCGTGGCGTCCGCCAGCTCCGTGTACGTCGCGAGCTGGGCGACCGTGTCCCCGGCCAGGGTGCCGTAGAAGAAATCCGGATCACTCTGCTCAAGGCGGAAGGCGCGCAGCAACCGGACGGATCTACCGAGATCCGCTCGGAACGCTTCGGGGGTGTCCACGGCGCGGAGCTTACTGCAGCGGAAGGAAACGACAATGGTTGAAGACGTCAAGCGCTCCGAACCCTTGCGGATCACGCTGCCCGCGATCCGCACCGGGCCGGTCATGGGCGTCGGCCTGCTGCTCATCCTGGTCTCGCTGGTCTTCAGGGCCGGCATCCTCAGCAAGGCGTACTTCGTCGAAGACGACTTCCTGTTCGTGGGCAGCGCCAGTGACAGCGGGCTCACCTGGGAATACCTGACCCGGGTGCACAAGGGCCACCTCATGCCCGGCGCGCTGGCCCTGGTGTGGCTGCTCACGTCGGTGGCGCCGTACACCTGGGCGCTGGTCTCGTTCGTGACCCTCGCGTTCCAGGCGGCGGCCTCGATCGTGTTCCTCGTGCTGTTGCGGCGGTTGTTCGGCGACCGTGTCGTCGTGCTCGCCGCGCTGACCGTCTACGCCTTCGCGCCGCTCACCGTGCCCGCGACGAGCTGGTGGTCGGCCGCGCTCAACGCGGTGCCGCTGCAGCTCGCGCTGGTCGCCGCGCTGGCCGCGCACATCAGGTACGTACGCGACGGCAAAGGCAAGTGGGGCGCCCTCATCTGGACCGCCGTCGGCATGGCCTTCTCCACGAAGGGAGTGTTCATCCCCTTCGTGGTGCTCGGCGTCACCAGCGCTTACCTGGGCCAGGGGCGGTGGCCGCGCGCGGTGCTGACCGAGCTGCGCAGACCCGTCTGGTGGGCGCACGGCCTGCTGCTGGCCGGGTACGCCGTGCTCTACCTGCTGCGCCGCGACAGCGCCGGCTCCGACACGCTGACCGGGCCGAAGGCCGAGGTGGTCCCGGGGCTGCTGCGCAGGTTACTGGGGGAGACCTTTCCCACGGGCGCCGTCGGCGGCCCGCTGCGCTGGGGCGGGCTCACCGCCACCGGCGGGCTGGCCGACCCGGCCCCGGCCATGGTGATCGTGTCCTGGGCGGTGATCGCGCTGGTGGTCGTGATCACGTGCGTGTACCGCAGGCGGGCCTGGCGGGCCTGGGCGATCCTGGCCGCCTACGTCGTCGTGGCCGACGCGGTGCCCACCGTCATCGCGCGGGCGACCGCGTGGGACCTGGTGGGCGCGGAGACCAGGTACGTGGCCGACGCCGCGGTGCTGTTCGCCCTCTGCCTGGCGCTGGCGTGGCAGCCGGTCGAGGGCGAGCCCGGCGCCCGGCGCAAGCCGGTGCCGGGCGAGTTGTCGCTGGCCGCGGGCGGGGCGATCGTCACGTTCCTGGTCGTGTCGCTGATCTCGATCAACGCCTTCGGTGACACGCTCAGCGGGGACAAGGTCCGGACCTACCTGGACAACGCGCGGGCCTCGCTGGCCACCGCGTCGCCGGACGCCGACATCTACTCGCGTCCCGTGCCGCCGGAGATCGTCCTGCCCTGGAACGGCTCGCGCCGGCTGACGTCGTACGTGCTCGCGCCGCTGGCCGAACCCGAGACCAGGGAGCGCATGCGCACTCCGCGCCCCTCGGCCGCACCGTACGTCTTCGACTCCACGGGCAAGCTCGTCCTCGTGGGCCGGGTGAGCCCGTACTTCGACGCGGTCGAGGGCAGGAAGTGCTACCCGGCGGACAAGTCCTTCCCCGTCGCGTCCTTCGGGGGCCCCGGCATGGTGGTGGCCATGGCCTACACCAGCCCCCGGCCGGTGCACGTCGTGGTGGACCTCGGCGGCACGCAGCGGGCGGCCACGCTGCCCGCGACCGGCGTCATGGGATCGCTGTACTACGTTCCGCACGACGGGGCGGGCAAGGGGCTGCGGGTCAGCGCGGCTGGTGCTCAGGGTCAGGCGTTCTGCCTCAGGGCGGTGGCCTTCGGCGAGCCGGGGCCCGCCCCTCCGGCGCTCTGAGGGACGAAGCGGATCAGCCGCCTGGCGGGCTCCTCCACGTAGCGGTGGGTGAGTCCGGCCAGTGCGATCGTGAGAGCGGTGACCGCGGCCAGATTGAAGATCATATTGCCGGTCCACGGCTTCTGTCCGGTGAAGTCGTACCAGAGGTAGAGGACCACGAACTGCCACAGGAAGACGCCGTAGGAGATCTGGCCGAGATAGCTCATGACCCGCCCGCCGAGCAGCGCGCGCACCCGCGTGGACCGCTCGGGCTCCAGCGCTGCGGGCGCCACCAGGCAGAAGGCGATGAGCGTGTAGAGGGCCTGCTCGTAGAACGCGGTCCAGATGCCGCCCAGGCCGACGAAGCGCGGCCCGGTCACGGGGGTGGCGGCGATCAGGTACGCCAGCCCGGCGATCAGCCACAGCGTGCCCCACGAGGAGGCCAGGGCCGCGCACAGACGGCGCGTACGGCCGTCCTCCGCCCTGGCCCAGACGGTCAGGACCGCCAGCGCCATGCCGGGCACGAAGAACGTCCAGGAGCGCGGCAGCCACACGTTCATCCAGGGCCGGTAGTCGGGGAAGAACTCGAAGATCGTGTACACGTACGACAGGGCGCCGAAGGCGGCCAGCCCGATCAGCAGGCGCCTGGCCCTGGCCCGCAGGTCCGGTCCCGCGCGCAGCGCGAACCAGCGCAGCGCGGCCGCCATCAGCGGGAGCGTGAGATAGAAGGACAGCTCGACCGCCAGGCTCCACACCTGGCCGAGCCCCTTGGGCCCGAGGCCGTACCACCACGGGCTCGGGTCGTAGGTGTGCACCAGGAACAACATCTGCGCCCACGTCCACGGGTCGGACCGGTGGGCCGCGCCCCACAGCAGCAGCGCCACAGCCACCACCAGCCAGTAGGCGGGGATGATGCGCAGGAAGCGCCGCCACAGGTAGCGGCGTGTGTCCGGGGCCCGGCGGCCGGTCAGGACCTCCGCCGCCCAGGGACGGTACAGCAGCAGGCCGGACAACGTGAAGAAGATCGGCACGCCGATCTCCCCCCTGGACAGCACGCCACCCAGGAATCCGGGCTGCAGCGCCGTTCCCGCCTCCATCGCGACGTGGAAGAGCAGGACGGCGAAGGCGGCCACGGCGCGTATTCCGTCGAGAGAGGCCTGGTGCCCGGAGATCGCCGGCGACTCCGTCGATGTAGAACCTGTTTCGGTCACGTTTCTGCATCCCTGGTGACGTTGGTCACTCCCCGCAATAACATACCGGCGAGTAGAACTTTGTTTCAGTCACTTAACCACCCAGACAGGCGTCCGTGCACCTGCACATGGAGGGTCCATGAACCGGGTCGTCGTTGGCAGCGTTCTCATCGCCGTCGGGGCATTCCTCATCGTTCTGGCTCCCTTGGTGCGCTTCCAGGTGGCGCCCTCACTCATGGCCGCCAAGGGCGACCAGTACGGGATCACCAAGCTCCAGGCGACCGGTGCGCAGTACTTCAGCGTCGCCGACGGCAGGGTGCTGACCGCCGACCTCGACATCATCGTCACCACCCGGGGCGACGTGAAGGAGGCGTCCGGCGACCGGGTCGTGTGGGACGAGTTCACCGCCGTGAACGACGTCACCAACGGCAAGCCCGGCATCGACTACTCGGAGCGGCGCAGCGCCTTCGACAAGCGCTCCGGCGTCGGGCTCAACTGTTGCGGCGTCAGCATCGACAAGGCTCCGGTGCAGCTCCAGGGGCAGATCTACAAGTTCCCGTTCGACGTGGAGAAGAAGACCTACCTGGTCTTCAACTCCAGCGCGAGCAAGGCGTTCGACGCCAAGTTCGTCGGCGAGGAGCAGGTCAACGGGCTGAACACGTACAAGTTCGAGCAGGTCGTCCCCGAGACCAAGACGCAGACCCTGAACGCGCCCGCCGCCTGGTTCGGCATGGGCACGTCCGGTGACGTGCAGCTCAACCGCGTCTACTCCGGCACGGTCACTTACTGGATCGAGCCCACCACCGGCGCCCCCGTCCGCCAGGTGCAGCAGCGCAACGAGGTGCTCAAGAGCCAGGACGGCATTGAGCGCTCCAAAGCCTTCGTGGCCACCGCCAAGATGACCGACGACACCATCAACGGGCTCGTGGGCAGCGCCAGAGACGGCAAGAGCCAGATCACCCTGATCAGGGTCACGCTGCCGATCGTGCTGGCCGTGCTGGGCATCGTGCTGTTCGCGGCGGGCCTCCTGCTGTACCTGCGCGGCCGCAAGGCCACATGAGCCAGGGGGCGGTCGCCCGGCCCTGGACGGCGACGCCCGCGCTGGCGCTGGTCAGGGCCGCCAGGCCGCGCCAGTGGGTGAAGAACGTGCTGGTCCTGGCCGCGCCCATGGCAGCCGGGGTGCTGGGCCAGCCGCGCAGCCTGCTCGCGGCGCTGCTGGTCTTCGTCGCGTTCTGCCTGGCCGCGAGCGGCTCCTACCTGATCAACGACGCCGCCGACGTTGAGGCCGACCGGCTGCACCCGCGCAAGCGGCGGCGGGCGATCGCGTCGGGGACGGTGTCCGTGCGGACGGCCCGGGTGACCGGCGCCGTCCTGCTGCTCCTGGCACCAGCCGTCGCCGCGCTCGCCGGGAGCTGGCAGCCGTCCGCCGTGGTCGCCGGGTACATCGCCCTGACGTTGTCGTACACGCTGTGGCTCAAGCACCAGGAGGTCGTGGACCTGATCGCGGTCGCGGGGTGCCACGTGATCAGGGCCTACGCCGGGGCCGTGGCGGTCGACGTGCCGGTGACCGGGTGGTTCCTGGTGGTCGTCTCGCTGGCCGCGCTGCAGTTGGTGGCGGGCAAGCGGGAGGCGGAGCTGCGGCTCCGGGGCGCGACGGGGACGCGCGCGACGCTGGCCGCCTATTCTCCCGCCTACCTGGCTCAGGTCCGGATCATGTGCTCGGGCGCGATGATCGTGACGTACTGCCTGTGGGCGCTCAACGCGCACGACGACCTCTTCTACGGGCTCAGCATCATCCCGTTCCTGCTGCTCGTGCTCCGGCACAACCTGCTGGTGGACCGGGGGAGCGGCGAGGAGCCGGAGGAGCTCGCGGTACGCGACCGGCCCACCCTGCTCTTCGCCGCCGTGCTGATCGTCCTGGTCGGCGTGGGGATCTACGCATGACGACGTTCCTGACCGGCTGGGGGCGCACGGCGCCCACGCCGGCCACGCTCGCGCGGCCCCGCTCCGTCGAGCAGCTGCGCGACCTGATCGCGGCCGCACGGGGCGGGCGGGGCGTGGTGGCGCGGGGCCTGGGCAGGTCGTACGGCGACGCCGCCCAGAACGCCGGCGGCCTCGTCCTGGACTGCACCGGCCTCGACGCGTGGACCTTCGACGAGGACAGCGGCCTGGTGACCGCCTCTGGCGGGGCCAGCCTGCACGAGCTGATGACGGCACTGGTTCCCCGGGGCTGGTTCGTCCCCGTCAGCCCCGGCACCCGGCACGTCACCGTCGGCGGCGCCGTCGCGGCCGACGTCCACGGCAAGAACCACCACCGCGACTCCTCCTTCGGCGCGCACGTCCGCTCGCTCACCCTGGTGACCGCCGACGGGACGGTCCGGACCCTTCGCCCCGGCGAACCGCTGTTCCAGGCCACCGTCGGCGGCATGGGGCTGACCGGGGTGATCGCCGAGGCCACGTTCGGCTGCGTGCCCGTCGAGACCTCCTTGATGCGGGTGGACGTCCGGCGCACCGCCGACCTGGACGAGACGCTGGCGACCATGGCGGCCACCGACGACCGCTACCGCTACACGGTGGCCTGGATCGACCTGCTCGCCCGGGGCCGCCGGATGGGGCGCAGCGTGCTCACCAGGGGCGATCACGCGGCACGTACCGGCGAGAAGGAGCCGCCGGCCTTCGCGCCCGGCGCGCTGGCGCGAGCGCCCGCGTGGGTGCCCGGCGGGCTGCTCAACGGGCTGAGCGTGCGCGCCTTCAACGAGGTCTGGTACCGCAGAGCGCCGCGACGCGGGACCATCGTGCAGGGCATCGCGCCGTTCTTCCATCCGCTCGACTTCGTCGACGGCTGGAACCGCATGTACGGCTCGCGGGGTTTCGTCCAGTACCAGTTCGTGGTGCCCTTCGGCGCGGAGGAGACGCTGCGCGGCATCGTCGGGTCGTTGTCGGCGCACGGCACCGTGTCGTTCCTGACCGTGCTCAAGAGGTTCGGGCCGGGATCGGGCGGGCTGCTGTCCTTCCCCATGCCCGGCTGGACCCTGGCCCTGGACATCCCCGCCGGGCAGCGCGGGCTGAGCGGCCTGCTGCGCGGCTTCGACCGGCGGGTGGCCGAGGCCGGGGGGCGGGTCTACCTCGCCAAGGACTCGCGGCTGCGCGCTGACATGATGGCGGCGATGTATCCCGAGCTGGAGCGGTGGCGACGGATCAGGGACCAGGCCGATCCCGCCGGGTTGTTCCGCTCCGACCTGGCCAGGAGGCTGCGGTTGTGAAGAACGCTCTCGGCGCGGTCGACACCGTGCTGCTGCTCGGCGGGCGCAGTGAGATCGGCTTGGAGATCGTCAGGCTGCTGGTGGGGCTGGGCGCGAGCCGGGTGGTGCTGGCCGTACGGGGCGAGCTCGTCCCGACCGAGCTCGGCGCGGAGGTCCATGTCGTGCCGTTCGACGCGCTGGACGTGCCCGCGCACGGCGCCGTCTTCGCCAAGGCGGTGGAGCTGGTGGGCGACCTCGACGTGGTGATCTCCGCGTTCGGCGTGCTGGGGGCCCAGGCGGACTACGACGCCGATCCCGCGGCCGCCGCGCAGGCCGTCGCGGTCAACTACGGCGCTCATGTGTCGGTGGGCCTGCACGCGGCCAGGGTGCTGCGTGAGCAGGGCCACGGCACGCTCGTGGTGCTGTCGTCGGTCGCCGGCGCACGGGTGCGCAGGGCCAACTTCGTGTACGGCTCCGCCAAGGCCGGGCTCGACGGGTTCGCCCAGGGGCTCGGCGACGCCCTGCACGGGTCGGGCGCCAGGGTGCTGATCGTGCGGCCGGGCTTTGTGATCGGGCGGATGACGGCGGGGCTCACTCCCGCGCCGATGTCCTCGACACCACGGCAGGTGGCGTTGGCCACGGTGGGCGCGCTGCGCGACGGCGCGCCTTCCGTCTGGGTGCCGCGCGCGCTCGGCCCGGTCTTCGGTTTGTTCCGGCTGCTGCCCCGCGCCCTCTGGCGCAGGCTGCCCCGCTAGAACCGGTTCCATATCGAGGACCGAGTAAAGGTTCTAGAGTGGAACACGTTGCAGTTTGTTGCCTGGGCGACTTATCGTCGGCTCATGCGGACACGTGTCACGGACATGTTCGGAATCGAGCTCCCGATCTTCGCGTTCAGCCACTGCCGGGACGTGGTGGCCGCCGTCAGCCGCGCTGGCGGCATGGGTGTGCTCGGGGCGCTCTACTTCACTCCAGAAGAGCTCGAGATGGAGCTCAAGTGGATCGACGACCACGTGGACGGCCGGCCGTACGGGGTGGACGTCGTCATGCCGGCCTCGTACGAGGGCGCGGACTTCGCCCCTGAGGAACTGGTCGGCCGCCTGCAGTCGATGATCCCCGACGGGCATCGGACGTTCGTCGAGAACCTCCTGACCCGGCACGGGGTGCCACCCCTGTCCTCGGACGCGGACCCGGGGCGCGTCCTGCTCGGCTGGACGGACGCCACGGCCAGGCCGCAGGTGGAGGTCGCTCTGCGGCACCCCATCGCCCTCCTGGCCAACGCCCTCGGCCCCCCGCCCGCCGACGTCGTGGACCTCGCCCACTCGCACGGGGTGAAGGTGGCGGCCCTCGCCTCCACGCCCCGCCACGCGCTCAAGCAGGTGGAGGTGGGCGTGGACGTGGTGGTCGCCCAGGGCACGGAGGCCGGGGGGCACACCGGCGAGATCTCCACCATGGTGCTGATCCCGCAGGTGGTGGACGCCGTCGACGTGCCGGTGCTGGCCGCGGGCGGCATCGGGAACGGCCGCCAGATGGCCGCGGGCATGGCGCTGGGCGCGGAGGGCGTCTGGACGGGCTCGCTCTGGCTGACGGTCGAGGAGGCGGACACGCCGGAGATGGCCAAACGCCGCATCCTGGAGGCCACGTCCAGGGACACCGTGCGCTCGCGCAGCTGGACCGGCAAGCCCGCACGGTTGCTCAGGAACGAGTGGACGCAGGCCTGGGAGTCGGAGGAGTCGCCCGGGACGTTGCCGATGCCGCTGCAGTTCATGCTGGTGTCGGACGCCCTGCGCCGGATCGGCCGCTCGGACGTCTCGGAGCTGGCCACGTTCCCCGCCGGCCAGATCATCGGGATCACCAACCAGGTACGGTCCACGAAGGACGTGGTGTTCGGCCTGCTGGAGGAGTACGCCGAGGCGCTCGAACGGCTGGAGCGCATCACGGCGGACTGACGTTCACACAGGGACGACGGTGACCAGACTTTCGAGTCCGACGAAGTCGTCGGTGTTGCGCGTATAGAGCGGCAAACCTCGGCTGGAGGCGACTGCGGCGATCATGAGGTCCATTCGCCGAGGCCGAGGGTCACGCTTCGCCGCGAGGGTCAGCGCGACGAGACTGCTGTAACGAGCCGCCGCGTCGGCGTCGAAGGGCAGAGGCTCGAAGTCGGTCACCGCGGCGCCCAGCTTCTCCATGCGGGCAGCTCGGGTGGCCTGGTCCTTGGCCATGGCGACACCCTGGTGGAGTTCGGCGAGGGTGACGGCCGTGAGCTCGGGATAAGCCGGGAGACCAGCGGGAGAGATCTCGGTGAGGTCGATGTAAACGCACGTGTCGATCACTCCGGCACTGTGCCGCTCAGCCATCGCGCCGCTCCCAAGGGTCGTCGTCGATGCGGTCTTCGGAGCTGAAGAACTCGTCGGCCTCTCTGCGCATCTCCGCGTAGTCCACGACTGCGAGCCGGCGATGCCTGGCGACGAGCTCTTCAGCGCTCAAACGCCGCCGGCGCGGAAGCGGTCGCAGCTCCGCGATCTCGACTCCGTTGCGGGTGATGTGAAAGACCTCGCCCGCCTCGACCTGATCCATGACAGCGGCGGAGTTGTTGCGGAACTCACGCTGGGTGATGACCTTCATCATGCGCCTACCGTAGCTCGGTGTAGCGTCTTGTGCTACATAGTATGCGTTATCAGCGGGCGCGGTACGTCGGGGGGCGCTTCTCGCGGAAGGCCCGGGTGCCTTCCTTGGCGTCCTCCGAGCCGATGACCGGCCAGCCGAGCTCGTCCGACACCTTCAACGCCTCCGGCTCCGGCAGGCCCAGCGTGTCCCGGTACGTGCGCAGGATCGCCTGGACGGCCAGCGGGCCCGAGGCGGCGACGTCGGCGGCCAGTTCGCGGGCCGCCGACAGCGCCTGGCCGTCCGGGACCACGCGGTTGACCAGCCCCATCTGGAGGGCTTCCGCCGCCGTGATCGGGCGGCCCGTGAGGAGGAGGTCCATGGCGTGGCAGTACGGGATCTGGCGGGGCAGGCGCACGGCGCTGCCGCCCATCGGGAACAGGGCACGTTTGGCCTCGAACAGGCCCAGCGTGGCCGACTCCGCCACCACCCGCAGGTCCGTGCCCACCAGCAGTTCCGTCCCCCCGGCGACCGCGTAGCCCTCCACCGCGCTGATGATCGGCTTGGTGGGCAGGTCCTCGCGCAGCAGACCCTTCCAGTGGAAGTTGGCGATTTGCGCGGCTCTGGCCTGGACCTCCGGATCCGTCGACGGCTGCCCCATGGCCTTGAGGTCGGCGCCCGAGCAGAACGTGCCCTCCGCGCCCGTCAGGATCGCCACCCGGATCCCGGCCTCCGCGGACGCGTACGCCCAGGCCGAGGCCAGGCCGATCAGCATGTCCGAGGAGAGCGCGTTGCGGGCCTCGGGCCGGTTCATGGTGATGGTCAGGACATGGCCGTCACGCTCGATCCGGCAGTGGGGGGTGCTGATCGGCAGGAGCTCCACGGATGCCTCCGAAGTGGTCAAATCAAGCGCTTGCTACGAACTTCGGCCCCAGGATACGCTCCCAGCAGCAAACAAGAACAGGTTCCTGTTTTGCTGCCTGCCGCGAGGGAGTGCCGTCGCCTGGAGGAGCGGCGGGAGCGTAGCGACCAGAGCGGAGGAAGGCGGCGGCGTCTGGCGACCGAGCCGCCTCACGGAGTGAGGCCATGAGCACTGAGGAGATCAGATGGGCACGCTCGGCTTCTGGAGGCTCGCGCAGGCGGATCCCGAGTGGATCGCGGCCGTGGATCCCGACGGCACGGAGCACCGCGCGGGCGACCTCCTGGCCAGGTCGAACCGCCTCGTGCACGGCCTGCGCGAGCTCGGGCTCCAGCCCGGCGACGGCATCTGCGGCCTGATTCCGAACGGCGCCGACGGCCTGGTCCTGTACCTGGCCGCGCTGCAGGCCGGCTGGTACTACACCCCGGTCAACTGGCATCTCACGGCGCCTGAGATCGCGTACATCGTGTCCGACAGCGAGGCCAAGGCCTTCTTCGTCGACCCCCGCTACCTCCGGGAGGGCGCCAAGGGAGCCGAGGCGATCGAGCCGCACCGCCGTTTCCTCCTGGGGGAGGCGCAGGGGTTCAGGCCGGCGAGCGAGTTGACCGACGGGCAGCCGGACACCGCCCCCGCCGACCGCACCGCCGGGGCCACCATGCACTACACCTCGGGCACCACCGGCAAGCCCAAAGGGGTCAGACGCCGGCTGAACGGCCTGGATCCGGACGACTCCGCCGAGCTGATGACGTTCCTGCTCGGACTGTTCGGGATGACGCCGGGCCGGCCCAACGCCCACCTGGTCACCTCCCCGAGCTACCACACGGCGGTGACGCAGTTCGGCGGCTCCGCCCTGCACATGGGACACACGCTCGTCTACATGGACAGGTGGGACGCCGAGGAGATGCTCCGGCTCTGCGAGCGCCACCGCGTCACCAGCTCCCACATGGTCCCGACCCATTTCAAGCGGCTCCTCGCGCTGCCGGAGCAGACCCGCGGCAGATACGACCTGTCCTCGCTCGCCTGGATGATCCACGCCGCCGCCCCCTGTCCCGTGCCGGTGAAATGGGCGATGCTCGAGTGGTGGGGGGACTGCGTGTACGAGTACTACGCGGCCACCGAGGGTGGCGGCACCCTGGCCACGCCCGAGGGCTGGAAGTCGCACCCGGGCACCGTCGGCACGGCCTGGCCGATCAGCGAGCTGCTCATCGCGGACGAGTCCGGCGAGCCCGTACCGACCGGCACCGCCGGGACGATTTACATGAAGATGATGGGCGTCCCGTTCGAGTACAAGGGCGACCCAGCCAAGACCGCCGCGAACCGCCTCAAGGACTACTTCACCGTAGGAGACATCGGATACCTGGACGAGGACGGCTTCCTCTACCTCTGCGACCGCAAGGCCGACATGATCATCTCCGGAGGTGCCAACATCTACCCGGCCGAGATCGAGAACGAGCTCATGGTCCATCCGAAGGTGGCGGACGTGGCCGTGTTCGGGATTCCGGACGAGGAGTGGGGCGAGCAGATCAAGGCCGTCGTCGAGCCCGCGCCCGGGATCGAGCCCTCCCCGGAGCTGGCGGCCGAGCTGATCGCGTCGCTGGAGGGCCGCCTGGCCAGGATGAAGTGGCCCAAGAGCGTCGACTTCATCGCGGAGATGCCCCGCGAGCCCAACGGCAAGCTGCTCAAACGCAAGCTCCGCGCCCCGTACTGGGAGGGACACGACCGTGCCATCTGACCCGCTGGTCGCTCAGCACGTCCTGGAGTTCCCCGGCGGCTACACGCGTACCACCGGGCCGGTGATCGGGCGGTTCCTGAGCGAGTTACGCGCCCGCCGCATCGTCGGGGTGCGCACGGCCGAGGGCAAGGTGCTGGTGCCGCCCCTGGAGTACGACCCCGCGACGGGCGAGCCGGTCACCGAGGAGTACGTCGAGGTCGGCCCGGCCGGCACGGTCACCACCTGGGCGTGGGTGCACGAGCCGCACGAGAGCCAGCCGCTCGACCGCCCCTTCGCGTGGGCGCTGATCAAGCTCGACGGCGCCGACACCGCGCTGGTGCACGCCGTGGACGCGGGCAACCCCAAGGCGCTCCAGGCGGGTACGCGGGTCTGGCCGGTCTGGCGCGACCGCCCCACCGGCCACATAACCGATATTTCGTGTTTCGTCCCCGAGGTCACGAAGATCGTGTCCAACGTGCGCGCCGAATACCGCCTCCAGGCGGGCGGCGCGCTGCGCGTCTTCCTGGAGGGCGTCGAGCGCGGCGTCCTGCTCGGCGGCCGGTGCGAGAGCTGCGACAAGGTGTACGTGCCCTACCGCCTGTCGTGCCCCGAATGCGGAAACGGCATCACGGAAACGCTCGAACTCCCCGACACCGGGACCATCACCACGTTCGCCATCAACAACCTGCCGGATCCGCGGGCTCCGCAGGTGCCGTTCGTGTCGGCGTACATACTGCTCGACAACGCCGACATCCCCATGATCGCGCTGATCGGGGACGTACCCGCGCACGAGGTGCGTCAGGGTATGCGGGTCAAGGCGGTCTGGGTTCCTGAGAGTGAGCGCACGGCGTCCATGGCGAACATCCGCTGGTTCGCCCCCACCGGCGAGCCCGACGTGGAGTTGTCATGAGAGAGGTGGCGATCGTCGCGTTCGCCCAGACGCGGCACACCGGTCACGACACCGGGCTGACCGAGCCCGAGCTGATCCTGCCGGTGATCAACGAGGTCAAGGAGCGCACCGGGCTGAAGAGGTTCGGCTTCACCTGCTCGGGGAGTTGTGACTATCTGGCGGGCGCGCCGTTCTCGTTCGTGTCGGCCCTCGACGCCCTGGGCGCCTGGCCGCCCATCTCCGAGAGCCACGTGGAGATGGACGGCGCCTGGGCCCTCTACGAGGCCTGGGTACGCCTCCAGCACGGCGACGTCGACTCGGCCCTGGTCTACGGCTTCGGCAAGTCGTCGCTGGGCGATCTGCGCCAGATCATGACGCTCCAGCTCGATCCGTACTATCTGGCCCCGCTCGGCCTCGACCAGCTCTCCTACGCCGCGCTTCAGGCCAACGCGGTCGGCGCGGACCGGAAGGAACTCGACGAGATCGTCCGGCGCAGCCGTGCGGACGGCCGGAGCAACCCGTACGCGCTCGATCTGCCCGATCCGGACGGCGCGGACTTCGCGGTCGAACCGCTGAAACTGACCGACGTACCGCCCATCACGGACGGCGCGGCCGCCATCGTGCTCGCGACCGGAGACCTGGCCGGGCGACTCTGCTCCGATCCCGCCTATATCAAGGGCATCGCGCATCGCATAGAGCCCCATTACCTGGGTATGCGAGATCTTGCCCTGTCGGCTTCCGCGGCCGATGCCGCACGTGCCGCGGGGGTCGGCAAGGGTCCGGTCGAGGTGGCCGAGTTGCACGCGCAGTTCCCGCACGAGGAGATCGTCCTGCGCGAGGCGCTGGAGCTGGGCGGCGACACGGTGATCAACCCGTCCGGCGGCCCGCTGGCGGCCAATCCGGTCATGGCCACCGGCCTCATCCGCATCGGCGAGGCGGCGCAACGCATCCTCGACGGCGACGCTCACCGGACCGTCGGGCACGCGGCCAGCGGCCCCTGCCTGCAGCACAACCTCGTGACCGTCCTGGAGGCATGATGGGAAACCGCTGTGCGGTCATCGGCGTCGGGCAGACGCACTACACGACCAAACGCCGGGACGTGTCGATCGCCGGGCTCGTGCGCGAGGCGGCGGTGCGGGCGCTGGAGGACGCCGGGCTGACGTTCAAGGACATCGACGCCGTGGTCATCGGCAAGGCGCCGGACCTGTTCGAGGGCGTGATGATGCCGGAGTCGTACCTGGCGGACGCGCTCGGCGCGGCGGGCAAGCCGATGATGCGGGTGCACACGGCCGGCAGCGTCGGCGGCTCCACGGCGCTGGTCGGCGCCGGCCTCATCCAGGGGGGCGTGCACGAGCGGGTGCTGGTGGTGGCGTTCGAGAAGCAGTCGGAGTCCAACGCCACCTGGGCGCTGTCGACGCACCTGCCGTTCAGCGCGTCGCTGGTAGTGGGCGCGGGCGGCTACTTCGCGCCGCACATCCGCGAGTACATGCGCAGATCCGGCGCCCCCGGACACGTCGGCACACTCGTGGCGGTCAAGGACCGGCTCAACGCGCTCAAGAACCCCTACGCGCACCTCAAGATCCCCGGCATCGACCAGAAGATGGTCGAGTCCACGCCGATGTTGTGGGAGCCGATCCGCTACCTGGAGACCTGCCCGTCCAGCGACGGCGCCTGCGCGATCGTCCTGTCGTCCGAGTCCGCGGTCACCGGCACGCCGGCCTGGGTGCACGGCACCGCGATGCGCTCCGAGCCGATCTTCCGGGCCGGGCGCGACACCGTCAGCCCGCAGGCGGGCAAGGACTGCGCGGCCGACGTCTACGGCCAGGCCGGGATCGCCGACCCGCGGCGGCAGATCGACGTGGCCGAGGTGTACGTGCCGTTCTCCTGGTACGAGCCGATGTGGCTGGAGAACCTGGGGTTCGCGGCGGAAGGGGAGGGATGGAAGCTCACCGAGTCCGGCGCCACGGCGCTCGACGGTGACATTCCGTGGAACGCCTCCGGCGGGGTGTTGTCGAGCAACCCGATCGGGGCCTCGGGGTTGATCAGGTTCGCCGAGGCCGCGCTGCAGGTGCGCGGGATGGCCGGCGAGCACCAGGTGGACGGCGCCCGTACGGCGCTCGGCCACGCCTACGGCGGGGGAGCCCAGTTCTTCGCGATGTGGATCGTCGGACGGGAGAAGCCCTGATGGAATTCAACCACGCTGACCTGTTCGAGGGGCTCGCGGACACGATCGGGGACAGGACGGCGGTCGTCTGCGGCGACGAGCGCCGCACCTACGCCGAGCTGGAAGCCGAGTCGAACCGGCTCGCCCACTACCTCATGGACCTCGGCGTCCAGCCGGGCCAGCACGTCGGCCTGCACCTCTACAACGGCATCGAGTACGTCGCGGGGTTGCTCGCCGCCTTGAAGATCAGGGCCGTGCCGATCAACGTCAACTACCGGTACGTCGAGGCCGAGCTGCTCTACCTATACCAGGACTCCGACATCAGGGCGCTGGTCTACGACGTGGAGTTCGACGCGCGGGTGGCCGCCGTGGTGCACCAGGCGCCGCTGCTCGACCACCTGATCTCGGTCGGCGGGGCGTCGGCGATCGGCTCGGCGGTGCCGTACGAGCTGGCTCTGGAGCGAGGCAAGCCGGAACGCGGCTTCCCGACCCGCTCGGGGGAGGACGTGTACATCATCTATACCGGAGGCACCACCGGCATGCCCAAGGGCGCGATGTGGCACGTCGAGGACCTGTTCATGGGCTTCGGCGGCGGCAACCCGTACGGCGAGCCGCGCGCCACACCCCATGAGGTCGTCGACGAGGCGGTCAAGGCCAACCCCATGGTGATGATGGCGGCGCCGCCGCTGATGCACGGGGCCGCGCAGATGGCCACGTTCATCGCGTGGTGGATGGGCTCGACCATGGTGTACGTGCGCAAGTTCGACGCCGCCGAGGTGTGGCGGGCGGTCGAGCGGGAGCGCGTGTTCACCCTGAACATCACCGGCGACGCCATGGCCAGACCCCTGGCCGAGGCGCTGGAGAAGGGCGGCTACGACGTCTCCTCGCTGTTCGTGGTCAGCTCGACCGGGGCGATCCTGTCCGGCGCGGTCCGCGACCGCCTCCAGGAGCTGCTCCCGAACATCATGATCCTGGACAACTTCGGCTCCACCGAGTCCGGCTACACGGCCTCGGGCGTGGCCGGCTCTTCGCCGGAGAAGGGGCTGCGTTACCAGCCGAACTCCGTGGTCAAGCTGGCCGTGCTGGACGAGTCGCTGCGGCCCGTCGAGCCCGGGTCCGGGCAGCTCGGGACGGTCGCCCGGTCGGGGCGGGTGGCGTTCGGCTACTACAACGACCCGGAGAAGACAGCCCGCACGTTCGTCACGGACGCTTCCGGCACGAGGTGGCTGCTGACCGGCGATCTGGCGAGCGTCGATCCCGACGGGACCGTGAACGTGTTCGGCAGGGGGTCGCAGTGCATCAACACCGGCGGGGAGAAGGTGTTCCCCGAAGAGGTGGAGGCGGTGCTCAAGGGGCATCCGTCGGTGTTCGACGCGGTGGTGACCGGGGTGCCGGACGACCGGTGGGGGAACAGGGTGGCGGCCGTGGTCGAGCCGCGCCAGGGGGTCGAGGTGACGGCCGCCGAGCTGGACGAACACTGCAGGAAGCTGTTGTCGGGGTACAAGGTGCCTCGTTCGTACGCGTTCGTGGCGGAGATGGTGCGCTCCCCCGCCGGGAAGGCGGATTACCGGTGGGCCAGAGAGACCGTGGAGGCTACCGGTTTGTGAGGCGGTGTAGCTCGTCCTCGACCGCCCGCAGCTCGTCGCTATCGCCGGCCTTCTCCAGGATCCTCAGCCTGCCGCGCAGCACGTCATCGAGCAGCTCGGCCAGGTCCCTCTGTTCGGGGACCAGGTCGCGGAGGAGGCCGGCCGAGACCCGCAGGGCGGCGTCGGCGGCGTCGTCCCTGCCCAGCTCCTGCTGGCAGAAGCCGAGCCTGGCGTGCGCCACGGCCCTGGAGAGCTCGTCACGCGTCACCTGCGTGCCACGGTGGAAGACGAGTCCCGCCTCCAAGGCCCGGCCCGCCTCCATGAGCGCGTCGCCCAGCATGAGCATCGCCCTGGACAGCAGCCCCGCCTGCAGCGGGTTGCCCGGCGCGAACCGCTCCAGCGCCGCGACCGCCTCCCGCAACGGCTGGACCGCGTCCGCGGCCAGGTCCCGCATCCGCAGCGCGGCCGCCAGCGTGAGGCAGGCTCCGGCCCGGCTGGTGTGCAGGGCCTGCGCGTTCATGCCGGTGGTCAGCAGCTCGTCGTAGATCGCGATGGCCTCCCGCGCCCTCGCCTCGGCCTCCGTCCCGCCGTCCAGCCGCAGCAGCGGCAGCAGCTCGGAGCTCTGCGCCAGCGAGTCGGCCAGGATCGCCCGGTACGTGAGATCGTCCGGCGACCTCCTGGCCTGCGGGATCAGGCCTTCCACCAGCGTGTTGGCCGCGGCCAGCGCGCCGAGCATCATGTGGCACCTGGCGAGCCGCTGGGTGGCCAGCGCGTGCTTGACGGTGCCCTCGGGGTGGCCGGTCGTGGCGATACCGGCGTACTCGGCGGCTTCCTCGGGGCGCCCTTCGGCCATCAGGTCGTCGGCGACCACTGCGGCGGTCTCGGCCGCGGCCAGCGGGTCCGGCAGCCGGGCGAACAGCCGTACGGCCTCCACGAGGTGCGCCAGCGCCTCCTGCCTCCTGCCGAACGCCCGTAGCACCTGCCCGCGTACCTGGATGGCCTGAGCCCGTATGTGCGGCTGCTCCTCTTGGGCCCGGTTAAGTTCGGCCAGCGACCAGGTGATCGCCTCCAGGGCGGCCTGCGGGCGGTCGAGCAGCGCCAGTGCGGCGCCGAGCCGGGCGTAGGTGGCGGCCGCGACGGCGGGGTCGTCCAGCTCGTCGCAGAGATCGGCGGCCCGCTCGCAGTGGGCCAGGGCTTCGACGGGGCGGCCTTGTTCGAGCAGCTTGACGGCGTAGAGGTTCAAGGTGTCGGCCAGCGGCCTGCCCGGCTCCCCGGCGCCGAGCAGATCGACGGCCTGCTCCAGCACGGCGAGCTCCGGGTGAACCGGACCGGCTGGGGCGGCACGACTCGGAGCGGTTGCGGCGGCGTTCGCCAGGCGGGCCAGGGCGGCCAGCGCCATGCCGAGGCGGCCACGGTACTCGCTGGAGACGGCGGCGAGCTCCCTGTAGACCCGAACGGTCAGCTCAGCGCCCAGTGCCGCACTCGCGGCGTCACCCTCCCGAGCCGCGGCGTCGCTGAACCGGGCCAGACACTCCCCGAACCTGTCATGCACCTCGGGGTCGCCGCTCAGCGGCACCTCCCGCTCCAGCGCGTCAGTGAACGAGGTGAGCGACGGCAGCAGCCCAGCCGGATCCGCACCGGACATGTCATCCAGATAACCGGACAGCTCCTCGATGAGGATGTCGAGCACCTCCGCCCCGGGTAGCGGCCGGATTTGCAGTATGCGGGCATGCAGCCCGACTCCCGCAGCCGGTCCTTCCTCCTCGACCCGCAGCCTGGCCAGCCGGATCAGAGCCAGCAGATGCACGTTGACCAGATCGGGCGGGACGGACCGCTGCTCTTCCAGCAAGGCGGTGCCCTCGGCCAGCTTCGCCCCGGCCGCCTCGTTGTCGTGCGATTCGGCCAGGCACAGGCCGCCGAGCTCCAGGCAGGTGGCGGTGAGCAGGTGTTCGGCGGGCTCCGACGGCATGACTTCCAGCGCCCGGGTGACGGATTGGCGTGCGCCTTCCACGTTCTGCCTGGTGAAGCGGATCCCGGCCTGGAGCCGCAGCGCCCCGGCGAGGGCGAGGGGAGGTTGGAACCGTTCGGACACGAGCTCGGCGTACAGGTCGACGAGCCGGTCGGCGGCCGACTCGGCGTCGGACGGGCAGGCGGCGCGGGACAACGCGACCGTCTCAAGGATCACCAGCTCGGCCAGCTCCAACCTGAACGCGAGGCTCGTCCCGGTCTGTGGCTCGTAGGACTCGATGGCGGTGAGCAGATGCGGTATGGCCTCCTTGTGCCGGCCGAGCGCCACGAGCGTGCGCCCGAGCGCCGCCGCGACCATGCCCACGGCGATCGCATGCGGCCGGTCGGGCCCGGTGGTCGCGTGCGGCCGGTCAGGCGCGGCGATTGCGTTTGGCCGGTCAGGCCAGGCGTGCCGCTGCAGCAGCTCAGCGGCCTGCATCGCGAGCACGAATCCATCCGCCGCCCGCCCCACGTCCGCCCAGACCCGGGCAAGCATGGCCTGAGCGGAGAGATACGCATGAATCTCCTCAACTCCCGGCGAACCCGCACTCTCGACGACCTTCCTCCGCTCGGCCAGCAACTGCTCCGCCCTGACCACGGCCTCCTCCGGCGGCCGCTCGCTGACCAGCGCCAGCATCCAGGGCCGCTCGTCACCACGCTCACCGGCCGGCCGCATCCTCCCGAGCCGTTCATGATCGACGGTCAGCACCGACTGCAGCCGCCTCAGCCTGACCCCCACCTCGGACCGTTGGCCCAGGTAGAGGTCACCCTCCGCGCCCAGCACGTCGTACAACTCGGCGGCGATCTCCAACTGCGCCAGACCGTCCACGGGCCGGCCGATCTCGTCCAGGCACAGGCCGAGCAGCTGCCTGGCTCTGGCCTGCGTGGCGGTGTGCCGCTCCGCCGCCACGCTCATGGCCTCCTGCAACGGACCGAGCGCCTCCTCAGCCCGGTCGTCGACCAGCAACAGCTCACCCAGGTCGAGCAACTGCCCGGCCAGGTGGGGGCGGTGCTCGTCGGGCTCCAGCGCGACCAGCGCACGCAGATTCCGTACGGCCTCCGCGGCGGACCGCACGGCGGCGTCCAGGTCATCCCGGCGAGCATGGAGCCTGGACAGCAGGCCGGCGGCCTCCGCGAGCAGGTACCGAAGTCCGGGCTCCGAACTTGCCAGGCCACGCAACCGCACGACGGCCTCGGCGGCCGGAACGAGCGCATCGGCCGCCCTGTCCCGCCCCGCCAGCCAGTCGGCCAGGAGGTGGAGACGGTGGGCCACGTCCCGGTTCGTGGGGGCGGCGTTCTTGACGGCGCTGGTGGCGGCGACGGCGAGACCCGCGGCCAACTCTGGCAGCGCGCCCGCGCCCGCCTCCTCGAACGGCGCCAGCGGTTCGGGCGCCGCACCCGCGGCCGGCGGTTGCCGCGTCGCGCCCGGCGATGCGTCCGGTGCCTGGGTGGTGGCCTGGTCCGCGTGGATCGGTGGTAGCACGGACAGGACGCCTGCCAGGTTCGCGGCGAACTCGGTGTCACCACCCGCCGCCTCGAACGCCTCGACGGCCTCGCCCAGGCGACCGACCTCCAGCAGCGCGCACGCCAGGTTGTGATGCGCCCGCGCGGCCTCCCCGGCGTACCCCGGATCGTCCTCTGCCAGGATGCGGAACCTGGCCGCCGCCTCCTGCGCGGGCTTGAGCGCGCCGCCGGACTCGCCCGCCAGCAGCAGGCCCGCGGCCAGGTTGAACAGCGCCTCCGCCCGCCCGGCCGCCTCCTCGTACGGGGGAGCGGCGGCGAAGATCTCAGCGGACTCCGCGGCCACGACGACCGCCTCACCCACCCTGCCCACAGCAGCCAGCCGCCCGGACAACACCGACAGAGCTCTCGCCAACAAGATCCGCTCACCCGTGGCCCGGCGATGCCGCACGATCAGCTCACCAAGCGTCACATCGAGCGCCCGCAACCCAAACCGCACATCCCGCCGCACTGACAGCGCAGCACCGGCCCCGATCGCCTCTGGTTGTGTGGCAACGGCCGCGGCGAGTTCGCGGTCGCCCGGGAACAGGTCGAGCGCGGCGTTGAGCACGTCGCCGAGCCGGGTGGCGGGCGCCGCCGCGGCCTCCGTGACCAGCGCGCCGATCCTCGCCGCGACCAGCGACCGCAGGGCCGACCTGACCGGCTCCCTGTTGGCGGACAGCCGCAGGACGTCGAGCAGCCGCACGAGGTGCTCGACCGTGCGACCTTCATGATCGTGTACGGCGAGTACGAGCGCGTCCAGATCCTCCGTCTCGGCCAGGAGCTGCTCGGCCACGAGGTCCGGGCCAAGGGGCGCCAGCCGTTCGCCACCAGGAAAGATCCGGCCCAGCCAGGCGGCCACGTGCAAGGTGCGCCCGCGGAGCCCGGCCGCGCTCATCGCCCGGCTGTGCAGCCCCGGCACGGCCGTCAGCAGGCCGGGCAACTCGGCGGGCGTGGGCGCGCTGAGCGTGAGCACCGCCACGGCCTGCCGCGCCGTCACGCCGTCCACGCGTTCGTGCCCGTCGGGCCAGACCCGCGCCCACTGGTCGCACTCACGCGCGAGGAACCGGCTGAGCAGCCCATCACCCACTTGTGCGCCACCACCGAACAGCGGTATCGGCTCGCCGCCGCCACCGCTCAGGGACGTCGGCCCGCCGCTGTCACCGCGTAGGCGCATCGGCTCCGTGCTCGCCTCGGCGTCGGAGCCGTGCGAACGCCCCGCCTCCTCGTCCCCGTCGCGCAGGCGCAACAAAGCGGCCAGATGGACGCGGAGCGGCAGACCGTACTCGGGGTCGTCGAGACGGGGCGGGGCAGGCAGGGCGGCGCGGCTGGGCGCGAAGGCATTCATGGCCCCGAGCGCGTGCTCGGTGCGTTCGGTAAGCGTCAAAGGGTGGGCGTTGAGCTGGACGGTCGTGGTGTTGAGGCGCCGTAGCCAGCCGCCCGACGCCGTGTCGAGCCGCCGCCACCACTCGGCGTCGCCGGGCTCACGGGCCAGCAGTAAAAGCCGGATCCGGGGGTTGCGTTCATGCTTGGCCAGCCGCCGTACCAGCTCTCCCACCAGCGGTGAAGACGGCTCCGGGTGGTCGATGACCAGCAGCGTCGGGCGCAGGGCGGCCAGGCTTGTGGCTCGCGCGGCCAGGGGCGCGCAGACGGAGGTCAGGGGGAGGAATCCGGCGTCCCAGCCGGCCGCTGCCAGCTCCGTGCACAGCTCGCCCGCCAGCCTGGTCTTGCCGGTGCCGCTCCGGCCGGTCAGCACCGCGATCGACAGGGCGGACGGTTCCGCGGCCCAGGCACGCAGGGCCGCCAGTTCCTCGTCTCTCCCCATGAACGGCACCACCGCGTGCCGCGCCATCAGCAGCGGCCAGTCCGGGCAGTCCTGCGGCAACTTCTCACGGGCCGGAGCCAGCATGCCGGGCAGGATCACCGCCGGGTCGCCCTCCGCGACCGTTTCGAGCCGGCCGGGTGCCACGCCCGCCAGCTCGCGGAAGCGCTCGTCGCTCAGCAGCGCGGTCACCGGTACGGCGTCCAAGCGGCGCTGAGCGTACCCGGCGATCACGCCGATGAGCTGCCCGGCGGGCTCGGCGAGCAGCACGGCGCCCGACATGCCCCGCCAGAGCGAGGCGGGCACCGCCTCGGGGCTGAGCACGCTGACCGTCAGCGCCTTCGACACCGCGCCCGTAGGGGCTTCGACCAGCCCGGACAACGTCTCCGCGGCCTGCGGATCAGCCCGGTGCCCCGGAAACCCCCTGGCCACGCAGCGCAACCGGTAGCGGCCCTGCTGATCAGGCCTGGCCCAGCGGACGTGGTCGATCCCCGGCACCTCGCGCCACGGCGAATCGGCCACCCGCAGCAGCACCGCGCCCGCCTCGCCGCGCCCCCGCCACACCTGCTCGGCCGCCACCCACCGAGCAGACCACGGCGCGCGTACCTGACACGGCGCATCGGGATCCACCACGTGCCCGGAGGACAGCACCAGATCGGCACCGATCACATAACCAGACCCGGTCACCCCGACGAGGTCGTCGTGACCCGAGTAGACCTCGACGACCCGTTCGAGCCCGAGGCGGTGCGGTGGCGTGTCCATGGGGTCCGCCTATGTGGTACTTCCCGACGTGCCGTCCTCGATCAGATCTCACTATCGCACTATGGAACGGAAATTTCCTGGCTTGTCAGGCCTTCTCGGTCGTGAGCCACGCCGCCAGCCCCAGGTACACGAGCCCGCTGCCCACGTCCAGCCGCCGCCGCGCACGGGTCGACCTGCGTACCCGACCGGCCAGGGCCGAGGCGAGCATCGCGTACGTGCCATCCGAAGCCATCCCGAGCACCAGCCACAACAGCCCGAGCAACAGGATCTGCGGCCCGACCGGCCCCACGTCGGGGTTGGTGAACTGCGGCAGGAACGCCAGGAAGAAGATGGCCGTCTTCGGGTTGAGCACGTTGACCACGAACCCCTCCCAGAACAACCGCCGCTTCGACTGCACCCGCAGCTCGATCGGCTCCTCGGTCTCACCCCGCCGCATCAGCTTGCGTACGCCGAGCCAGAGCAGGTAGGCCACGCCCACGTACTTGACCACGGTGAACGCCGTGGCCGAGGCGGCCAGCAGCGCGCTGATGCCCAGGGCCGCGGCGCCGATGTGCACCAGTGAGCCCGTATGCACGCCGAGCACCGAGATCAGGCCCGCCGAGCGGCCTTGCGAGACGCTCCTGGTGACGATGTAGAGGACCGCCGGCCCGGGCACCAGCAGCAGCCCGAGGGTGGCCGCGCAGAAGACGGCAAGTGTTGGAATGTCCGGCATGGGGCCATCGTAGGGCTGGCGTCAAAGGCTTTCTCGCAGGGCCTTCACCAGTGCCTCCGTGGCCGGGGGATGGGGTGGTTCGCCGTAGACGGCGGCGTACACGTGCCTGGTCGAGCCCGGCACCTCTGCCACCTCCACGTCCGGGTTGCGGTGGGCCCTGAGCGCGAGCCCCGGCAGCATCGTCAGGCCCAGGCCCGCCGCCACCAGCGCCTGCACGGCCACGATGTCGTCGCTGGTGAACGAGATCCGCGGCTCGAACCCCGCCTTCTCACAGATGTCCAGCAGGTGGCTGCGGCACCGGTCGCACCCCGCGATCCACGAGGACTCCGCATGGTCGGCCGGCTCGCCCGCCGGGCCGTTCGCCACCAGGTAGCTGGGGTCGTCGAGCAGGTGGACCAGGTGCAGGCCGTTGTCCTCGGGGGCGGTGTCGTCGTACCGGAAGATCACCGCCACGTCCACCCGCCCCGCGCGCAGCAGCCTGAGCGCCTCCGGCGGCTCGGTCTCCGTGAGCTGCAGGCGCAGCCCGGGGTGGGCGCGGGCCAGCAGCCCGGCCGCCTTCGGGATGAACGTGCCCAGCGCGGAGGGGAAGGCGGCCAGCCGCGCCCGCCCCGAACGCAGCCCCACGTGCGCGGCGAGCTCCTCGGCCGTGGCGTCGAGGCGGCCGATGATCTCCGCGGACCGCTCGGCGAGCAGCCGGCCCGCCTCCGTGAGCCTGATGCCGCGCCCCACCCGCTGTACGAGCCGGGCGCCGGTCTCCGCCTCCAGCCGGGACAGGTGGTGGCTGACCGAGGGCTGGGAGTAGTGGAGCTCTTTGGCGGCCGCGGTCAGCGAGCCCTTGCGAGCGATCGCGACGAGGACGCGCAGGCGTACGACATCGAGCATTCATCAATCGTATCTATGTATGGCCCAGAAAACTTCTGTTGGACCTATCGGTCAGGACGTAGCACCGTAGAGAGGGAAGTCAGGTTATCGTCTTTCCCTAGGGGAATACCATGGATATGGCGACCATCACCACCGCCAGACCCGGACTCGACGCACTGGTGTCCGGCATCTCCGAGATCGTCGGCCTGCGGCGAACGCCCCGCGAGACCGCCTACGCCGTCGCCGACCTGCTCCGCGACCGCCTCCCCGGCCTCGGCCTCCTCACCCCGCAAGAACGCGAGGGCTCACCCGACACGTACGTCTCCCACCTGCTGCACGCGCGGGACGACTTCTCGATCGTCGCGGTCGTGTGGCGCCCCGGCCAGTACACGGTGATCCACGACCACGTGTCCTGGTGCACGTTCGGCATCCTCAGCGGCATCGAGCACGAGACCCTCTACCGGGACATGGGCGACCACCTGGTGGAGATCGGGCGGGCGGACAACCGGCCGGGCGAGGTCAGCGGGTTCGCGCCGCCGGGGGACATCCACATGGTGCGCAACATCAGCGCGGAGGTCGG
Organism: Nonomuraea marmarensis; assembly: GCF_043197025.1. NCBI lineage: Bacteria > Bacillati > Actinomycetota > Actinomycetes > Streptosporangiales > Streptosporangiaceae > Nonomuraea > Nonomuraea marmarensis. The sequence goes on from NZ_JBICRM010000005.1 coordinate 325,230, forward strand.
GGTGTCGCTGCACGTGTACGGCGCCGACGTGAGCAGGCTGGGCAGCAGCGTGCGCCGCGTCTACGACCTGCCCGTCAGGTAACCCTCCAGCCGGTCGGCCAGCTCCGCGGGCCTGGCCAGCATGGGCGAGTGGCTGCCGTCGATCTCGTCGGGCGTGATGCCGAGCCGGTCGCGTACGACCTCGCGCATGAAGTCGGGCGTGAAGAACCGGTCGTCGCGGCACAGCAGGAACCTGGTCGGCACGTCCGGCCACTTGTCCAGCGGCCACGGCTCCGCCAGCGCCTTGTCGGCGTGGTTGCGCCCCTTCGTCAGCAGCTCTTCCGCCAGCTCCTTGGGCACGTCGTGCAGGAACAACCCGATGGGGTCGTCCATGTCCTTGTGGCCGAACCCCGTGTTGCCCCACCAGTCGGACGGCGGCTCCCCGGGGGCCGGGATCATGGCCGTCACCAGCACCAGCAGCTCGGCGGGAATCCGGGCGCACACGAGCGGGCCGACGAAGCCGCCCCACGAATGCGCCACCACGACCAGGTCGCGGCGCTCCCCGACGGCCGCGGCCACGCTGTCGGCGTAGTCGAGCAGGCTGGCCGACTCGTCCTCGACCGGCAGGTCCACCGCCACCACGTCATGGCCGCGGCCGCGCAGCTCGGCCTCCAGCAGGTGCCAGTCCCAGGCGGAGCCTCCGCCGCCGTGGATCAGCGCGAACGTCGCCATTGTGCATACCTCCAGATCATGAGCCGGGCAGGCGCGTCTGGAAGGCCAGCACCCCCACCCAGGCCGGCTTGACGGCGATACGTCCCATCCTGACACCTGGCCGAGGGCCCGGGGACGTCGGTGGTGACGGGATAGTGCGCCGATTTCCGGGCCCCGCGATGAGTTCCTGACGCCGGGCGAGTCTGTTCATGCGCACGCCGTACCGAAGGAGCGATCATGGAACCGACCACGAAGCTGGACGCGCGGTTCAGCGCCGAGGCGGCTCTGGTGTTCGCGGTCGCGCCGGACAAGGTGCTGGGCTTCCGCAAGGGCGTCTACAGCCAGACGCGCTGGCGCTGCTAGATACGAAAATTTATTTGCGAAAATTCTCTTTCGCTTCTAGGCTGGTGCCATGCCTGCCGAGAAGACCCACCGCATCAAGGACCTCGACACGCTCAAGGCCCTGGGGCACCCGCTGCGCATGAAGCTCTACCGCGCCCTCAACGTCGCGGGCACGGCGACCGCCTCGCAACTCGCCGACCAGGTCGACGAGGCCGTCTCGCTGGTCAGCTACCACCTGCGCAAGCTGGCCAAGCACGGCATCATCGAGGAGGCGGAAGAGGGCCGCGGGGACGCCAGGGAACGCTGGTGGCAGCCCACGGCCACCGCCATCAGCACCAGGGACGAGGACTTCCGCGACGCCCCCGAGCGCGCCGCCGTCCACATGGCCGTGTCGCGCATGCACGCCCGCCAGCGCAACGAGATGTACGAGAGCTACCTCGACACGCAGGCGGCCTGGCCGGACGACTGGCGCAGCGCGGCGTTCAGCTCCGAATACCCGATGGCGCTCACGGCCGAGGAGCTGCGGCGGCTCGGCGAGGAGATCAACGAGATCGTGATGAAGTGGCGGGCCCACGGGACTTCGGCCCGCGAGGCGGGCGACACGGAGGGCCGGGAGAACGTCGTCGTGCACACGTACGGCTTTCCGTTCCGTACCTGAGGAGGGGTGATGTATCCAGAGTTATACCTGTACGTCGAGCGCGTGCGAGCCCGCGAACTGCAAGCCGAGGCGGCGCGCCACCGCCGGGAACGACGGCCATCCGTAACCTGGGAGACGCGCCTGGGCTGGGTCCTGGTGGAGACGGGCCTCCGGCTCGTGCACCGACGTGCCTAGTCCAGCCCGGGCTGGTGCCGGATGGCCACGGCATCCCTGATGGCCCAGTGGTGAGCGGGGCTACTCGACGATCTCGAAACCGTTGCCGTCCGGGTCGCGGAAGCCGAACATCGGCGGGACGCCGGCCCACAACAGCAGCTCGCCCACGTCCACCCCGCGCGCCACCAGCTCCTTGTGCAGCGCTGCGGCGTCCGTCGCCGTGAGCCGGATCCCCGTCTCGACGCCGGCCGGCACTTTCGGGGACGCCGGAATGAGCGCGATCGAAGTGGCCGATCCCGGGGCCGCCACCTCGATCCACCGCCCGCCGAGCTGCTCGAGCGGGGCGTCCAGGCGCTTCTCCAACCCCAGTACGCCCACGAAGAAGTCAACGGCGCGGTCCTGGTCGGTGACGGGTACGCCGATGGTCCGCACGCCGGTGATGCTCACTTGTTCGCCCACTTCGGGCCTCCTTTTCGCGGTGCTCATCGGGTTAGACCGGTGAGCACAGCGAAACTCATCGCCGCTCGCCCAGTTTCGGGCCGGGACTAGATGCCCAGTGCCGAGGGGAGGCTCAGCTCGCGCAGGAAAAGGGCCTCCGTGGTGGCCACCCGGCGCAGCTCCTCCAGGTCAACCCGCTCGTTGGGCGCGTGGATGGCCGCGTCCTCGTCCTCCGCCCCGAACAGCAGGATCTCCGCCGCGGGGAACTGCTTCAGCAGCGTGTTCACCAGCGGGATCGACCCGCCCGCGCCCACGTCCCGAGGCGGCCGGCCGAAGGCGCGCTCCATCGCCCGGTTCAGGGCCGCGCGGGCCTTGCCGCCCGAGTCCGCCTGGTAGCCGGACCCCACCGTGAAGTCCCCGAACGCCACCTGCGCCCCCCACGGCGCCACCTGCCGCAGGAACTCCACCACCGCGTTGACCGTCGTCTTCGGGTCCCCGGCCGGAGGCACGCGCACCGTTACCCGGGCCCGCGCCGCCGGCTGGACCGCGTTCACGGCCCCGGACACCGTCGGCACGTCCAGGCCGGTCACCGTGATCGCGTACGACGACCACAACCGGTCCGCCAGCGAACCCGAGCCCACCAGCGAGACCCCGTCGAGCACGCCCGCCGTCTTCCTGAACTCCTCCTCCGACGGCCCCTGCCCCAGGAAGTTGCCCCGCGGCAGCCCCGGGACGCGGATGTCGCCGTTGTCGTCGTGCAGCGAGGTCAGCATGCGCATCAGGGCTGCCAGCGCGTCCGGGGCGGCGCCGCCGAACGAGCCGCTGTGCACCGCCTCGCGCAGCGTGCGGACCTCGATGGTGAACGCGGCCATGCCCCGCAGCGACGTGGTGACCGCCGGGTCGCCGACGCGCGGGTTGCCGGTGTCGGCCACCACGATGGCGTCGGCCCGCAGCAGGTCGGGGTTGCGCTCCACGAACGCCTCCAGGCGCTCGCCCGCGTATTCCTCCTGGCCCTCGATGATGACCTTGATGCCCACGGGGAACCGCCCCTGGAAGGCCCGCAGGGCGGTGATGTGCGAGATGAGGCCCGACTTGTCGTCCGCGCAGCCCCGCCCGTACAGCCGGCCGTCGATCAGGGTCGGCTCGAACGGCGGTGTGCGCCACGCGGCCGGGTCACCGGCGGGCTGCACGTCGTAGTGCGCGTAGAGCAGGACGGTGGGCGCGCCGGGCGGGGCGGGGGCCTCGCCGTAGACGGCGGGGAAGCTGCCCTCCACGGCGACCTGCTGGACGCGCGGCAGGCCGACGGAACGCAGCAGCTCCTCGGTCATCGCGGCGGCGGCGAACACCGGCTCTTCCGGGTGTCCGGGGAAGGCCACGGACGGGATGGCGGCGAGCCGCCTGAGCTCCTCGACGGCCTGTGGCATCGCGGCAGCGACAGCGCTCTCGATCTGGTCAGGAGTCACGGGACGGTCCCCCGGGGTTGTTCTCTGCGGTTCTCGACTGTTGGGAACCGGTTCTGGGCATTTTGCTCTCATTGGATCACAGAAGGCTCCGCAGTGCGGATACCGGCATGACCCGCGCGCCAATCTACATGCGGATTTCGTCGTCGTTACATTGGGGTTCTGCGGATCTCGATTATCCTGCATAGTGCTGCGACCGATTCGCTTGGCAAACCGCAGGTGAGCATGCAGACTGTGGGAAGTTCAGACACGAGGGAAGATAACCATGACGCAGCCGGAAAACGACGTCCTCAAGGCCGCGCAAGACAACCTGTGGTTGCACTTCACCAGGCACAGCGCCTACCAGCAGTCCGAGATCCCGACCATCGTGCGTGGTGAGGGGTCCTACGTCTACGACATCCACGGCAAGCGCTACCTCGACGGCCTGGCCGGGCTGTTCGTGGTCCAGGTCGGCCACGGGCGGCAGGAGCTGGCCGAAGCCGCCGCCAAGCAGGCCCAGGAGCTGGCCTTCTTCCCGTTGTGGTCCTACGCGCACCCGAAGGCGGCCGAGCTGGCCCAGCGCCTGGCAACGTACACTCCCGGTGACCTGAACCGCGTCTTCTTCACCACCGGCGGCGGCGAGGCGGTCGAGTCGGCGTGGAAGCTGGCCAAGCAGTACTACAAGCTGGTCGGCAAGCCGCTCAAGCACAAGGTCATCAGCCGCCAGATCGCCTACCACGGCACCCCGCAGGGCGCGTTGTCGATCACCGGCATCCCGGCGCTCAAGGAGATGTTCGAGCCGCTCGTGCCCGGCTCCATCCGCGTGCCCAACACCAACCACTACCGCGCCGACGAGATCTCCGGCATCAAGGGCATGACGCCCGAGGAGTACGGCTTCTGGGCCGCCGAGCGGGTGGCCCGCGCCATCGAGATGGAGGGCCCCGACACGGTGGCCGCCGTCTTCGCCGAGCCCGTCCAGAACGCCGGCGGTTGCTTCCCGCCCCCTCCCGGCTACTTCCAGCGGCTGCGCGAGATCTGCGACGAGTACGACGTCCTGCTCGTCTCCGACGAGGTCATCTGCGCCTTCGGCCGGCTCGGCACCATGTTCGGCGGCCAGAAGTTCGACTACGTGCCGGACATCATCACCTGCGCCAAGGGCCTGACCAGCGGCTACTCGCCCATCGGCGCCATGATCGCGCACGAGCGGCTGTTCGAGCCGTTCAAGAACGGCGACACCATGTTCGCGCACGGCTACACGTTCGGCGGCCACCCGGTCTCGTCCGCCGTCGCGCTGGCCAACCTCGACATCTTCGAGCGCGAGGACCTGCTCGGCCACGTGACGGAGAACGAGCCGCTGTTCAAGGCCACCCTCGACGGCCTGCGCGACCTGCCGATCGTCGGCGACGTGCGCGGCGCCGGCTACTTCTGGGGCATCGAGCTGGTCAAGGACAAGACCACCAAGGAGACGTTCAACGCCCAGGAGTCGGAGCGGCTGCTGCGCGGGTTCCTGTCGAAGGCGCTGTTCGAGGCGGGCCTCTACTGCCGCGCCGACGACCGCGGCGACCCCGTCATCCAGCTGTCGCCGCCGCTGATCGCGGGCCCCAAGGAGTTCGACGAGATCGGCTCCATTCTCCGAAACGTGCTCACCGAGGCGTGGGCGCGCCTCTAAGACCCTCAATCCGGTACGACGGCGTGCTGGTTCGCGAAAGGATCCACTCATGAAGATCGGCGTTCCCGCCGAGGTCAAGAACCACGAATACCGTGTCGCCGCCACCCCGGCAGGCGTGCACGAACTGGTGCGCAACGGCCACGACGTACTCGTCCAGCGAGGCGCGGGCCTGGGCTCGCACATCACGGACGAGGAGTACCTCTCGGCGGGTGCGAAGATCCTCGACAGTGCCGACGCCGTCTGGGGCGAGGCGAACATGGTGCTCAAGGTGAAGGAGCCGATCGCCGAGGAGTACCACCGGCTGCGTGCGGGCCTGGTGCTGTTCACGTACCTGCACCTGGCCGCCTCCCGCCCGTGCACGGACGCGCTGCTCGGCGCGAAGACGACGGGCATCGCGTACGAGACCGTGCAGGTGGGCAACGCGTTGCCGCTGCTGGCCCCGATGTCCGAGGTCGCGGGCCGGCTGGCGCCGCAGGTGGGCGCGTACAACCTGATGCGGTTCAACGGCGGGCGGGGCGTCCTGCCCGGTGGGGTGCCCGGCGTGGCGCCCGCGAAGGTGGTCGTGATCGGCGGCGGCGTGTCCGGGCTGAACGCGGCCCAGATCGCCGTCGGCATGGGTGCTGACGTGACCGTGCTCGACACGAACGTCGACCGCCTGCGCTTCATCGACGCCATCTACCAGGGCCGGCTCAAGACCCTGGTCTCGACGTCGTACGCGATCGAGCAGGAGGTCCTGCAGGCGGACCTGGTCATCGGCGCGGTGCTGATCCCCGGCGCCAAGGCCCCGACGCTGGTCTCCAACGACCTGGTCTCGCGCATGAAGCCGGGCTCGGTGCTCGTCGACATCGCCATCGACCAGGGCGGCTGCTTCGAGGACTCGCGCCCGACCACGCACGCCGCGCCCACGTACAAGGTGCACGGCTCGGTCTTCTACTGCGTGGCCAACATGCCGGGCTCCGTGGCCAACACCTCCACGTACGCCCTGACGAACGCGACCCTCCCGTACGCGGTCAAGCTGGCCAACCTGGGCTGGCGCGAGGCGCTGCAGAAGGACAAGGGGCTCGCGGGCGGGCTCAACACGCACGACGGCCTGCTGACCAACCAGCCGGTCGCCGAGGCGCTCGGACTGCCCTACACGCCCGTGTCCGAGCTGGTCTAGTCAGGAGGGTACGGCTCGGCCGCCGTGCCCTCCACGATCTCGTCCGGGGTGAGCTGCTCCCTGGCCGTCGTCACCGCCCACCGGTGCCCGAACGGGTCGCGCAACACGCCGTACCGTTCGCCCCAGAACATCTCCCGCACCGGCAGCTCCACCTCGGCCCCCGCCGCCACCGCCCGCTCGGCCACCGCGTCCGGGTCGGCCACCTCCAGCAGGATCAGCACCGGGCTCCCGCCCAGCGTCGGCGGGGCAAAGGCGCCGAGCGCGGGCGTCTCCTCGCTGACCAGCAGCCGCCCCGCGCCGAGCTGCAGCTCCACGAAGAGGATCACCCCGGTGGGCAATGTGTTGCGGAACACCTCCACCGCCCCGAGCCCCTCGCGGTAGAAGGCGATGGCCGCCTCGGCGTCGATCACGAACAGATGGGGGCACAACCCCTGCGGCCGAAGCGATGTCATGTGATCAGCCCTGCCTCTCTCGCCGCCGTCACCAGGCGGGCCAGCAGCGCCGCCTCGGTCCGCGCGGCCTGCTCACCCTGCGGGGTCAGCCGGTAGTAGCGCCGCCTGGCGTCGTGCGGCGCCGCCGGGTCGCCCTCCTCGGACTCCACCACCAGGCCGTCGGCCACCAGGCGGCTGATGGTCCGGTAGAGCGTGCCGGGACCCAGCCGGACCGCGCCGCCGCTGACCTCCTCGACGAACCGCATCACCGCGTAACCATGCCCGGAACCGCTGGCCAGCGCGAGGAGCACGTGGAACCCGGCGGCCGTGAGCATGATTGACACGATAGCACCACAGTGGTTATATCCATCTTGGATACAACCTTAGGGGGAGCGATGGCGCTCAGCATCAGCCAGGTCACCATCTACGTCGAGGACCAGCAGCAGGCGGTCGACTTCTGGACCGGCAAGATGGGCTTCAAGGTCACCACCGACATGCCGTACGGCGCGGACCGCTGGATCGAGGTCGAGCCGCCGGGCGGCGGCGCCCGGCTGGTCATCTTCAAGGCCGACCCCAACTGGCCCGGGCTGGCCAAGGACATGCCCAACTACGTGCTGTTCCACGCCGACGACATCGTCCAGACGCATCGTGAGCTCGCGGCGCGCGGCGTCGAGTTCACCCAGGAGCCCAAGCAGGAGCCCTGGGGCTGGTCAGCGGTCTTCAAGGACGACGCAGGCCACCTGTTCCACCTGGGACAGCGCTAACGCACACCCAGCCGTCGCCGCAGGTCGCGGGCGGTGGCCAGGACGTGCTGGATCTCGCCCGTGCTCGGCCACGGCGCGCTGCCCGGGCGCAGCAGCGTGCCGCGCACCGACGCCAGGTGCTCGATCGCGCTCGCGTGCACCCCGCTGCGCGCCACCAGCCACCCGATCACGTCCGAATGGTCGTGCAGCGGCCTGGTCACCAGGTCCCACGTGCCCAGGACCTCCGTCAGATCCGCCACGGCCAGCGGCACGCCGCCCCGGCGCCCGGTGGCGGCCGCGGCCAGCTCGGCCCTGGCGGCCAGCTCGGGCTCGGCGGGCCGCCCCCACGCGGGTGGCGGCGGGTCGGACAACCATTCCTGCGCCTCGCCGTGCTCGCCGGCCACCGACAGCAGTCCGCCCAGCTCGACGGCGGCCCCGTGGTGCCCGGCCCGCGCCGCCTGCCGGAACCAGTGTTGCCCCCCGGCCAGGTCGCCGAACTCGGCGATGAGCAGCAGGCCGTAGTCGTAGGCCGACTCGGCGTCCCCGCCGGCCGCCGCCCTGCCGAACCAGTGGCTGGCCGCCGCGCAGTCGCCCAACTCCACGCACACGAACCCGGCCATCCGCTGGCCCTCGATGCGCCCCGCCGCCGCGGCCCGCTCGAACCAGGCGCGGGCCGTACGCAGGTCGCCCCTGGACAGCGCGACCCCGCCGAGCCGGGAGGCGGCGCCCGGGTGCTCGCTCTTGGCGGCCAGCCGGTAGTAGACCTCCGCGCCCTCGGGGTCGCGGCTGGCGTGCAGGTAGAGGCCCATGCAGTACGCGGACTCGGCGTGGCCGCCCCTGGCCGCGTATTCCCACCAGCGCACGGTCTCCTCGTCCTCGCCGGCCGAGTACGCCAGGAAGCCGAGATCGTACGCCGAGGCCACGTCGCCGTCGCCGGCCGCCTGGCGGTGCCACTCGCGCGCCGCCGCCAGCTCGCCCGCGTCCTCGCACAGCAGCGCCAGCCGGCGAGCCGCGGTCCTGGACCCGGCCCTGGCCGCGCTCTCGAACCAGCTCCTGGCCGCCTCCAGGTCGCCGCGCTGCTCCAGCAGGAGCGTCGCCAGGTTGGCCGCGGCCTCGGCGTCGCCGGTGCCGGCGGCGATCTCGTACCAGCTGACGGCCTCCTCCAGGCTGCCGTGCTTCTCGTGCCAGATGCCCAGGTTGTAGGCGCTGTCGATGTTGCCGCCCGCGGCGGCCCGCTCCCACCAGAGCCGGGCGGCCGCGCGGTCGCCGTGCTGGGCGTAGAGCTTGCCGAGCCGGTGCGCGGCCTGCGCGTCGCCCCCCTGCGCGGCGGCCAGCAGCTCGGGTTCGTCTCCCACGCGCGGGGCCGGTACTGCCACCTCTCCTTGCCAGGCCATGGCGACAGCGTGGCACGTGATCGCGCGATCGCGAACGGTAATCGCCGACAAGGCCCTACGAGAAGTTGATGAAGCCCGTATACATGCCCATCCCGCAGACGTACCGGAGCGAGCCGGGCCGTTGCGGCGGCAGCCGCACGGTGGCCGGCAGCGCCACGTCGCGCCCGCCGATCGCCACCGTGCCGGTGCACCCCCGGTCCATCAGCTTGAAGACCACCTCGACCGGTACGCCCGCCCGCGCCGTCACCATGGCCGGCCGGTAACCGTCGCGGGTCGCCCACACGGTGACCGTCTGAGCCCCGGGTCCCGACACGGGCGGCGCAGCGGCGGGCGACCAGCCGCCCAGGCTCACCCCGGCGCCGATGGTCCACAGCCCCGCGCCGATCGCCACGACCCCGGCGAACCTGGCCAGCCTGGTCCGGGAGACGCGCCGCAACACGTACCCGAGCAGCGCGAAAGCGGGAGCGCTGCCGACCACGAACCCCGCCATGGCCGCCGCCCCCGTCACCGGAGAGCCGCTGGAGACCGCGATCATCTCCACGCCGAGCGTCACGCCGCAGGGCACCAGGATGGTGGCCGCGCCCAGCAGGGGCGCCTTGTACTTCGAAGGAGGCTCGGTCTCGGGCGTCGCCGCGCAGTGCCCGCGCCTCATGAGCCGGACGGCGAAGACGATCACGGTGACGCCGGCCGCGACGAGCAGCACCGCCCGCGCCTGCGGCGGCAGGCTGACGGCCGAGCCCAGCAGCCCGAGCAGCGCCCCGACAGCGGTGTACGAGGCCAGCCGCCCGGCCAGGAACCAGCCCACCATCGCCGGATCGCGCCCGTGGTGCCGGTCGACCAGTCCCATGAGCAGCCCGCCCTGGGCCGCGGCGCATGAGGCGGTCCCCGCCAGGAGCCCGGCGGCGACACCGCCCGCGAACAGGGTTGTCGTGCTCAGTGACCCACTCTCCTATGGAAGCCGTATACGAAACGTAACGCTGCTCCACGGATGCGGCCAGTGACACTTAATGCACCCTTAGTGATGTTTACGACATGCCGCCTTTGAGAACGGATATCTTTTCGAAGTATTCGTCATCGCTCATCTCGCCCCGGGCGTACCGCTCGGCGAGGATCTGCTCCGCGGACGCGGTGGGCATGGTGGGCGCGGCGGCGTGGGCGTGGCGGGGTCCCCACCAGCCCTTGCGCCGGGCCGTGATGGCGAGCGCGACGACGGCGACCCAGAACAGGCCCCAGAAAACCGGGATGATCGGCCAGAAACCGCCGCCGCCGCCCCAGTGAGGGGCCCACTGTGCGATCGTGTTCATGTTCTCCTCCTTGACGTGTTACCTCAAGGATCCGCAAACCGGGAGCTCGCCGAATCGCCCGCGAGTCTCTACTTCAGCTCCACCCCGGGGAGTGCTCCAGGCGGGTCGCCTGTACACCCGCAGGGGTAGTTTCTAGGCCAGGCAGAACTCGTTGCCCTCGGGATCGGCCGGGACCACCCAGTCGTCGTACGTGGCCAGCAGCTTGGCGCCCAGCCCGATCAGCCGGTCGAGCTCGCCGTCGAGGTCGTCGGCGCGCAGGTCGAGGTGCAGGCGGTTCTTGACGACCTTGCGCTCGGGCACCCGCTGGAACCACAACCGCGGCGGCCCGCCCTCGACCAGCACCGTCGGATCGTCCTCGGGGTCGTCGACGCCCTCGCTGCGCAGCCGCGCGAGCTCGGCCGCGTCATAGGGCGCCACGGCATAGCCGTCGAGCGCCGCCGCCCAGAACCTGGCCAGCGAGGCCGGATGCCGGCAGTCCACCACCACGTCATGCAGCCTGGCCACCGGGCCGCCTCGCCTCGATGAGGAACCGGGAGGAATGAGCGACGAACGGCCCATCGGCCTCGATCAGCTCGTGCATCTCGCGCAGCCTGGCCCGATAACGCTCGACCGAGAACCCCGGCACGGTCCAGATCACCTTCCGCAGGAAGTAGATCACCGCCCCGACGTCGCCGAACTCCATCCGCAACCGCTCGAACCGCAGGTCGACGACCTCCAGCCCGGCGGATTCCGCCGCCGCCCTGGCCTTCTCGGGATCGCGGGCCGAGCCGTCCCGAGGTCCCATGAAGAACTCGGCCAGCTCGAAGACGCTCCTGGGCCCGACCTGCTGGGAGAAGTAGGCCCCGCCGGGCCGCAATACGCGGGCGATCTCATCCCACCACGTCTCCACGGGATGGCGGCTGGTCACCAGGTCGAAGACCCCGCTCCTGAACGGCAGGCGCGGCTCCTCGTCGTCGGCCACCACCCAGGCCCCGCGCGCCCGCAGCCGGGAGGTCGCCAGCTTGAGGTTGGGCGGCCACGACTCGGTCGCCACGGTCACCGGCGGCAGTTTCGGCACGCCCGCCAGGATCTCGCCGCCACCGGTCTGGATGTCGAGCGCGGCCCGGGCCCCGGCCATGCGCTCGCCGAGCAGCCTGGCGTAGCCCCACGAGGGCCGCTCCTCGGTGGCCCGGCCGTCCAGCCAGGAGAACTCCCAGCCGTCGACGGAGACGGTGTCCGCCTCCCGGACGAGATCGTCGTACGTGCGCCCCATCCTTCGACCTTGTCAGCGGCCCGGCTGGAGGTTCAACCAAATTTCGGTCATGCGATCCGGCTGCGTACGGCCGCGCGGTCGATGCCGAGCTGGTCGACGAGCTGCGCGACCGGATCGGGTCGGCCCTGCTGGAGCAGTGCGAGCACCAGGTGCCGCGGCGCTTCCGCCGACCTGGTCTTCATCGTCGTGCCCTTGATGGCCTGGTTGATGACCGCGCGAGCGCTGGAGGTCAGCGCCGTCCCCGGGACCGGGGGATGCTTGCGCGGCACCCGCGGCATGTCGCCGACCTCGAGGCCGAGCATGCGCAGCGCCGCCTTGTCGAGCTCTTCGAGCGCGGCCCGTGCGCCGGCCACGTCCACGCCCAGCGCCCGCGCTGCGCGTGGTTCGTGCAGGAGTCCGAGCAGCAGGTGCTCGGTGCCCATCCGCCGATCCCCGCGCTGCCTGGCCTCCTCGAACGCGGCCTTGATGACCACGTGGAACGGCGTCCTCTCCCTGCCGAACATCGCGAATCCTCACTTCCCGTATTTGGCGTGCACGGACTGCCGTGACATGCCGAGCGCGTCGCCGATCTGCTCCCAGGTCCAGCCCTGCTCCCTGGCCAGCGCCACGGAGATCGCCTCGACCTGCTCGGCCAGCCGGTGCAGCGCGCCCACCGCCCGCAGTCCCATGGCGGGGTCGCCGGACCTGATTCGCTCGGACAGCTCTGTTACGTCCACGGCTGTCAGGCTAGCTTGACAGACGCGGATCTGTCAATCTAGCCTGACGAACATGGAAGATGTGCTGATCGTAGGGGCCGGGCCCGTGGGGCTCATGCTCGCGTGCGAGCTGAGCCTGTCGGGAATCCGCCCGATCGTGCTGGAGAAGAGACCGGAGCCGAGCGAACTGCCCAGGGCCAACGGCCTCAGCGGGCAGATCGTCGACTTACTCGACCACCGCGGCCTGCTGGAGCGGTTCAGCGAGGGCAGCGCGTTCTCGGGCCGGGCGCCCGGGTTCCCGTTCGGCGGGGTGCCGCTGCGGTTCGCCGGGATCGACGACCTGCCGCTGCGGTTGCTGCTGATCCAGCAGCCGCGGCTGGAGCGGCTGCTGGCCGAGCGGGCGGCCGGGCTCGGGGTCGAGATCAGGCGGGGATACGAGGTTCTTTCGCTCTCCCAGGATGAGGAAGGAGTGACGCTCGACGTCGACGGCGCACTCGTACGGGCCCGCTACGTGGTGGGTTGCGACGGGGGCCGCAGCCTCGTCCGCGAACAGGCCGGGATCGCCTTCCCCGGCACCACCGACGACGAGGTGCTGTGGTTCGGCCACTTCAAGGCGGTGGGCGACGCGAGCCCGTTCGAGTCCCCGCAGCTGGACGGCCTGGAGCCGGGCTGGAACCGGACGCCACGCGGCCGCCTGCTGCTCACCTCACTCCAGCACGGCGTGCTCATCGCCGGCGTGCGGGAGAAGGGCGAGCTCCAGGACGGGCCCGTGACGCTGGACGACCTCCACGCGGCCGTGCGCCGCGTCCTGGGCCGGGACCTGTCGCTCGGTGAGCCGATCTGGCTGTCGAGCACGGTCGTGCAGGCCAGACTGGCCGAGCGGTACCGGGCCGGACGGGTGTTCCTGGCTGGGGACGCCGCGCACCTGTTCCCGGCGGGCGGCTCGGCGCTCAACGTCGGCATGACCGACGCGGTCAACCTCGGCTGGAAGCTGGCCGCCAGGCTCCGCGGCCGGGCGTCCGACGCGCTGCTGGACACGTACGAGTCCGAACGCCGGCCGGTCGGCGAGGTCACCCTCATGCAGTCCCGCGCGCAAGCGGCGATCGACCGCGCGGCGGGCGAGGACGGCGAGGCGCTGCGCGCGCTGCTCGCCGAGGTGTTCGCCTTCGAGCAGCCCGCACGCCACCTGGCCGGGCTGCTGCAGGACTCTGGCGTCCGGTACGGCTCCGCGTCGCATCCCCTGGTCGGCCGGTTCGTCCCCGACCTGGCGCTGGCGGACGGGCGCCGGGTGGCCGAGCTCATGCGCGCGGGCCGCCCCGTGCTGCTCGACCTGGGCGGCGGCGCCGAACCGGACGGAAACGGCTGGATCGACGTGGTCAAGGCGACCTGCGCCGCCCCACCCGCCGACGCCCTCCTCATCCGCCCCGACGGCTACGTGGCCTGGGCAGGCACGCCAGGCATGCCCGAAGCGGTCTCCGCCTGGTTCGGTTAGCCGGGCGCGTACATGGACTCGAGATCGAGGAGACGGACCTGTCCCTTGGCGGCGGCCGTCTCCAGCTCGGACGGGAAACCCGCCCTGGAGAAGATCGCCGGCAAAGCGTGTTCGGCATCCCAGCCGAGACCCGTGAGCAGATCGCGGATGTGCTCCAGCCGGCGGAGGTCGGCTATCGTACGGGCCTTGTTGGTGCACTTCGCCTCGCCCAGAAGGGTGATCCGCGCGCCCTTCGACCGGGCCAGCGCAGTTCGGCTGATGGCGATGATGTCCACCTCGTGACCACGGTGTTCGCGGCAGGCGACTTCGGTCGTGCCGACCTGGCCGATGTCGTCGAGCCCGGCCTCCGCGCCGTACCAGCGCACCCAGGTACGGGCGGCCTCTTCGAAGTGTGGCCCGAGGATCTTGTCGGAGAACGTCTTGCGCGAACGGTCCCACACCACGCGAGCCTGACGCATTTCCAGGGCGCTGACGTTCGGCTGGACGATCAGGTTGTGGAATCGGACGGCGGGGTCGGCGATGGTGATCGTGGGGCGGCGCTGCCGTAGGAGATCTTGTTCGGTGCGGATGAAGCCGCCGTCTCTCATGACGTTCAGGTGATAGGTGAGGGCCTTGGCATCCATGCCGACCAAGCCGCCGATCTGGGTGGGGGAAGTCGCGCCCATGGCGACCGCCCACCAGATCGCGTTGTAGATGGCACGGTCGCGGATGCGTGGGTCCTCCGCGAGGAGGTAGTCGGGTTCGGTGAACAGAATGTGCGAGGGGTTGAGGATGCTCCGTTCCAGCCAGTGGAACAACCCGTCCGCACCAGGTTCCGGCGCGTCGCCCACGACGTCGCGATAGCCGGGGGCACCGCCCAGCACCGAGTCGATGAGGAAGGCGGTCTGCGGTTCCGCGTCCCAGTAATTCGCCGCGTCGCGGAAGCGGAACTGCCCGATGCGCAGGTCGAGGACCGCGCGTCCGCGTAGCGCCTGATCCCCGGCGAGGAGGGTGGACATGACGGAGATCGCCGAGCCGCACAGGATGAGCTTGAAAGGCGGATGACCTTTACGCGGCCCGCGTTGGTCGTAGAGCGCCTGGATGGCCGAGGGCAACTCGGGGGAGTGATCCGCCAGATAGGGGAACTCGTCCAGGACCAGCAGCGGGGGATGAGCGCCCGGCCGACGTGACAGCGCGTCCACCGCGGTGTCGAGCGCGACCACCCAGTTGGGAAAGTTGCCGAGTTGGTAGCCCAGGGACTGTGACAGGGAATCGGAGAATCGCGCCAGTGCCATGGTTCTGCTCTGCCTGAGAGCCACGGTGTAAACCCCGTTCACCGCTTCACACAGGTGCTCCAGCAGGAAGGACTTGCCATGCCGACGTCTCCCACGAACGACGCCGATGCGCAGGCCAGGGGCGGGGTCGCCGGTGAACTGGACGAGGTCGTCCCACTCGTGAGCTCGGTCGAACACCCCATCGGGCTTGATGACGTCCACGTCAGACATGCTAGCCAAAATCCAGTTAGCCTAACTGGATTTTGGCTAAGCGTCAGAGCCAGCCCGGCTTGACCAACCCCGACTCGTACGCGATGACGACGAGTTGGGCGCGGTCCCGGGCGTGCAGTTTCATCATCGCCCGGCTCACATGGGTCTTGGCCGTGGCGGGGGACATGAACAGCTTGGCCGCGATCTCGTCGTTGGTCATCCCGGTCCCGACCAGGGCGAGCACCTCGCGTTCGCGTTCGGTGAGCTGGTCGAGGCCGTCGGCGGCGATCGGCTCCTTGGCGCGGGAGGCGTACTCGGCGATCAGACGGCGGGTCACGCTGGGCGACAGCAGCGCCTCGCCCGCCGCCACCACCCGCACCGCCTGGATCAGCTCGGCCGGCTCGGTGTCCTTGACCAGGAAGCCGCTGGCCCCGCCGCGCAGCGCCTCGAAGACGTATTCGTCCAGCTCGAACGTCGTCAGGATGATGATGTGCGGCCCCGGCGGCATCTGGCGGGTGGCGGTCAGGCCGTCGGTGCCCGGCATGCGGATGTCCATCAGCACCACGTCCGGCTGGTGCCGGCCCGCCAGCCGGACCGCCTCCGCGCCGTCGGACGCCTCGGCCACCACGGTCATGTCCGGCTGGGCGTCGAGCAGGGCCTTGAACCCCGCCCGGACCAGCGCCTGGTCGTCGGCCAGCAGCACCTTGATCATGAGGTCTCCTCGGGTAGTGGCAGCCGGGCCTCGACCTGGAAACCCGTGCCTGACGGCCCTGCGACGAGGGTGCCGCCCAGCGCGGAGGCCCGCTCGCGCATGCCGGGGATGCCGTTGCCGCTGCCCGCCTCGGACAGTACCGGAGCCGTGGTCGCGCCGGTGTCGCTCACCTGGATGACCAGCTCCTCCTCGCCGTACTCCAGGCGCACGCTCACAGCGGAGCCGGGTGCGTGGCGGGCGGCGTTGGTGAGCGACTCCTGCACGATCCGGTACGCGGCCCGCTCGACCTGGGGCGGCAGCGGCCGCGAGCCGACGTGTTTGAGCGACACCTTCAGCCCGGAGCGTTCGACGAGCTCGTCGAGGCGGTCGAGCCCGGCGGTGGGGGAGCGGGGGGCGCCCTCGCGAAGGACGTTCAGAACTGAGCGCATCTCACCGAGAACCTCCTTGGACGCCGTCTTGATGGTGGACAGAGCGGTTCTGGCCTGCTCGGGGTTGGCGTCGATGAGGTGCAGTGCGGTCGACGCCTGGACGTGGATGAGCGAGATGTTGTGCGCGAGCACGTCGTGCAACTCCTGCGCCATGGTCAGGCGCTCCTCGCTGGCCTGCCGCCTGCCCTCCTCCTCGGCGATGCGCTCGCGCTCGGCCCTGCGCTCCTTGACGATCCTGACCAGCTCGGCCACGACCATGAACAGCGTGATGAAGGTGATGATCCACACGCCGTGGAAGAGGTCGCTGTTGCCGACCAGCCAGGCGTAGATGAGGAAGGACGCGAGCGTCGCCCCGGCCATGATCCAGGCGATCAGCCTCTTGCCGCGCGTGACCAGCAGGAACAGCACGGCTCCCAGGCTGATGAAGCTCGGGCCGTAGGCGTACCCACGGAGTAGGAAGAGGTCGGACGCGGCGAGCGCGGCGATGGCCGTGAGCAGCGGGAAGCGGCGGTGCAGCAGGATCGCCAGCGGCCCGACCAGCAGCAACGCGTAGGCATAGGGGTCGAGCGGCTCCCTGAAGGTCTGCTGCCCCCAGGAGGCGCCCTTGCCGATCACCATCTGGGCGGCGGCCACTATCAGGGCGAGATAGGGGTCGAATCCGTACTTCCTGCGCACGCCTCTACGCTAGATCAGCCCTACTGACCAGCGCATCATCCGAGCGTGTGAGGGGGCCCTACCGCGGCTGGGGTAGGTGGGTCATTGTGGAGACCATGCGCCGAGTGATCGTTCCCGCAGCAGCAGTCCTCCTCTCGCTCGTGTCGGCACCTCCCGCACTGGCGGAGCCGCAACAGAAAGTACCGGTCGCCGAGGGGTACGGCGGCGCCGTCGCCACCGTCGACCTCGACGCCAGCAAGGCCGCCATCGCCGTGCTCAGGAAGGGCGGCAACGCCGTGGACGCCGCCGTCGCCGCGGGCGCGGTGCTCGGCGTCACGGAGCCGTACTCGTCGGGCCTGACCGGCGGCGGCTTCATGGTCTACTACGACGCCAAGCAGCGTAAGGTCTTCACGATCGACGGCCGCGAGGCCGCTCCGAAGGCCATGGGCCCGACCACGTTCGAGGGCATCCCGTTCGACGAGGGCGTCACCAGCGGCCTGTCGGCCGGAGTGCCCGGCACTACTGCCAACTGGGACCTAGCACTTCGCAAATTCGGCACGATCTCGCTCAAACAGGCACTCCA
This sequence comes from Nonomuraea marmarensis, assembly GCF_043197025.1. Taxonomy (NCBI): domain Bacteria; kingdom Bacillati; phylum Actinomycetota; class Actinomycetes; order Streptosporangiales; family Streptosporangiaceae; genus Nonomuraea; species Nonomuraea marmarensis. The sequence goes on from NZ_JBICRM010000005.1 coordinate 342,929, forward strand.
GCCCGCGATCGAGGTGGCCTCCAAGGGCTTCGTCGTGGACCAGACCTTCTTCGACCAGACCGCCGCCAACGCCGCCCGCTTCAAGGACTTCACCTCCACGGCCAAGCTCTACCTCCCGAACGGCGCGCCGCCGCCCGTCGGCTCGACCTTCAAGAACCCCGAGCTCGCCGCCACCTACCGCGAGCTGGGCAAACGCGGTCCAGACTGGTTGTACGGCGGGCAGCTCGGCAAGGAGATCGTGGCCACCGTCAAGCAGCCGCCGGTCACCCCGGGCAGCACCCGCAACGTCCGGCCCGGCCTGATGGAGCTGTCCGACCTGCGCGCCTACCGCGCCCTCCTCCGAGAGCCCACCAAGGTCACCTACAACGGCCTGGACGTGTACGGCATGGCGCCCCCGTCCTCCGGCGGATCGACGGTCGGGGAAGCGCTCAACATCCTCGAAGCCCTGCCCGACGTGGGCCTGCACGAATACCTGGAGGCGTCCAGGCTGGCCTTCGCCGACCGCGGCGCGTACGTCGGCGACATCCCCGGCGTGCCGCTGAAGGAGTTGCTGTCCGACGGTTTCGCCAAGGAGCGGGCCTGCCAGATCGGCGACAGGGCGATGGCCCACCCGGCCGCGCCCGGCAGCCCGGACGGCACGTACGGGCCCTGCGCCCAGCCCACGGGCAGCGCCACCCCGATCGCGGACGAAGGCCCCGAGACCACCCATCTGGTCGTCGCCGACCGCTGGGGCAACGTGATCGCCTACAACCTGACCATCGAGTCCACCGGCGGCAACGGCATCGTGGTGCCCGGCCGCGGCGTGCTGCTCAACAACGAGCTGACCGACTTCACGTTCGGCCCGGCGCCCGGCGACCCGAACCTGCCAGGGCCTGCGAAGCGGCCGCGCTCGTCGATGGCGCCGACGTTGGTGTTCGACCACGGCAAGCCGGTGCTGGCGGCCGGCTCGCCCGGCGGCTCGACCATCATCACGACCGTGCTGCAGATCCTGGTCAACCGGTACGAGTTCGGCATGAGCCTGCCGGACGCGCTCGCCGCGCCGCGCGCCACCCAGCGCAACACCGCGCAAACGCAGGCCGAGCCGGCGTTCCTGGCCAAGTATCAGGCCGAACTCGAAGCCCGCGGGCACAGCTTCGCGCCGAACCCGGAGATCGGGGCCGCCACGGCGCTCGAGTTCCTCGGGCGGGGCCGCGTACAGTCCGTGGCCGAGCCGGTCCGTCGCGGCGGCGGCAGCGCCTTGGTGGTGACGCCTAGTAGATGAGCTCGTACGCGCCGGGTTTCACCTTTCTGGTACGCGCCCAGTACTCGAAGGTGAAGCCCGGCCAGATCGTCCGGTTCACTCCGTGCTCGTCCAGATACCAGGACTTGCAGCCGCCGGCGTTCCACACCAGGGGGTCGAGCCGCTCGTGCAGCCGCCGGTTGAACGCCCGCTGTGCCCCCGGCCGGACGTCGATGGCCCTGGCCTGGGTCCTGGAGAGCAGGCGAAGGCAGTCCATGACGTAGCGGACCTGCGATTCGATCATGAACACGACCGAGTTGTGCCCGAGGCCCGTGTTGGGGCCGAGCAGGAAGAACAGGTTCGGGAAGCCCGCGGTGGTGATCCCGTAGTAGGCTTCTATGCCGTCCTGCCAGGCGTCCTGGATCTTCAGGCCGCCCCTGCCGACGATGCGCTGGTCGGCGAGCGCGTCCACCACCTTGAAGCCGGTGCCGTAGACGATCACGTCGACCTCGTGCTCGACGCCGGCGGCGTCCACGATCGAGTGCTCTCTGATCTCGGCGATGCCGTCGGTGACCAGCGAGACATTTTCCCTGGTCAGAGCCGGGTAGTAGTCGCTGGAGATGAGCAGGCGCTTGCAGCCGATCACGTAGTCCGGGGTGAGCTCGCGGCGCAGGGCCGGGTCGGGGACCTGGGCTTCGAGGTGCCGGAGCGCCAGCAGCTCGTGGACCTTCATCAGGCGCGGGTCCACGACGAAGCCGAGCGCTCTCGACTCCAGGGCCCAGTAGATGCCGCCGCGCATGGTCCTGGCCATCCCCGGCAGGCGCAGGATCTTGCGCATGCCTGCGGAGAAGGCGAAGTCCGGTTTGGGGTGGATCCACGGAGGTGTGCGCTGGAAAACGGTCAGCTCGCTGACGATGGGGGCGAGCTGGGGGACGAACTGGACGGCGGAGGCGCCGGTGCCGATGACGGCGACGCGCTTGCCGGTCAGGTCGACCGAGTGGTCCCATTCGGCGGAGTGGAAGGCGGGGCCGCGGAAGGCCTCGCGTCCCGAAATTTCGGGAAATTTCGGGATATGGAGGGCGCCGATGGCCGAGACGACCGCATTCGTGCGTATCGTCGCCCCGTCGTCCGTGGTGACCGACCAGTCCCGCTTGGCGTCGTCGTACTCGAGGGCGACGACCTGCTTGCCGTACCGGATGTGGGGGGTGATGCCGTATTTGTCGGCGCACGAGCGCATGTAGTCCCAGATCTCCTCTTGCGGGGAGAACATCCGGGACCAGTCGGGGTTCAGCTCGTAGGAGTACGAGTACATGTGCGACGGCACGTCGCAGGCGCAGCCGGGATAGGTGTTGTCGCGCCAGGTACCGCCCAGTTCGCCGGCCTTCTCCAGGATGACGAAGTCGTGGTATCCGGCTTCCTTGAGCTTGATGGCCATGCCGATCCCGGCGAAACCGGAGCCGATGATCACTAAACTCACTGGACCTCCCGGCGCTTATTGGATCTCATGTCCAATGTAATGAGCGCTTCCCGGGCGGGTCCAGAGTGAGACATGTCACATCCGGCAACGACGAGAACCCGCCACGGCCTCCGCGGCGGGGTCGTCCTCTCTGGCGGCTACTGGAGGAGGAGGAAGGCGGCGACGCCGATGATCGCGATCACGACGACGACCGCGATGATGGGCACGAGAGGCGACTTCTTGGGCTTGGCAGCGGCTTCCTGCTCGCGAGCGTTCGCGAATGCGCGGAACTGCTGGGTGTTGCCCGCCGGGTCGATATGCTGGTCAGACATGGCCAGCAGCCTAGCGTGAGCGCTTGCGCCTTTTGCGGCGTTTGGCGGGATCTGCAGGGATGGGCTGATTAGGGGACCGCCCCACCTGGCGGATAGCTTTGAAGCATGCTCAGGACCCTGCTCTCCCCTCGCGTCATGGGGTTGCACTTGTTGACGCTCGGGGTCCTGGTCGCGTTCATCCTGCTGGGGCGCTGGCAGCTCGGCGTCTTCCAAGATTCGGGAAAGCCGCGCGCCTCCACGGATCCCGGGCCTGTCGCGGTCGCCACGCTCGCCCAGACCGGGTCACAACTGACCGGCGAGTCGGTGGGCCGCAGGGTCACGGCGGAGGGCGTCTACGACGCCGGTCGCCAGCTCCTGGTCGCCGACCGGCGCGCCGACGTCGACGCGCCAGGCGGCAACGTCTCGCGGGACGACGGCTACTGGGTGCTAACCCCGCTCAGACTCAACGACGGCACGCTGGTGCCGGTGGTGCGGGGCTGGACGGCCAGGGCCGACGACCCCGCGGTGGCGGCCGTGCCGCAGGGCAGGGTCACGGTGGCCGGGCGGCTGCGGCCGCAGCAGGGCACCGACAGCGTGCAGCGGCGCGCCGAGGGCCTGCCCACCGGCCAGGTGCAGACGGTGTCCACGGGCGAGCTGGTCAACCTGTGGAGCGGGCAGAAGGTGCGCACCGGCTATGTCGTGGCACAACCGCCGTCCGGCTCGCTGACCCAGGTCGCGGTCGATCCGCCGGCCGTGGGTGGCACGCTGACCTGGCGTAACCTGGCTTATGCCGCGAACTGGTGGATTTTTGCGGGGTTCGCGGTTTTCATGTGGTTCCACTTCGTACGCGATGCCGTACGGACTGATCGGGACCGTGGCAAGTCCCCTGAGATGGTTCTGGAAGGTTAATCGGTGGAATCGGCTCTGAAGCCCTTCCGGGTGCTCGCGTACGTGGTGGGCGTCATGCTGCTCGTGCTCTGCACCGCCATGGTGCTGCGTTACGGCTTCGGCAACCCGGCGATGTCGAAGGTCGTCGCTCCCATTCACGGCGGGCTCTACATGATCTATCTGATCGCCGTCATGAACCTGGGCATGAAGGCACGCTGGAACTGGCCGTACATGCTCGGCGTCATGCTCGGGGGCACGGTGCCGTTCCTGTCGTTCTACGTCGAGCGCAGGGTGACCCAGCGCGTGCACACCGCGCTGGCCGCGGCGGAGGCCTGAATTCCGGCCCCCGCCGCCGGGGCTCAGCTGCCGATGCCGCGTCTGCGGGCTCTCTTGAGCCGCTCGCGCTGCGACGGGTCGAGCATCAGGTAACCGACCACCGGGGCGGCGACCACGCCGAGGATTACCAGCAGGGTGATCCATCCGGCCCCGAAGAAGATCAGCGAGAGCAAAACCGCGGCGCCTGCGCCAATGGCGTACTTCTGGACTGGCGACATCCTCAACTTCCTCCGAACGCGGAGCGCACGCCCCGCCTCTCCCACATTCTGCGTCCCCTGTCCAACGAGTGGAGCCACGCTAGGGTTCCGTTCGCGATGTATCGCAATCGTTGCCCGATCACCGACAGGACGCAGCCCTGTCGTGCGAGCCGAGAAGGCAGCAGGATCAGGGACGCCATCAGCACATCCGAGGGCGCTGTGTTCGGTGGCGCAGGACAGGCCCGCGGCTTGCGGGTCGGGGCCTGTCTCATTCCCACGTCACCGCCACCGGCCCGCGCGGTCACGACGGCGGCCCCCGCCACATACGGTCTGCGGCGGGGGCCGGTCCCCTGGCGTCGGCGGCAGGGCCGTTATCCAGAAACGGCATCACCAGGGACAGGTACGACCAGCCCGGTTGACCCTGCGGGGAAGGTGGACGGCTGGCCGCATGCGGTCTGTGGGACGTGAGGGGGCGGCAGCGCAATCAGAACGACTGTGCGTCTCCAGCAACCTCATACGAGGCTCTCAGCGGACTGCCATGTGCCGCGACTGAGCCCGATCTCGACAGGGGGCAACTTGTCGAAATGGCCCTTGCTCACCGCGTAGGTGAAGAGCTGCCAGTTGACCAGTGTCGTGATGATCGGCTTCGGGTGCGGCTCAATGGTGAAGATCACGAGGTTGCCGTAGGTGGCGGGCTGGTAGTCGTTGTCCTTCACCCTGTCGAGAAACCTTGCCCACACCAGGCCGGACACCTCGGTGACCTGGTCGGGGTTGGCCAGTTCGCACACGTGCACGTTCTCGCTGCGGGCGAGCCGGCGGGCGGCGACGGCGTTACCTGGATCAAGGGTGTTGATCCACGGGCCGGTCTCACGAACCTCTGACGTTGTGGTGTGAACCATGAGCGTGCCTCCCTTGCCGGGCTGCGGTCGTGTGTTCTGTCCTGCGGGCATGTCTCGACGGTAGGAGCCACTGATCCGCCGCATCAAGGGTGTTGCACAGTGTTGCAAAACTATTCGGCCGCGTCCTCCAAGAGTGCAAGGGCATTAGTGATCAATGTGCGCGCTGCACGCCCATAGATAGCAGACTTCTCAAGTTGCTCAAATGCCTTCGCGTATACGGCGATCTCTTTCGGCTGAGTGAGCTTGACTTCCGCTGAGAAGGTTTCGATCAATACTTCTCGAGTGTCGAGAATCCAGAACCCGTGCAGCGGCAAATAGCCGTGATCGGCCCGAGTCGGGATTATTCCCATATGTACACGGGGCAGCACCGACATCCCCAACAGCCGATCCAACTGACCCGCCAGGACATCGGGTTCCACCACTCCGAGTAGTAGCACCTGCTCCGAGAAGATCAGATGAAACCTGCGATCGCCGCGATAGAGGATCTGTTGCCGCTCCATGCGCGCTGCTACGCCCGCTTCCACGTCGTCGGGGATGTCGTGGAAGTCCGTCCACTGCCGCAACATGGCTTCGGCGTACGCGGCGGTCTGGAGCAGTCCAGGGACCATGCAAGACTCGAAGCTACGGAAAAGATGCGTTTCTGCTTCGAAGCGCACGCTTTCCTTCTGGCGCTGCCTGGTTCCCGATCGAAGTTGCCGGCGCCACTCGACGAACATGGTGTCGATCGAACGTACTGTGGCGATCAGCTCGGCGACCTGATCTGCCGCGTTACAAAATCGGCACCAGGCGCGAACATCTTCTTCAGACGCCTTCAAGACGCCATGCTCAAGCTTGGATACCTTGGTGTAGTGCCACCCGGCCAGGGCCGCTAGAGCCCTGCCCGTCAGGCCGGAGTCAGTCCGAATTTCTCGCAGTCGTAGGCCGAATGCTTCGCGAGCCTGGCGGGCAGGAGTAGACACAGGTAGAGCTTATTCGGTCGTGTAGAACTCGTATGGAGTGGCTCGTGACCAGGTAAGATCCCGGACCCTTCGGTACTGATCGACCAACGCCGGGTCGCCCTCCACGGCGAACCCACCAGAGCGGCCGTCCGGCTTGAACAGGCTGAGTACCAGTCGGTCATCGTCGAACAGCCAGCAGTCCTCTGCGGGGAGTGGGATGTCGGCCACTGCTTGCCGCGTGAGGTATCGGATTTCTTCGCCTGCTTCGATATTGCGCGGGCTGAGGCTTGCTTCCCATCGAATGTAATCTGTGTGTGGCTCCGTAACTATGCGAAGCCGTTCGATCTTGACGCCTTCCCGCGTCATTTCGCGTATGTGGTCCAGCCACTCCTGAAACCACTTGAAGTCGTCGTGCTCTCCCTTCAGCCATTTCGCGAAAGGGAGGTCTTCCGCTTCGACCCGGTAGACATCTCTCATTTCTAGATGCCAGGCGCGGTGGCTCGACGCGAACATGGTCTTGAACTGTTCGTAACTGATCGGCTCCATCAGTTTCCTTCGACCAGAGCCAGCACGTGCGCCTTGGTAATCTCCAGGCAGGTCTCGTGATCGGGGATACGCATTTGAGAGAGCGCTTCGGCGTCGTGTACTCGCGTTCCCTGAACTATGTAGTTGCCGTTCTCCGTGGCGTGGACGATCGGCGGTGCCTGACCGGCCAATCTTCCCTTGACGCCGTCTTGTTCGAGGTACTTGAAAAGGCGGGCGGGTACTTCTACGCAGGTCTCTTCATCGGTCATGCTGAGTGTCGCGAGAATCTCGGGATCGGTGACGATCCAGCCCTGCACGACGTAGCTGTCGCGGTCGGTGGAGTAGAGCGTGGGACTCTGGCCGCCGCCTGAGGTCGTTCCGAGGAATCTTAGGTTCATCCTTCGGCCTCCTGTGTGCTGGTTGCCTACTGTTGCACTACGCCACGATCCTCAGCCGCTTCCGCTGCAACGTCAACTCTCCGCGTAGGAAGGCCCTGGTGCACCTGGCAGGCGTGCGGACGATGTGTTGACCGATCACCGCGTACGGTCAGACGCGTTCGCTGGTGATCGTGAGGAGTTCGCGGCGGAGTTCGTCCGGGGTGGGACGTTCCAAGGGGTTGCCGGACAGGAGGCGGAACAGGACGGGGGCCAGGGCGCCTGCTCTCGTCAGTGATGCCCCCGGGGCCGGGGGTGAGCCCTCGATGGCGGTGAAGAGGGTGGCGCCCAGGGACCATAGGTCGGCGGTCAGGGTGTGGGCGGCTTCCGGGGCCGTGTAGGCCGGGAGCGTTCCCGTTCTGAGGAGCGGGATCAGCGTTGCCTGGCCGGCTGGGGAGATCAGGATGTTGCCCGGTTGCACGCCGCCGTGGAACTCGCCCCCGGCCTGGAGGCGGTCGAGTACGGCCAGGCCGAGCGCGGCCACGTCGGCGGGTGGCAGCGGGCCTGATGCTTCGATGACCGTGTCGAGTGGCCGGTCCACGGCCAGTCGTTCGAGGGTCTCGTGTACCACTTCGAGCGGCGGTGGGCCGGAAGGGTGCAGCATCGCTCTGACCAGCGATCTGAGTGGGTCGGGGCCCTCGGCGGGGACCTGGCCGGGTGGGCGGCCCTCGATGGCGAAGTGCAGTGTGGCGGCCAATGACCAGAGGTCGGCGGAGGGCAACATGCTGAGGCTCGGGAAGCCGAACCCCGTGAGCACGGCCCGGCCCGTCGGGGTGAGCAGGACGTTGCCCGGATCGACCCGCCCGTGCACGATTCCCGCCTCGTGCGCGGCCGTCAGCGCGGACAGGAGGCAGACGCCCACCCTGGCCGCCTGCGCGACGGGGAGCGGGTGGCGCGAGCGTACGGTCTGCTCCAGCGACGCCCCCGAGACGAACTCCATGACCAGCCACGGCGTCCCGTCCTCGACCACCACGTCGAGCACCCGCACGATCAGGGGATGCCGCAGCCTGCCGGCCCTGCGCGCCTCGTCCAGCGCGGCGTCGCGCAACTCGGCGGGGACCCGCAACTGCCTGACCGCGACGTCACGGTGCCCCGCCTCGTCGAAGGCCAGGCGTACGGATCCCGCGCCCAGGGGGTTCAGCAGCCGGTAGCGCCCGGCGAGTTTCCCGGTCTCACCCATGTCGAGGGGCACGATAGCGTCCGTCCGCACGCAAGGCCATCACGCCGGGTCGCCGACCAGCCAGGCCTCGTGGGCGTCGTGCAGTTTGCGCCACAACTTGTCCTTCTCCTCGGCGCTCACGTCGTCCAGCGGCAGCAGGAACACGTCCGCCAGCGCCGCGTAGTAGTCCCGCGCGGTGTCCAGGGTGACCGAGCGGGCGCCGTTCCCGATGCGGGAGAGTACGAGCCCCCGCAGGACGTCCACACCGGTCGCGTCGCGCCGCTGGACCGTGGCCGTGCGGACGAACCCGGACGTCGGTGCCGTCGTCAAATGCTCGTGCATATTGATAAATGCGGACATGTTGGTGGGGGTCAGGCCGAAGTCCATGCCCTTGAACGAACCACTCGGATCGTGGTCGAATCGCCAGCCGCCCGGCGCGATCTCCGACGGGCGCAGGACGTACTGGAAAGGTCCTTGCTGGTACGTGCCCGCGACCAGCGGGAGCGGCTCGTGCAGGGCGTCGCCGAGTCCGAGGTCGACCAGCCACTCGCCCCCAGGGTTGGACTCAGAGGGAAGGCCGCGGGCGGTGAGGACCAGGTGGTTGGCGGTGATGCCGGGTTCGCCGCCTCTGTTCTGGACGCCGCCGACGTGCCTGGTCACGTCGTAGCCGAGTGCCCTGACCAGCTCGGAGAACGCGCCGTTGAGGTGGTAGCAGTAGCCGCCGCGGCCCCGGATGATGCGCTCGGCCGACTCGACGGGATCGACGGTGGTCGGGCGGCCCAGCCAGATCTCCAGCGCCTCGTACGAGACCTTCTCGACGTGGGCGACGTGGAGCGCCCGCAGGCTCTCCGCGCTGGTGGGGGCGTTGAGCAGGTGGGGGAGGCCGAGGCGGCGGAGGTATCCGGCTGTGTTCACCCGCCAAGTCTGCACCGTATATGCACAACTTTAGGAGTGTCGTCTGCACAGTGCGCTTCTAGGCTTTCGTACGTGGCAGAGCAGCGACGCATCCTCGTGGTCGAGGACGATGTGACGATCGCGCTGGCCGTACGGAACAGGCTGGCCGCCGAGGGCTTCGACGTCAGGGTGGCGGGCGACGGGCAGGACGCCCTCATCCAGTACGGCAGGGCGGAGCCCGACCTGGTGATCCTCGACCGGCTGCTGCCGGGGCTCGACGGGTTAGAGGTGTGCCGCCGGATGCAGGCGGCCAGGCCGGTGCCGGTGCTCATGCTGACCGCGCTCGGCGAGGAGACCGACGTGCTGGTCGGGCTGGGGGTCGGGGCGGACGACTACCTGGCCAAGCCGTTCAGCATGCGCGAGCTGGTGGCCAGGATCCACGCGCTGCTGCGCCGGGTCGAGCGGGCGGCCCAGCTCGCGGTCGAGGACACGGTGATCAGGGTGGGCGAGGTGGAGATCGACACCGCGGCCCGCAGGGTGTTCGTGCGCGGCGTCGAGGCGCAGCTCACCAGGACCGAGTTCGACCTGCTGCGCCGCCTGGCCGAGCGGCCCGGGCAGGTCTTCGAGCGCGATCGGCTGCTGTCCGACGTGTGGGGCTTCTCGGAGGCCGCCGCGACCAGGACCGTGGACAGCCACGTACGGGCGCTGCGCCGCAAGCTGGGCTCCGACGTGGTACGCACGGTGCACGGCGTCGGCTACGCCCTGGTACGCCGATGAGGCCGCTCGACTTCCTCGGCCGGATCAAGGTCAAGCTCGGCATCGTGATCGTGCTGGCCGTGGGGACGGCGTTCGTGGTGAACGAGGTCGGCATCAACTCCGGCCTCTCCCGCGAGGTGCGCATCGCGGTCGCCGTGATCCTGGCGTTGATCATGGTGCAGGTGCTGGCCATGGGCATGACCAAGCCGCTGCGCCAGATGGCCAGCGCCGCACAGACGATCGCCAAGGGCAGCTACACGTTGCGCGTCAGCGCCACCTCAAGGGACGAGGTGGGGGAGTTGGCCAGGGCGTTCAACGCGATGGCGGCCGACCTCGGCGAGGTGGACCGGCAGCGGCGCGAGCTCGTCGCGAACGTCAGCCACGAGCTCCGCACCCCCATCACCGGCCTGCGCGCCGTCCTGGAGAACGTCGTCGACGGCGTCTCCGCGCCCGACCCCGTCACCATGCGGACCGCGCTCGCCCAGACCGAGCGCCTCGGCCGCCTCGTGGCGCAACTCCTCGACCTGTCGCGGCTGGACTCCGGCGTGCGCCTGATCGAGCCGGAGGCGATCGAGCTGGCGCCGCTGATCGAGCAGGCGGTGCGCGAGGTGGGGCTGGCCCGCGAGGACGTCACGATCCGCCCGTCGGTCCCCGGCGACCTCGTGGTGCGCGCCGACCCCGACCTGCTCGCGCAGGTCCTGGCCAACCTCCTCGACAACGCGGTACGGCACAGTCCCCCGGACGGAGTGGTGACCGTCGCGGGCGAGGCGGAAGGGGCCGAGGTGCGCGTGGTCGTCGCCGACCAGGGACCCGGGATCCCGGCGTCGGCCAGGGGGCGCGTGTTCGAGCGCTTCTCCCGGCTGGACGCCGGCCGGGCGGCCGACTCCGGGGGCGCCGGGCTGGGGCTGGCCATCGTGAAGGAGATCGTCGAGTTGCACGGGGGTTCCATTCGCATCGACGACTGCGCGGGATGCCGCATGGTCGTCGATCTACCAGGGAGGACGACGATGTCGGACGCGCCGTTGGAGGGTGAGCGGAGCAGGGGGGACGAGCGGGTGCCGGAGCTGGTGGCTCCGCTTCGCGCGGTGGATGACGCGATGCCGGTGGTGAGGGACGCGGCGGCTGAGGCCGATCCGGCGGGAGCCGGTCGCGGCGCCCCGGCCGAGCCGGCGGCCGAGGGCGGTCGGAGTGCCGGGGGCGAGTTGGTGGCCGGAGCGGTGGCGTCCGGCGGGAATGCGGCGGGGCTCGCGACTGAGGGGCGTCAGGGTGCCGGGGGCGATTCGGCGAGTGGGGGAGTTCAGGGTGTTGGAGCCGAGGTCGCAGGCGGAGCGGGTGCGGGCGTCGTGACGTCGCCCGCGTTCGCGCCCGTAGGGAAGCTCGCGCCCGCTGGGGTGCCCGGGTACGGGCCGCCCGCTGGTGGGGGGCTGGCCAGGATGGTCGGTGGTGGGGTCATCGGGGTGCTGGTCGGGTTCCTGGTCGGGTTGTTCGCCGCCGTGTTCGTCAGCGTGACCGTCGGCGATGGGATGGCCCTCGTCACCCTCGTCCTGTGCACGGCGGCCCTGGGCGCGGTCGGAGCGGCGCTGGGCGCGGGCTCAGGGCGCCGGGCGGCGGCGGTCTACCATGCGGCGGCCCAGGGGTCAGCGTATGCGGCGGGCCAGGGGGCGGCCCCTGTGGCGGCTCAGGGGACAGCTCATGCGGCGGGCCAGGCGACGGCCCATGTGGCAGCCCAGGGGATGGCCGAGGGGGCGGCGCAGGGGACGGCGGCGTATCGGGGTCAGGCTGGGCCGCCGCCCCCGTACGTGCCGCCGCCGCTCTTCCCCAGGCCCGAGCTGCCCGAGCCGCCCCGCTGGCTGTTGCCCGCTGCGGCGGGGGCCGGGGTGTTCGCCGCCGTGGCGCTGCCGGAGGCGCAGGTCGGCCTGGGGATTGTGCTGGTCGCCATGGTGCTGGGCGCGGCGGCGCTGCCCGCGGTGGTGCGGCGGATGACGCCGTGGACGGTGGCGTTCGGGGTGACGGCGTACCTGCTGATCTCCATGGCGGCGGTGCGTGACGCCGACTGGCTGGTGGCGATCCTGCTCGTGGCGGGGGCCGGGCTGGGCGCGCTGGCGGTGTCCGGGGCCGGGGCCGGTTGGCTCGGCGTGATCAGGGGCGGCGTGTCCGTGCTGCTCGCGCTGGGACCCGTGCCGTGGTTGCTGGCCAAGCCGCTGAAGCGGCTGACGGCCAAGCGGCGGATCATGCCGATGCTGGCCGCGCTGACCATCACGGCGGTGCTGCTGGTGGTGTTCGGGCTGCTGTTCGCCTCGGCGGACGCGGTGTTCGCCTCCTACCTGGAGCGGCTGACCACCGCGCCGGCCTGGGCGGACTCGGCGCCGGTGCGGATCTTCCTGTTCGTGCTGGTCGCGGTGCTGCTGGCCGCCGTGGTGCTGGTCGCGCTCAGGCCCGTGGTCGATCCCGTGGGGCCCGAGGCCAAGTTCAGAGTGAGCACGAGCGTCTGGTTCGTGCCGTTGACGGCGGTGAACCTGCTGTTCGCGTCGTTCGTGGCGGTGCAGATCACGGCGCTGTTCGGCGGCAACACCTGGGTGCTGAAGACGGCGGGGCTGACCTACGCCGAATACGCCAGGCAGGGCTTCTTCCAGCTCGTGGTGGTCAGCGTGTTCGTGCTGGGGATCGTGGCGGTGGCCGGCGGGCTGCTCAAGGTCGAGCGCCGCGAACGCTGGCTGCTGGCCGTCCTGCTCGGCGTGTTGTGCGGGCTGACCATAGTGGTGCTGGCCTCCGCCCTGCACCGGATGAACCTCTACACCGACGCCTACGGCCTGTCCAGGTTGCGCCTGTCCGTGCAGGCCACGGTCTGGTGGCTGGGCGCGGTGTTCGCGCTGGTGCTGCTCGCGGGGGCGGTACGGCTCGCCGGTCGCGGCTCCGGCTGGCTGCCTCGTACGATCGTGCTGGTCACCGGGCTCGGCCTGGGCGCGTTCGCGATCGTGAACCCCGACCTCCGGGTCGCGTACACGCAGGTGGAGGTGCGCGGCGTCACCAAGATGGACTCCGACTACCTCGGCGACCTCGGGGCGGAGGCGGTCCCGGCCCTCGACCGGCTGCCGGAGCCGCAGCGTAGTTGCGTGCTCGCCGACGTGGTCGCGGCCAACGGCCTGGACCGCCCCGACCCCTGGAACGGCTGGAACCTGGCCCGCTCCCAGGCCCGCGACCTGCTGGCCGAGCGGCCCATCGACAAGTCGGCGCAGTGCGGCGGGGTGTCCTTCCGCGGCTCTGATTGAATCCTGGGGTGAGGTTCGACGTAGTCATCAGCGGCGGCCGGGTGCTCGACGGGACGGGCGCCCCGCCGTACCGGGCGGACGTGGCGATCGGCGGCGACCGGATCGCGGCGGTCGGGAGGCTGGACGGCGCGCAGGCCGAGACCGTGATCGACGCGACGGGGCGGTTCGTCGCGCCCGGCTTCGTGGACTGCCACGCCCATGGCGATTCGGCCGTCTTCGAGCCGGCCGTGCAGCGGGCGGCGCTTCGGCAGGGGGTGACCACGTTCGTGCTTGGGCAGGATGGTCTGTCCTACGCGCCCGGTTCCGCCGCGACCGTCGCCTATGCCGCTCGTTACTTCGCGGCCGTCAACGGGCCTCTGCCGGGAAACCCGCCGTCCGGAGGGGCGCTGACCGTGGGCGAGTTGCTCGGTGGTTATGACCGCGCGGTGGCGTTGAACACGGCCTACTTGCTGCCCCACGGCACCATCCGCTACGACGTCATGGGGCCGTCGCCCGATCCTGCCTCGCGTGACGACCTGGCGAAGATGGTGCGGCACGTCGAGCGGGGATTGGCGGAGGGCGCGGCCGGGTTGTCGAGCGGGCTCGAATACCTGCCGGGCCGCTACGCCTCGGCCGAGGAGCTGGCCGCGCTGTGCGAGCCGCTCGGCGGGCTCCCGTACGTCACCCATATGCGGGCCTACGGTGCCAGGGCGGCGACGGGGATGGCGGAGGTCGTGGAGATCGCCGAGCGTTCCGGCGCCGCCGTACACGTCTCGCACCTGCACGGGCCCGCCCCCGTGCTGCTGCCGCTGGTCGAGGAGGCGCTCGGCAAGGGCGTGGACCTGACCTTCGACACCTATCCTTACCTGCGGGGCAACACGATCCTGGCGATGGTCGTGCTGCCGCCGTCCGTGCCCGGCGCCGAGCCCGGCCGCGCCCTGGAGATGATCGCCTCGCGGGAGCTGGACGACTGGTGGCCGACGCTCGTGGACACCTGGCCCCGCCTGACCGTCTCGCACGCGCCCGGGCTGGAGTGGGCCGAGGGCCTGACCATGGTGGCGGCGGCCGAGCGGGCCGGGGTGGAGTCCGCGGAGTTCTGCCGCCGCCTCCTGACAGAGACGCGGCTGGAGGCCGGGGTCGTGACCGCCCGTCCCGACGAGGGTCCCGAGGGCGAGCAGTCCGTACGCACGATGCTGCGCCACCCGTCGCACACCGGCGGCTCCGACGGGATATACGTGGGCGGTCATCCGCATCCGCGGGGCTTCGGGGCGTTCGCCAGGTTCCTCGGCCGGCATGTCAGGGAGCTGGCGGACTGGACCTGGGAGCAGGCCGTGGTGCACCTGGCCTCGCATCCGGCCCGCCGCTTCGGGCTGGCGGACCGGGGGCTGGTCAGGGGCGGGTTCGTGGCCGACGTGGTGGTCTTCGACCTGGACACGGTGGCCGACCGGGCGACATACGCGGCTCCGCGCACGCTCGCGACCGGCGTCGACGACGTGGTCGTGTCCGGCGTGCGCGTGCTGGCCGGGGGAGAGCTGACGGGGGCCACGCCGGGGCGCGCGCTCCGATCTTGACCCTGGTGCGTTGGGATAGGGTCGGACGCGGATGAAAGAGGATGTTGTGCAGGCAGTTCTCGGGCAGTCGGTCTTCGGCGGGGCGCTCGGCTTTCCCCTGATGGTGGTGCATCGGGACGCGTTGGAGCACAACGTCGCCACGATGGCGGCCTTCGCGCGCGACCACGGGATGGAGCTGGCGCCGCACGCCAAGACGCACATGTCCGCTGAGATCGCCGCCCTTCAGCTCGAAGCGGGCGCCTGGGGGCTCACCGTCGCGACGCCCCGGCAGGCCGAGGTGGTCCGGGGGTTCGGGGTCGGCAAGCTCATGGTGGCCAACCAGGTCGTCGACCCCGCCGGGCTCGCCTGGGGGGCCGGTGAGCTGGAGCGGGATCCCGGGTTCGAGTTGCTGAGCTTCGTCGACTCCGAGGCCGGGGTGGACATTCTCGCTCGATCCGCCGGGTCCCGGCCGTTCCGGGTGCTGGTGGAGCTGGGGCACGAAGGCGGGCGGGCCGGTTGCCGGAGCCTGGACGAGCTGCTGAAGCTCGCGTCCTACGTGCAGGCGGTGCCGGGTGTCGAGCTGGCCGGGGTGGCCGGGTACGAAGGCGGGCTGAAAACCGGCGAAGAAGTCCGGAAATATCTGGACTCGCTGCAGGAGGCCGTCGAGTACATCCGCGTCCGGAACCCGATCCTGAGCGTGGGCGGCAGCCAGTGGTTCGACGTGATCGGGCGGAAGCTCGTCACCACCCAGGCCAGGATCCTGCTGCGCAGCGGCGCCTACGTCACCCACGACGACGGCTACTACCGGGAGCGCACCCCGTTCAACCGCATCGAGGGGGAGTTGCACCCGGCGCTGGAGGTGTGGGCGCACGTGTTGTCCACACCCGAGCCGGGGCTGGCGATCGTGGGCATGGGCAAGCGGGACGCGCCGTACGACGAGGGTCTGCCCGTGCCGCGGCGCGGCGGCGTGACCATCACGAAGATGCAGGACCAGCACACCGTCGTGCGGGCCGACGGGCTCAGGCCCGGTGACCTGCTGGCTTTCGGCATCTCCCATCCGTGCACGGCGTTCGACAAGTGGCGGGTGCTGCCCTTGGTGGACCGGGACTACCGTGTCGTTGGCACGATAACCACCAATTTCTAGGGAGAAGTCGTGAAAAAGGAGCTGAAAACCACCGAAGGCGCTGCCCCGATCGGCGCCTACTCGCAGGGTCTCGTGGTGGGCGACTTCGTCTACACCTCCGGCATGGGGCCGCTCGACCCGCACACCGGCGAGATCGTCGGCGACGACGTGGCCACCCAGACGCACCAGGTCATGCGCAACCTCGGCGCCATCCTCGCCGCCCACGGGCTCGGCTTCGACGACGTGGTCAAGGCCACGGTCCACCTGCAGCACCTCAAGCGCGACTTCGCCGCGTACAACGAGGTGTACAAGTCGTACTTCAGCCAGCCGTACCCCGTGCGCACGACCGTGGGGTCCGAGCTGCTGGACATCCTGGTGGAGATCGACTTCGTCGCGTACAAGAGCGCTTAAGGTCTGGTTGTGGATAGTTCGGTGTACGTCTTCGTCGAGGACCTGCGCGGCGAGGGCGTCGAGCGGGTGCTCGACAGGATCAGCGGCTACGGCGTGGCCGGCGTCACCGTCGGCGCCGTGCACCACGCCTCCCGCGACGTCACCCCGCACGGACTGTCCAGGCTCACCATCCGGCACGACGGCGCCCACTTCAGCCCGCCACCCGAACTGTTCTCCGGGCTCCGGCTCTCTCCCGTTCCCGGCTACCTGAACGCTTTCGACGGGCTTCGCGAGGCCTGTGCGAAGCGGTCCATGAAGCTCCACGGGTGGACGGTCTTCCTGCGCAACGCCACGATCGGCACGGAGCATCCGGATGTGACCGTACGCGACTGCTTCGGCGACCGCGGCTCGCTCACTGACCTCTGCCCCGCCCATCCCGACGTGCGCGAATACGCGGTCGCGCTGGCCAGGGCGGTGGCCAGGCTCGGGGTCGACAGCGTGGTGGCCGAGTCGCTGCACTTCAGGCCGCTCAAGCCGCAACGCTCGTTCGTGCCGCTCGGGCCGATGGACGCGTACCTGTTCGGGCTCTGCTTCTGCGACTACTGCATGCGGCGGGCCACCGACCTGGGCGTGAACGCCGAGGTGGCACGCGACGAGTGCGCCAGGATCGTGGGCGGGGTGTTCGACGGCGACCCGGCCGCGCAGGGGGAGGTCACCAGGGCGGCGCTGACCGCCTATGCGGGGCCCGACGTGGTGGCCTATGCCCGGGCCCGGTCCGAGACCGTGACCACGCTGGTGTCCGAGGTGGCCTCGGCGGTGGCCGAGGAGGGGTCCAGGCTGGTGTTCATCGACTCGACCGGGGGGGTCAAGGGGTACGCCGACGGGCTGCCCACGCCCGGCCTGGCGGCGCACGACGCCTGGCAGCTCGGGGTCGATCTGGTGGCGCTGGGGGACCTCGTCCCGGCCTTCGGCGTGCTCGGCTATGCGCGGGACGCCGCTCGGGTTGCCGACGACGTGGGGGCCTATCTGCGGTCCGTGGGCAAGGATCGGGAGGTCCGCGCCGTGTTGCGGCCCGGCTACCCCGACAGCGACTCCGCCGACCGGCTGGTGGCCAAGGCCCGGGGGGCCAAGGCGGCAGGGGCGCTCGCGGTGGACTTCTACGCCTATGGGCTGGTGCCGCATCCGGTGCTCGACCGCATCCCGGCCGCGCTGGCCGAGGCGCTGTAGACGGTTAGATCCCGTCGAGGAGGGCGGCGACCGCCTCCACGGGGAAGTCGTCCGTGACGGGCAGGCCCCTGAAGACCGTCCTCATCCATACGGCCCCGGCCAGCAGGTCGACGATCAGCATCGGGTCGACCGACTGCTTCAGCTCGCCGCGGCGTACCGCACGGTCGAAGATCTCCCGTTCGCGGGCGAACCGGTCGGAGAAGAAGCGGCGGGCGTCCAGCTCCGGGTGGCGGACGGCGGCGCCGAGCGCGGCCACGGCGATGTCGCTGCCCGGAGGCTCCGTGAGGAGCCGCCTGATGCCCTCGACCAGGGCGACCAGGTCGCCGCGCAGGCTGCCGGTGTCCGGCGCCTCGAAGCCCAGCACGTCGGACTCGACCAGGGCCGCCCCGAGCAGCGCGGCCTTCGAGGGCCACCAGCGGTAGATCGTCGTCTTGTTGACGCCGGAACGTTCGGCGACCCCCTCGACGGTCAGCCCGTCGTAGCCCTTCTCCGCGACCAGCCGCAACGTCGCATCGAAGATCTCCTGCTGCTTCCTCGGCGCCATGGACCTCATTTTCTCCCGGCGAACGCGGTGGCCACTCCCAGGCCGAGGTAGACGACGCCGCTGACGTACCGGAGGGTTCTGGTCTTGTTGTTGAGGCGGGTGCCGAGGGCGCCGGCGGTGAAGGCGTATACCATGTCCGAGATCAGCCCCAGGAGCAGCAGCGTCAGGCCGAACAGCACCACCTGCAGCGCGGGCGAGCCCGCGCCGGGGTCCACGAACTGCGGCAGGAACGCCAGGAAGAACAGCGCCACCTTGGGGTTGAGCACGTTGACAAGCACGCCTTCGAGGAACACCTTGCCCAGCGGTTGCGGGGCCGGCGCGCTGCCCTGCTCCTGCTTGCCGGTGAAGGCGCGGATGCCCAGGTAGACGAGGTACGCCACGCCTGCCCACTTGACGACGGCGAAGAGCGTCGCGGACCGCGAGATCAGGTACGACAGGCCCGCGGCGGCGGCCGCGATGTGCACGAGCGTGCCGGTCTCCACGCCGAACGCGCTGGCCAGGCCCGCCGCCCGGCCCTGGGCGAGCCCTCTGGCGGTGATATAGAGGTGGTTCGGGCCCGGAATGAGCACCAGGGCCAGGGAGGCCGTCACGAAGAAGGCGAAAGTCGTGGGAGGAATCACGAAATAGCAGCGTAAAGTGGTCTTGGTATGTCGAATAAGGCCAATATCTGGTCAGTTTTCTGGACCAATCGGATGTCAGTAGGGCGTGGCATAGTTTCTGGCGTGACTTCTGGCGTAAGCGGTCTTCTCGTTGGGCGCTCTGCTGAGCTGGCCAGACTCGTGCGGGTGCTCCAGTTCGCCGCCGAGGGCACGGCCGGAGTGGCGCTCGTCGGCGGGGACGCGGGCATCGGCAAGACCCGGCTGATCACCGAGCTGGTCGGGCAGGCGCGCGAGTGCGGGTTCAACGTGCTGGTCGGGCAGTGTGCCGAGCTCGGTGACACGTTGCCGTACCTGCCGCTGGCCGACGCGTTGCGCGGCGCGGAGCCGGGCGTGCGCGAGGCCGCCGCCGCCCATCCCATGCTTGGTCAGCTGCTGCCGGGCATGGAGAGCGCGCCTTCGACCGGGCTGACCCAGCAGCGGTTGTTCGGGTCGCTGCTCGGACTGCTCGCGGATGTGCAGCCGGTGCTGTTCGTGATCGAGGACCTGCACTGGGCCGATCGCTCCACCCGTGACCTGCTGGTCTTCCTCAGCCGGATGGTGCAGACCGAGCGGGTCTGCGTGGTCGGCACCTATCGCACCGACGACCTCCACCGGCGCCATCCGCTGCGTTCCGTGCTGGCCGAGCTGAAGCGGCTGCCCACGGTGATGAATGTCGAGCTGGGGCCGCTGAAGTCTGGTGACATGTCCGACTATGTCACCACATTGGGTGAGGTTGATGCTCAGGAGCTCGGGCTCATCGTGTCGCGCGCCGACGGCAACCCGTTCTACGCGGAGGAGCTGTTCGCGGCCGTGGCCGAGGGCGACAGCCTGCCCGACGGGCTGGCCAGCCTGCTGATGTCCAGGGTCGAGGTCCTGTCGGAGCCGGGGCAGCGGGTGCTGCGGGCCGCCGCCGTGGCGGGGCGGCGGGTGGAGGACGAGTTGTTGCGGGAGGTGTCGGGGCTGCCGCTGGCCGAGTTCGAGGAGGCGGTCAGGGAGATCGTCTCGCGCGGGCTGCTCAGGGTCGACGGCTACGGATACACCTTCCGCCACGCCTTGCTGCAGGAGGCGGTTTACACCGATCTGCTGCCCGGCGAGCGCACCCGGCTGCATGCCGCCTTCGCCCGGCTGCTCACCGCCCCGGCCGAGCTGGCGCACCACTACCTCGCGGGGCACGATCTGGCCGGGGCGTTGGCCGCCTCCGCCGAGGCGGGGCGGCTGGCCGAGCGCCTCGGCGCGCCCGCCGAGGCGCACAGCCACTACGACCAGGCGCTGGGCCTGTGGGAGCGGGTGGACGGCGCGGCCGAGCTGGCCGGGGAGAGCCGGGCCGAGCTGGCCTTCCGCAGCGCGGTCATGGCGGCCGACAGCGGCGACAACCACCGGGCGATCGTCCAGCTCCGGGCCCTGCCGCCGACGTCCGAGGTCAACGAGCGGCTCGCCTACTACCTCTACGAGACCGACGACCAGTCCCGGGCGATCGCGGCCGCGGAGCGGGCCGTCGAGGGGGCGGAGGACCAGGGCGCGCTCGCGCGGGCCCTGGCCACCTACGCCCGCACGCTGCTGTGGAGCCCCCGTCACCGGGAGGTGGAGGCGCTCACGACGCGGGCGCTGGAGACCGCCCGCGCGGCCGGAGCCAGGGACGCCGAGGTGGGCGCGCTGCTCACGCTGGCCACCTACGTCGAGCACCAGGGCGACGTGGCCAGGGCCCACGAGCTGGTCGAGACCGCCTCCGCCGAGGGCACCGGCGACCTGGCCATGGACCTGCGCGCCCGCTTCCACCACGCCCGCATCCACTACGAGCAGGGGGTGCTCGGGCAGGCGGCCGAGGTGGCCGACGACGGCATCCGGGTGGCGTTCGACACCGGGCTCAGGTGGAGCACCTACGGCACCGACCTGCGGTTCCTCCGGTTCCTGATCCACTACGTGGCCGGTGAATGGGATCAGGCCGAGGCGGTCGCGGGTAGCTTCCCGGCGCGGGTGGGGACGTTGCCGGAGGCGATCCTGTCGTCGTTCGCGCTGTTCGTCGAGGTGGCGCGGGATCTGCCCGCCGTCGAGAGCCGGCTCAGCTGGTTGCGGCCGTTCTGGTCCGACGAGCTGGCCGCGTACATGTCCAGGGGGCTGGCGGCCGAGCACGCGTTGTGGCACGGCGATCCCGCGGCGGCGCTCGACCACGTGCGGGCGGTGATGGCGCCGATGATCGAGGGAGACCCGGGCACCCTGCGGCTGGCCGCGATCGGGTTGTGGGCGCTGGCCGAGCTGGGCACCACCGAAGGGGCCGACGATTTGTTGTCCCGTGCCCGCTTCGCCGTCGAGCGCGGTCCCACCGGCGAGGGCGGGCACCTGGGGCCCGAAGGGCGGGCCTGGGCGGTCCGGGTCGAGGCCGAGTGGCATCGCGTGCACGGGCGGCTCGATGTCTCGTTGTGGCGGAAGGTGGTGGCGGCGTTCGACTTCGGGTTCGTCTACGAGACGGCGCGCGCCCGGTGGCGGCTGGCCGAGGCGCTGCTGGCGGCCGGCGACCGGGAGGGGGCGCAGGCGGAGTGGGAGCTGGCCAGGGAGACGGCGGGCAAGTTGCGGGCGGTGCCGCTGGAGAACGCGCTGCTGGAGTTCGGGCGGCGGGCGCGGTTCGGCGGGGGTGGCGGTCAGGGTGATGGGGGGCTGACGGCTCGGGAGGTCGAGGTGTTGCGGCTGGTCGCGGAAGGGCTGACCAATCGGGAGATCGCGGGGCGGTTGTTCATCGCGCAGAAGACGGTGAGTGTGCACGTGTCCAACATCCTGGGGAAGCTGGAGGTGTCCACCCGCACCCAGGCCGCCGCGGCGGGGCGGCAGCGGGGATTGCTGGCCTAGCCACCGGGCCCGTCAGTATGCATAACGGCACAGACACGCTGAGATGCGGTCGCACATAGCGGCGCAGGCTGGAGCGCTGCCGCCGCGACCTGTTCGACCCCGCCCTGTCAGAACGTCCGGTACGCGCGACGGGCGCCCGATGGGGTTTCCCCGACGCCGCGCAGTTCAACCGCACGTTCCGCACCGCGTACGGGCTGCCGCCCGCGGAGTTCCGCAGGTCGTCGGGCGTGGCGGGCGGTTAGCTGGTGATGGTCAGGTCGCGCAGCAGGAAGTAGCTCGCGTGGTCGCTCTGCAAATAGGAGTGGTAGTACGTGGCCAGCGACTTGGCCGTCTTGTCCGCGGTGAGGACCGTGACGACGACGTACTTCTTGGACGCGCTCGAACGGATCTTGCCGTAGGCGTACTTGCTGTGCGCCTTGTCCTTCTTCCAGTTCACGGCCTCGGAGGTCAGCTTCGCCAGCCGCGTGGCCGTCGTCTTGGCGGCCTGCTCGGTGGGGAAGGACATCATGACCTGGACGGCCTTGATGTGCCCGCCGTATGCGGAGTATGCGAGCTGGATGGCGCGTTCGCAGTCGTACTTGGCCAGCACGCCCTGACCGTCCACCGGGTCGCAGCTGTCGTACGTCCAGCCGCCTACCTTCCTGGCCTCGAGCTTCACCTTTCCCAGCTTGAAGTTCCAGTCGTCGAACTCCGTGTCCTTGAGCGGCGATCCGGGGTCGGGGCGTCTCGTCGTCGGCTCCGGTTCGGTGGGGGTGGTGCTGGGCTCGGACGAGGGCGGGTCGGACGGCGGGTCGGACGGTGGCGGGGTGGTTGTGGTGGGGAAGGGGTCGGTGGTGGGCATGGCGATGGTGGGCATGGGGTCGGGGGTGCGGAGGAAGATGAACGCGCCTGCCGCGCCGCCGCCCAGGACGACCACGGTCAAGCCGATGACCATGCCGATGATCAGGACGCTGACGCGGTTTCCCGAGGCTTGGCGGGCGTACTGGACCGGTGGTGGCCCGTACTGTCCGCCGCCCTGACCGGGCTGCGGCCCGTAGCCCGGCTGCTGGGGGAAACCCTGTCCGGGCGGTTGGCCGTAGCCCGGTTGCGTGGCGCCCTGCCCGGGTGGCTGGCCGTAGGCGGGTTGTGTGGCGCCCTGGCCGTAGCCGGGTTGCGGAGGCCCCTGGCCGGGTGGCGGGCCGTAACCGGGCTGGTGAGCGCCTTGGCCTGGCGGGCCGCCGTAACCCTGCGGCGCTCCCTGTCCCTGCGCGCCCCAAGGATCCTGCGGTTGGGGCTGAGGTTGCGGAGGCTGCGGAGGGTATGCCATCCCTCCATTGTGGGGTAATTAGTTACCTTCTGCCCCAACTACCTCACGAAAACCAACAAGAGGCTGTCAAGGAGGTCAGGAGTCGCAGACCTGGCGGCGGTATTTGCCCGGGGCCAGGCCGTACTCCCGCTTGAACGCGTTGCCGAAGGCGAACTCGGAGCCGTACCCGACCCGGGTGGCCACCTCCGCCACCGAGGCGTCGGACTCGCGCAGCAGGAGGGCCGCCGACGCCAGGCGCCACCAGGTGAGGTAGGCCAGCGGCGGCTGGCCGACGAGGCTGGTGAAGCGACGGGCGAAGCCGGCGCGCGAGAGCCCGGCATAGGCGCCCAGCGACTCGACCGTCCAGCGCTGGGCGGGGGCGCGGTGGATGGCGTCGAGCGCGCGGCTGATGGCCGGATCGGCCAGGGCGGCGGCCCAGCCGGTGTGCGCGCACGCCTCGCCCTCGCGGTCGAACCAGGCGCGCAGGATGTACAGCTGGAGCATGTCGAGCAGGGACGTGACGACGGTGTCGGCGCCCAGGCGGGGGTTGTCGATCTCGCCGGCCAGCAGCTCCACGGCGGCCCTGAGCTCCGGATGGCGGCCCAGCGTCGTGGGCAGGTGGATGACGTCGGGCAGCGCGCCCAGCACCGGATGGGTCCTGCCGGGGTCGAGCTGGTAGCCGCAGCACAGGGTGACCGTCTCGGCCCCGGTGCCGCCGAAGTCGGCCGAGGCGAACAACCCGGTGTCCTGGTACGGGTCGCAGGCGGGAGCGGCGGCGAGCGGCCTGGCGGGGTCGTCGGTCAGGCCGTAGCCGTCGCCGTGCGGGAGGAACACCACGTCGCCCACGCTCAGCGGCACGGGACCGCCGCCGGGCGGGATGAGCCAGCACGATCCGCGCAGGATCATCTGGAAACCCGCGGACCCGGGCACCGGCGGGAAGGCCTGGCCCCAGGGGGCGCGCCAGGAGATGCGGGCGGAGGTCGGGCGGCCGGTGCGCATGAGGGCCACGACGTCACTCAGGACATCCATGCAGCGGAGTCTATACGTGGAGACTCTCACGTATGAATAGTAGACATTGACGCATTGGTTATCTCAGGTGAGGCTTCTACGGTTGTTCACGGAACACCGATCCACTGAGGAAGGCATCGAGATGACCAAGGTCGGCATCATCCTGGGGACCACCCGTCCGGGACGCAACGGGGAAGCCGTGGCCAGGTGGGTACACGAGTTGGCGGCCAAACGCGGCGACGCCGAGTACGAGCTGGTCGACCTGAAGGACTTCGCCCTGGGCCACCTGGACGAGCCGAACGTCCCGGCCATGGGCGACTACCAGCACGAGCACACCAAGCGCTGGTCGGCGAAGATCGACTCCTTCGACGCGTTCGTCTTCGTGACACCCGAGTACAACCACTCGATCACGGGCGCGCTCAAGGACGCCATCGACTTCCTGTACGCCGAATGGAACAACAAGGCGGCCGGTTTCGTCGGCTACGGCGTGGACGGCGCGGTGCGGGCGGTCGAGCACCTGCGTCACATCCTCGCGATGGTCGGCGTGGCCACCGTGGTGCAGCAGGTGACGCTCTCGATCTACACCGACTTCGAGAACGCCGCCGAGTTCAAGCCCGCCGCCGCGCACGAGGACAAGCTGGGCCTCGTGCTCGACCAGGTGCTCGCCTGGGGCGGCGCCCTGCGCCCGCTGCGGGTGCCATAAAGCGTCGGGTCAGTCGCCCGAGGGCTTCACGGAGTCGCGGTCCTCGCCCGGCGGCAGGAAGCGGGCGATGCACGCCTGGTACAGGCCGGCTCCGATGATCCCGCCGATGACCGGGCCGACGATGGGCACCCAGAAGTACAGGTCGCCGTACTGGTCTCGCCAGGCGCCGCCGTACCCGGTGAGGAAGCTCGCCAGGCGCGGGCCGAAGTCGCGCGCCGGGTTGATCGCGTAGCCGGCGTCGGCGCCGTAGGCCATGCCGATGCCGACGATGAGCAGGCCGATGACGACCGGGCCCAGGTTCGCGCTCGGCGCCATGTTCCGGGTGTCGGACAGGGCGAAGATGACGAAGAGCAGGATGGCGGTGCCGATGATCTGGTCCCGCAGCCCGCCCCACAGGCCCACCGGCAGGGTGCCGTTGCCCGGCAGGGTCGAGAAGACGATCTGGGTCTTGACCGTGTGCCCGGGGTCCGCCATGGCCAGCAACTCGGTGTAGTTCCAGCGCACGATGAGCGCCGCGACGAAGGCCCCCGCGGTCTGCGCCAGCGCGAACGGCACGACCTTGCGCCACGCGAAGCCGCGGAAGGCCGCGAACCCCAGCGTGACCGCCGGGTTGAGATGCGCGCCCGTGGTCCGGCCCGCGACGTAGACGCCGAGCGCGACCCCGATCCCCCACGCCCACGCGATGCTGTCGTGGTCGCCGAGGCCGCCCGCGACCACCTGGGCGACCACCCCCGCGCCGAACAGGATGAGCACCATCGTCCCGGCGAACTCGGCGATCAGTTCCCCGGCCAGCCCCAGCGGGCCGAGACGTCCGGCCACAGCCACCCCCTTGCCTCTGTGTGCCATTCCCTATTCCCGGGAATGCATACGATCTGTGCGTAACTCGTGACGGAAAGTGAGGGATGTGCCATGGGGCTGACCGGCGTGCTCGACGCCACGCTCGCCCGGCTCATGGCGGACGTGCTCGGCTGGGACGACGCCAGGGTGGCGGAGGAGGTCGCGCGCTGCCGGCGCCTGGTGGCGGCGGAACGGGCCACGCTCGCCGAGGCGAAGACGCTCCACCTGACGGCGGGTTGACCAAAAGGCCGCGACCGCTTACGTTTCCGGCGACCCGTGAAATTATCGACACAATTCCGAAACTTTCGGAGGCGTGTCGCCCCCCAGGCCTCGGAGGTCACCGGTGAAGCCCCTCATCATCGCCCTGGCGCTCGTACTCGCCGCTCCACTTCCCGCGCAAGCCCACCCGCGCACCCCGCGTGACCTGCGGGAGCTGGCTCAGCAGCAGGGCATCAGGATCGGCACCGCCGTCGACATCGCCGCCCTGCGCGGCGAGGCCGACTACCGCAAGGTGCTCAACCGCGAGTTCACCCAGGTCACCGCCGAGAACGCGATGAAGTGGGAGTCCGTCGAGCCGGCGCGGGGCGGGTTCACCTGGGCCGACGCCGACGCCCTCGTCGAGAACGCCAAGCGCGACAAGCAAAGCGTCCGCGGCCACACCCTGGTCTGGCACAACCAGCTCCCCGCCTGGCTGACCACGGGCGTCGCCGACGGCACGATCGGCGACGACGAGCTCAGGACGATCCTGCGCGACCACATCACCACCCAGGTCCGCCGCTACAAGGGCAAGATCAGGGCCTGGGACGTGGTCAACGAGGTGGTGGAGGAGGACGGCACGATGCGGCAGAGCCTCTGGCTCACCCACCTCGGCCCCGGCTACATCGCCGACGCCTTCCGCTGGGCGCACCGCGCCGACCCGCACGCCAAGCTGTTCATCAACGACTACAACCTCGAATGGAACACCCCCAAGATCGAGACCACACTCTCCCTGGTCAAGGACCTCCAGGCGCGCGGGGTGCCGATCGACGGCATCGGCTTCCAAGGTCACCTCGGCATCCAGTACGACTACCCGGGCGACTGGGCGAACGTCATGCGCCGCTTCGCCGACCTGGGCCTGGAGGTCGCGATCACCGAGCTGGACGCGCGCATGGAGCTGCCGGTGACCGAGGAGAAGCTGGCCAAGCAGGCCGACTACTACCGGCGGGCGCTCACCGACTGCCTCAGCGTCGAGGCCTGCCGCGAGCTCACCGTCTGGGGCTTCACCGACCGGCACTCGTGGGTGCCCGGCTGGTTCGCGGGCCAGGGCGCGGCCTGCCTGCTCGACGAGAACCTGGCGCCGAAGCCCGCGTACCGGGCGCTGCTGGCGGTGAAGGCCCCTCGCTAGAGACCGGGGCGCCTGCCGTAGATCTAGCCGTTGACAGCCATTCATGCATTACCTACCTTTTGAATAGGTAATATGCAAAGGATGGCCCGTGAAGCGAATCAAGGGCATGGCGCCCCTCCTCCTCGTCGTCACGCTGACCGCCTGCGGGTCCGCGCAACCCGCCCAGCAGGCCCAGGCCAGTTCGCTGACCTGGGCGATCGAGACCCAGCCGATCACTCTGAACCCGCAGCAGTGGGCGCAGAACAAGGTCAGGCTGCTGGTGTTCAACCAGTTCGACGCGTTGCTCGCCAAGACCGCGGACGGGTCGTTCCAGCCGTGGCTGGCCAAGTCGTGGAAGGTGTCGGATGACGGGCTGACGTACACGCTGGAGTTACGCGACGACGTGACCTTCCACGACGGCACCACGTTCGACGCCGCCGCGGTCAAGGCCAACCTCGAACAGTTTCGCAAGCCGGGCTACAACCCAGCCGTCGCCGCGATCCAGCTCAGCGCGTTCGATCAGGCGGAGGTCCTGTCGCCGACCAGCTTGAAGATCACGCTGAAGCAGCCCGACGGGCTCTTCCTCGACTTCCTCGCCTCGCCCTACGCCGGGCAGGTCTCGCCGAAGTCGCTGAGCTCCGCCAAGGATCTCAAGTTCGGCGGGCCCGACCTGGTCGGCACCGGGCCGTTCATCCTCGACCGGTTCGTCCAGGGTCAGGAGATCCACTACAAGCGCAACCCCAACTACAAGTGGCCGCCCGCCGGGGCCGGGCACCAGGGGCCCGCGTACCTCTCCGAGCTCACCTACCGGTTCCTGCCCGAGGCCGCGGTCCGCGTCGGTGCGCTCACCTCGGGTCAGGTGCAGGTCATCGAGGGTGTCCCGGCCACCGAGGCCAACCTGATCAAGAGCGATCCTGACCTGACGTACCAGACCGCGCTCAACTCGGGCACCTCCTTCTCCTACTACTTCAACACCTCCCGCGCCCCCTTCTCCGACCAGCGGGTACGCCAGGCGTTCCGCGAGGCCGCGGATGTGGACACGGTGCTCAAGGCCGTCTATCAGGGCACCGCCACGAGGGCGTGGAGCGTGGTCGGGAAGGCCAGCCCGTTCTACGACGCCTCGCTGGAGGGCACCTACGGCGGCGCCGCGGCCAAGGCCAACGCCCTGCTCGACGCGGCCGGGTGGAAGCAGCGCGACGCCGACGGGTTCCGGGTCAAGGACGGCAAGCGGCTCACCGTGCGCACCGTCGCCTCGGCCCCGTTCGTACGGGACCGCCGCGACGTCCTCGCCCAGGCCATCCAGGCGCAGGTCAAGCAGAGCGCCGGGATCGACTTCCAGGTCAAGATCGTGGACCAGGGGACGGCGCAGAAGGCCCTGGACGACAACGAGTACGAGATCTTCGAGAACTCCCGCGGCGACTCCGACGCGGGCGCGGCGCTCAACCTCATCCTGCCGCGCAAGGGCGCGATCAACCGGACCCGCTTCTCGGACCCGAAGGTGGAGAAGTGGCTCGCGGACGCCTCGGCCATCTCCGATCAGGCCCGGCGCAAGGAGCTCTACGCGAACGTCCAGCGGGCGGTGGTGACCGACACGGCGATCGTGTTCCCGATCTACGTGCCCGCGGACCAGATCGCCGCGCGGAAGACCGTGCAGGGGCTCGGCTTCGACCCGGGCTCGGGCACGCCGCGCAACGCCTACGACGTCCGGATCGGCACGTGATCCGCCGGTTGCTCACCGGGATCGCGGTGTTGTGGGCCGCGGCCACCACCGCGTACGTCGCGCTGCTGCTCGCTCCCGGTGACACCATCGACATCCTGATCGGCGACGGCGCGGACACGCCGGAGATCCGGGCCCGGATCGTCGCCGAATGGGGCCTCGACCGGCCAGAGGTGATCCAGTACCTGTCCTACCTGTGGCGGCTGCTGCACGGCGACCTCGGCCGCTCGTACCAGCTGCAGCTCGGCGTCGGCGACATCCTGGCCACCCAGGTGGGACCCACCGCGCAGCTCACGCTGGCCGCCGCCGCGGTCGGGGTGACGCTGGCCGGGGTGATCGCCGTGGCGACCGCGGGCAGGGGACGGTGGCTGCGCGGCACGGCCTCGGCCGCCGAGCTGGTGTCGGTGTCGGTGCCGCCGTTCCTCATCGGGCTCGTGTTGCTGTCGGTGTTCTCGTTCACGCTGGGCTGGTTTCCCGTGTCCGGCGCCTCGGGGGCGCAGGCGCTCGTGCTGCCCGCGCTGGCGCTGGGGTTGCCGATCGCGGGCGTGCTCGGACAGGTGCTGCGCGGGGGGCTCGAACGGGCGCTGGAGCAGCCGTTCGCGGTCACCGCGCGGGCGCGCGGGCTGACGGAGCGGATGCTGGTGGCCAGGCACGCGCTCAGGCACGCGCTGATCCCGGCCGTCACGCTGGCGGGCTGGTTCACCGGCACGCTCCTGGGCGGGGCGGTGATCACCGAGATACTGTTCGGCCGCCCGGGGCTCGGGCAGGTCGCGATGCAGGCCGTCACGGGGCGGGACATGCCGGTGGTGATGGCCGTGGTGTTGATGTCCGCGATCGTGTACGTGGTCATCAGCACGCTGCTCGACCTGGCCTACCGCGCCATCGACCCCCGCATTGGGGGCTGACATGCGGTTGGTCGGGGGAATCGTCCCGCTGGTGTTCCTCGCCGTCCTGGCGGTGGCCGTCGCCGTGCCCGGCCTGCTCACCGGGATGGATCCGCTGGCCGCCGACCCGCTCAGCGCGCTCGCCCCGCCCGGCGGCACGCACTGGTTCGGCAGCGACCACCTCGGCCGCGACGTGTTGTCCAGGGTCGTGTACGGCGCCCGCCACTCGCTCAGCATCGGCGTGACGGCGACCGGGCTGGCGGTGGCCGCGGGCGTGCTGCTCGGCCTGACCGCCGGGCTGTCGCCGAGATGGCTGGACGAGGCGCTGGCCCGCGCATTCGACGTGTTGTCCACGCTGCCCGAACTCCTGCTGGCGCTGCTCGTCATCGCGATCACCGGCCCCGGCACCGGGAACGTCATCTTCGCCATCGCCGTCGCGCAGATTCCGAACTACGCCCGCGTGATCCGCGCCCAGACCTTCGTGGTGCGACATGCCGGATATGTCGAGCAGGCCGTCACCTTCGGGCGTTCCGGCGCCTCGATCGTCGCCGGTCACGTGTTGCCCAACGTGCTCGGGCCGATCCCCGTCCTGGCCACGATCGGGCTCGGCCAGGCCGTCATCGCCGCCTCCGGGCTCAGCTTCCTCGGCATGGGGCCGCAACCCCCGGCCGCCGAGTGGGGCGCGATGCTCTCCGAGGCCCGCAACTACCTGCGGGTCGCCTGGTGGGAGGCGCTGTTCCCGGGGGTCGCCGTCACGCTGACCGTCGTCTGCCTGACCGTCGTCGGACGCCGCCTGCAACGCCGCTTCGAAGGAAGAACACCATGACCACGTACGCCGCCCCGCCCGCCGTCTCGACGCTGGTGGCCGTGCAGGACCTGCGGGTGGGCTTCGGCGCGAACGAGGTCGTGCGCGGCCTGTCGTTGTCCGTCGCGCCGGGGGAGTGCGTGGCGATCGTCGGGGAGTCCGGATCGGGCAAGAGCGTCACGGCGCGGTCGCTGCTCGGTCTCGCCGGGCCGGGCGCCACGGTGCGGGCGGCGCGGTTCAGCGTGGGCGGGCGGGACGTGCTCGGGTTCGGGCCGGCGGACTGGCGGCGGTTGCGCGGCAGGTTCGCCGGGCTGGTGTCCCAGGACGCGCTGGTCTCGCTCGATCCGCTGCGCACCGTGGCCGCCGAGATCGGGGAGGTGCTGGCCGTGCACGACGTCGTGCCGCGCGCCCGGCGGGCGGCACGGGTGCTGGAACTGCTCGACTCGGTCGGCGTTCCGGAGCCCGCCGTCCGCGCCCGGCAGCACCTGCACCAGCTCTCCGGCGGGTTGCGGCAGCGGGTGCTGATCGCCTCGGCCATCGCGGCGGAGCCGGACCTGATCATCGCCGACGAGCCGACCACCGCGCTCGACGTCACCGTCCAGGCCCAGATCCTGCGATTGCTCGCCGAGCGCAAGGCGGCGGGCAGCGCGTTGTTGCTGATCAGCCACGATCTCGCCGTCGTGGCCTCGATGGCGGACCGCATCCTGGTCATGAAGGATGGCCGCGTCGTCGAGGAAGGACCGGTCGGCCAGGTGCTGGCGGCGCCGGCGCACGACTACACGCGCTCACTGCTGGCCGCCGTCCCCTCCGCCGCCTCGCGCGGCACCCGCCTCTCCGGCGGCGCCTCGCCGTTGCCACCTCGCGCGCCGAACCCGTCGGCGCAGGTCCTCGCCGGCACCGCCCTGACGAAGTCGTACGGACCGCGCCGCGTGGTCGACGACGTCTCCTTCACCCTGCACGAAGGCGAGACCCTGGGCGTCGTCGGCGAGTCGGGCTCCGGCAAGACCACGCTCGCCCGGCTGGCCCTGGCCCTGCTCGACCCCGACGACGGCCGCGTGAGCCTGCACCAGCGGCAGTGGAGCGGCGTCCCGGAACGCCGGCGCCGCCCCCTCCGCCCCAGGATCCAGCTCATCTCCCAGAACCCGACCGATTCCTTTGACCCCCGCCACACCGTCGGCCGCCTGGTCGCCGAGCCCCTCGGCCTGCCCCGGCGCGAGCGCCGCGCCCGCGTGCTCGACCTGCTGGCCCGCGTCGGGCTGCCGCCCGAGGTGGCCGACCGCCATCCCAGGGAGCTCTCCGGCGGTCAGCGCCAGCGCGTCGCCATCGCCAGAGCCCTCGGCCCCCGCCCCGACGTGCTCGTCTGCGACGAGCCCGTCTCCGCGCTCGACGTCTCCATCCAGGCCCAGGTCCTCGACCTGCTCGCCGAGATCCAGGCGGAGTACGGCACCGCCATGTTGTTCATCAGCCACGACCTCGGCGTCGTGCACCATCTGAGCGACCGCGTCCTGGTCATGAAGGACGGCCGGGTGGTGGAGGAGGGCGACGTCGAGGAGGTCTTCTCCCGGCCCCGGCACCCCTACACCCAGGCGCTGGTCGAAGCCGTTCCCCGACTGCCCGATCTTGACACTCATGTCTAGTTTTCCTACTTTTAAAGTAGGCTTTTATTTGTTTGAGGAGCCCTCAATGAAGCAGGTGCATCTGGCCGCCCACTTTCCGGGTGTGAACAACACCACGGTCTGGGCCGACCCACGCTCCCGCAGCCAGATCGACTTCGCCTCGTTCCAGCACCTGGCCCGCACCGCGGAACGCGGCAAGTTCGACTTCTTCTTCCTCGCCGAGGGGTTGCGGCTGCGTGAGCTGAAGGGCCGCATCCACGACCTCGACGTGGTCGGCCGCCCGGAGGCGCTCACCGTGCTGGCCGCGCTCGCCGCCGTCACCGAGCGGCTGGGCCTCGCCGCCACGGTCAACGCGACCTTCAACGAGCCGTACGAGCTGGCCAGGCGCCTGGCCACGCTCGACCACCTCAGCCAGGGCCGGGCCGCCTGGAACGTGGTCACCACCTCCGACGCCTTCACCGGCGAGAACTTCCGTCGCGGCGGCTACCTGGACCGTTCCGAGCGCTACACCCGGGCCGAGGAGTTCGTCCGGCTGTCGCGCGCCCTCTGGGACTCCTGGCGGCCCGACGCGGTGCTCGCCGACCAGGAGAGCGGCCGGTTCCTACGGGACGGCGCCATCAGGCCGGTACGCCACCGGGGCCGCCACTTCACCGTCGAGGGGCGGTTCAACGTTCCGCGCGGCCCGCAGGGGCATCCCGTGATCATCCAGGCGGGCGACTCCGACGAGGGCAGGGAGTTCGCCGCCGCCACCGCCGACGTCATCTTCAGCCGCCACGGCACCCTGGAGGAGGGCCGGGCCTTCTACGCCGACGTCAAACGCCGGCTGCCCCAGTACGGGCGGGCGTCGTACCAGCTCAAGATCATGCCCGCGGCGACGTTCGCGCTCGGGGACACCGACGCGGAGGCGGCCGAGCAGGCCGCCGAGATCCGCCGCCTCCAGGTGGGGCCGCAGACCGCGCTGGCCTTCCTGGAGCAGATCTGGGGTCGTGACATGTCGGCTTATGACCCCGACGGTCCGCTGCCGGAGGTGGAGCCCGTGGTGGAGCAGGACGTGTCCCAAGGGCGGGTGCAGGTGGCCGACCGGCTCGCGGTGGCCGCCAAGTGGCGGGCCATCGCCCAGGAGAAGGGGCTTTCCATTCGTGAGTTGGTGATCGAGTTGACCGGGCGCCAGTCGTTCGTGGGCTCGCCCACGACCGTGGCCCGGCAGATCGAGGAGTTCGTGCAGGCGGACGCGGCTGACGGGTTCATCCTCGTGCCGCATCTCACGCCGGGCGGGCTCGACGACTTCGTGGCCAAAGTGGTGCCGCTGTTGCAGGAACGCGGCGCCTTCCGTACCGACTACGAGGGCGCGACGTTGCGCGAGCACCTCGGGCTGGGAGCAGCCGCATGACTCACCTGCATCTGGCCGTCGCGCTCGACGGCGCGGGGTGGCATCCGGCGGCCTGGCGGGACCCGGCCGTCAGGGCGCGCGAGCTGTTCGGCCTGCGCCACTGGGCCGGGCTGGTGGCCGAGGCCGAGCGCGGGTTGCTCGACTTCGTCACCATGGAGGACGCCCTGGGGCTGCAGTCCACCCCGCTCGACGGCCCTGACGAGCGCACCGACCAGGTACACGGGCGGTTCGACGCCGTGCTGCTGGCGGCCTCCCTCGCGCCGCTCACCACGAACCTCGGCCTGGTGCCGACGGCCACGACGACGCACACCGAGCCGTTCCACGTGGCGATCGGCATCGCGAGCCTGGACCACGTCAGCCTGGGGCGCGCGGGCTGGCGGGTCCAGGTCTCGGGCCGCGGCACGGAGGCCGCCCACTTCGGCCGCAGGGAGATTCCGGCGCTCGACCACCAGCTCATCGAGGAGCTGTTCGGGGAGGCGGCCGACGCCGTGGAGGTGGCGCGGCGGCTCTGGGACAGCTGGGAGGACGACGCCGAGATCCGGGACGTGGCCACGGGGCGGTTCATCGATCGGGACAAGCTGCACTACATCGACTTCGCCGGGGCCCGGTTCTCCGTCAAGGGCCCGTCGATCACGCCGCGGCCGCCGCAGGGGCAGCCGGTGGTCGCGGTGCTCGATCATGGCGGATCGCGGGTGCCGTACGAGCTGCCTGCCCGCGCGGCCGACGTCGTCTTCGTGACCCCGCACAGTCCGGATGGGGCGGCGGCCATCGTCGAGCAGGTCAGGAGCGTTCAGCAGCGGCCGCTCAAGGTCTTCGCCGACCTGCTGGTCTTCGTCGGCGACGACGCCGAGGCCCGCAAAGCCCGGCTCGACGAGCTGGCCGGTGCGGAGCTCGCCTCGGACGCGTACGTGTTCGCCGGCACCGCCGACGAGCTGGCCGACCTGCTCCTGGACTGGCGGGAGGCCGGCATCCAGGGCTACCGGCTGCGGCCGGGGGCCATCCCACGCGACCTCGAGGCGATCACCCGGCAGCTCGTCCCGGCGCTCCAGGCGCGCGACGCCTTCAGAAGCCGGTACGAGGCCGGCACCCTGCGCGGACACCTCGGCTTGCCGCAGCCGGTCAACCGTTACGCCCTCCAGAAAGCTGACATTGCGTGAAATTTCTGGCTATCACCTTGATTGTTCATGACGGTCGTAAGCCCACCAACGAGCGGTTCCGTGAGGTCGTCGACAACGCGATCCTGGCCGAGGAGCTGGGCTTCGACGGCTTCGGCGTGGGAGAGCGGCACGAGCGGCCGTTCATCTCCTCCTCGCCGCCCGTGGTGCTCAGCCACATCGCCGCCAAGACCTCGCACATCCGGCTGTTCACCGCCGTCACCACGCTCAGCCTGCTGGACCCGGTCCGGGCGTACGAGGACTACGCCACCCTCGACCACCTCTCCGGCGGCCGCCTCGAACTGATCATCGGCAAGGGCAACGGCGCCGCCCAGGCCCAGCTCTTCCACGTCACCGCCGACGACCAGTGGGACCGCAACCGCGAGGGATACGAGCTGTTCCGCCGGCTCTGGCGCGAGGACAAGGTCACCTGGGAGGGGCGGTTCAGGCCGTCGCTGACGGACGCGGAGACCTGGCCGCGGCCGCTGCAGCAGCCGATCCGGGTCTGGCACGGCAGCGCCACCAGCAAGGAGTCGGTGGACCTGGCCGCCCTCTACGGCGACCCCCTCTTCTCCGCGAACGTCACCAACCCCATCGAACCCTACGCCGAGCTGGTCGCCTACTACCGGGAACGGTGGGCTCACTACGGCCACGACCCCGCCGCCGCCCTGGTCGGGGCCGGCAGCGCCGGCTACTACGCCACCAGGAACTCCCAGGAGGCGATCGAGACGTACCGGCCGATCTTCAACGCCCGCCTGGAAACCTTCAAGAAGTACGGAGTGCCGCCGGTCTTCCACACCCTGGAGGACGCCATCGAGCGCAGCTCCATCCTGGTCGGCAGCCCGCAGCAGATCATCGACAAGGTCCACCGGTATCACGACCGGCTCGGCCACGAGGTGATGCACCTGCACGCGGACGCCGACGGGCTGACGGACAAGCAGCACAGGGAAGCGCTGGAGTTGTTCCAGGCCGAGATCGCACCCGTGTTGCGCAAGGAGATTCCCAGCAGGCCGTTCCCCGGAGGGCAGTCATGACGGTTCCCCTGTCCATCCTCGACCTGGCGCCGATCCCGTCGGGCGGCGGGGCCGGTGACGCGCTGCGCAACACGCTGGACCTCGCCCAGCGCGCGGACTCGCTGGGCTACCGGCGCTACTGGCTCGCCGAGCACCACTTCGCGGCCGGGGTGGCCAGCTCGGCTCCGGCCGTCCTCATCGCCCTGGTCGCCGCGGCCACCCGGCGGATCCGGGTGGGGTCGGGGGCCGTGCAACTCGGGCACCAGACGCCGCTGGCGGTGGTGGAGCAGTTCGGCCTCATCGACGCCCTGCACCCGGGCCGCATCGACCTGGGCCTCGGCCGCTCAGGCCAACGCCGAGCCGAACTGACCGGCCGGCCCCCGGCCGGCGGCGCCATCGGACCCGCACCGGCTGGTGGCGCGTCGAGCGGTCCTGTGGCGGCGCGGGTGGTCGACGGGTTGCTCATTCCGCCGCCGTTCGATTACTCCGTGCTCATCAAGTCCCCGCACCTGGCCTTCCAGGCGTCGTTGCTGCAGCAGCCCGGCGCGCGGACGCCCGACTTCGCCGAGCAGGTGGACGAAATCATCGCCTTCCTGGGCGGCACCTACACCTCCCCCGACGGCCTGGCCGCGCACGCCGTGCCCGGCGAGGGCGCCGACGTCGAGTTGTGGATCCTGGGCAGCAGCGGCGGCCAGAGCGCCCAGGTGGCGGGCGAGCGGGGGCTGCCGTTCGCCGCGAACTACCACGTCAGCCCGGCCTCCGTGCTGGAGGCCGTCGAGGCGTACCGGGAGGCGTTCAAGCCATCCGCGGTGCTGGAGGAGCCGTACGTCATCGTCTCCGCGGACGCCGTCGTGGCCGCGGACGACGCGACGGCGGCCGAGCTGGCCAAGCCGTACGGGCTCTGGGTACGCAGCATCCGCACGGGCCAGGGCGCGATCCCGTACCCGAGCATCGAGGAGGCCGACGCGCACGTGTGGAGCGAGGCGGACCGGGCGCTGGTCGCGGACCGGGTGGACACCCAGTTCGTCGGCACGCCGGCGGCCGTGGCAGAGCGACTGCGGGTGCTCCAGCGCGTCACGGGCGCGGACGAGTTGCTGGTCACCACCATCACCCACACCCACGCCGACCGCGTCCGCTCCTTCGAGCTGCTGGCCAGGGAGTGGCAAGGCAGCTCCGCATGACGACCCGGGTGAAAAGTGATCGCCCGACGGCTTGACTCGATCTTGAAATGGATGAATGCTATTCCTACTTCTATAGTAGGAATGATAGGAAAGGGGAGGCCGGTGCGAGCATTAATTCTGCTCGGGCTAGTCGGCTTCGCGGCCCAACTCGTCGATGGCAGCCTGGGCATGGCCTATGGCGTCACCTCGACCACGCTTCTGCTCGCCATCGGCACCAACGCGGCGGCCGCCTCCGCCACGGTGCACCTGGCCGAGATCGGCACCACGCTCGCCTCGGGCATCTCCCACTGGCGCTTCGGCAACGTCGACTGGAAGGTCGTCGCCAAGATCGGCATCCCGGGGGCGGTCGGCGCCTTCGCCGGAGCGACGTTCCTGTCCAGCCTGTCGACCGACGTCGCCGCCCCGGTCATGTCGATCATCCTGCTGGTCCTGGGCGCGTACATCCTGGTCCGGTTCACCGCCTTCGGGCTGCCGCGCGGCAACCTGGGCAAGCCGCTGCGCAGGCGGTTCCTGGCGCCGCTCGGCCTGCTGGCCGGCTTCGTGGACGCGACCGGCGGTGGCGGCTGGGGACCGGTGGGCACGCCCGCCATCCTGGCCAGCGGCCGGATGGCGCCGCGCAAGGTGATCGGCTCCATCGACGCCAGCGAGTTCCTGGTCGCGATCGCCGCCAGCATCGGCTTCTTCGTCGGCATCGGCTCCGAGAACATCAACTTCGCCTGGGTCGGCGTCCTGCTGCTCGGCGGGGTCATCGCCGCGCCGATCGCCGCCTGGCTGGTACGGCACATCCCGCCGCGCATCCTGGGCTCGGCCGTGGGCGGCGTGATCGTGCTGACCAACGTGCGTACCCTGCTGCGCAGCGACTGGATCGACGCCTCGGGTGGCGTGCAGACGATCGCGTACATCGTCATCGCCGTCATCTGGGCGGCCGCGATCGCGTACTCGGTGCGCGAATACCGCCGAGACAAGGCCAACGAGTCGGTCGAAGCGGTGGAGACGGAGCTGCAGCGCCGGACCGCAGAGGAGGAGACGGCCTCCGCCTGAGGCCCGCGCTGCCCGGCCCGGCTCTCTCCCAGCGAGAGCCGGGCCCGCCGCGCTGACACGCCTATGAGAATCTCTGCCCGCACCCAGTACGCCCTTGGCGCCATGCTCGCCCTAGCCGAAGCCGACGGTCCCGTGCACGCGGAATGGATCGCCGACACCCAGGAGATTCCCCGCCGGTTCTGCGACAACATCCTGCTCCAGCTCCGCAGGGCCGGCCTCATCCGCAGCCAGCGCGGCCCCGACGGCGGCTACTGGCTCGCCCGCCCGGCCAAGGAGATCGCGCTGGCCGACGTGATCCGCGTCACCGAAGGGGTCGAGCAGGCCACCAGACCCTTCCCGAAGGCCGCCGCTCCGCTGGCCGAGATCTGGGCCCAGCTGCGCAGCAACGAGGACGCCCTGCTGAGCGAGATCACCCTCGCCGACATCGTGGACTCCGCCGAGCTCGAAACGCCGTAGGCGGGCCCACGTCTGTCTGTTCGGCGCCGGCATCATCACGTTCTCCCCAGTGAAAGCGGTCGTGACGGGCGGGATCGGCCTCTGCGTCGTGGCGTTCGCGGCCTCCGACGTGGTCAACACCGAGATGAGCCCGGTCCGCGTGGGAGGCGGGTCAGGCACCTGGTACGACGGCGCGGGTCAGGCGGCACAGGTCGGCGGGGCGCAGGGCGTCGGAGCGGCGCCACAACGAGGGGTCGATGTCGGCCTGCCGCACGTGTTCGGCCACCGCCAGACCGTGCTTTTCGAGCAGGGCCGACAGGCCCTCGGGAGTGAAGCAGGTCAGCCAGGGCTCACCGCGGTCCGCGGCGGCGGGCAGGGCGAAGGCCGCGTACTCGTGGCCCCGCTCGTCGCGCAGCTCGGGCGGCAGGGCGTACTCCATGACCAGCTCCGAGCCGGGGGCGAGCCGGCTCAGGGTCGCGAACGTGGCGGCGACCGCGTCCCGCGTGAGGTACATGGCCACGCCGAGCCAGCTCACCAGGGCCGGCCTGGACTCGTCGAATCCCGCGCCGCGCAGGGCGGTCATCAGGTCGTCCGACTCGAAGTCCACGGGCGCGAAGGCCAGGTCGGCGGTGGGCGTGAGGCCGGCCGCCGCGAGCAGGCCGCGCTTCCACTCCTGCGTGGCCGGATGGTCCACCTCGAAGGCGCGGACCCCGGTCATGCCGGTGCGGTAGGCGAAGGTGTCGAGGCCCGCGCCCAGCAGCACGTACTGTGCCGGCCCGGCGCCGGTCAGGCGGTGCTCGGTGTAGTGGCTGCGGGCCGCCACCTGGGCGCGGGTGCCCGCCAGGACCACGTGATCGCCGTGCTCGCGGTGGTAGCCGATGAGCTCGCCGGCGAGGTCTCCGAGGAGGGGCGCGGCCAGGGTGTCACGGAAGATGAAGGGGGGCTGGTCCACTTCGAGATGGGCGGCGCGTGCGGCCGCCGCCATGATCGCGGTCTGGCTGGGCTGCTCTTCCTGCATAAGCCGTCGTTCCCTTCTTTGTGCCGGGAACGACGATGCTAAAGGCGAAATTTGGATTTATCATCCCATCATAGCAGCGGGAAATAAATTCTCCGTCTCTGTGCGATAAATAGGCTATTAATGTTCTCATTCTGGATAGGCGGCCACCGTGGATGGTGACCGCCTGCACGGCATCGACGGCCTGGCCTTCGACGTGCCGGCGCCCGCCCCGGTGGGCATCGCGGTGACCAGCGGTCCCGATCATCGGGTGCTCTATATGAACCGGATGTGCCGCTCGCTGTTCGGGGAGCGGCCGGTGAGAGCGCCGTTCAGGGACGCGTTTTCCGAGAGGGATTACTTCCCGCTCTTCGACCGGGTATTCGCGACCGGTGAGCCGGTCGTGCTCACCCGTGTCGGGAGCCGACGACGTGGCCATGATCGCGCTACGCCTTCCCTGAGCCGTGCCTGGACGTAGCGCTATACGATGGTATAGCCTGCTGTTCATAGATATAGCCCGTTATACGGCTGAATAGTCCCGCTCAGGAGTGGCCCCATGAACACCCTGATCCGCCTCGCGCTGCGTCGCGAACGGAACATTGCCCCCTGGTGGATCCTGCTCATCGTGACCATGGCCCTGGTGATGGTGTCCTACATCAACCGGAACATGGCCACCTACGAGCTGAAGGTCACCTACACCGGCATCGTCCGCCACAACGCCTTCTTCCAGGCGCTCGGCGGCGGCTTCGTCGAACCGCGGCTGGAGGTGCTCGCCACGTGGCGCAGCGGCGGGTTCCTCTATGTGGCGAGCGCGTTCGCGGCCGTCATGTCCGTCGTCCGGCACACCCGCAGGGAGGAGGACTCCGGCCGGGCCGAGCTGGTCCGCTCGGGTGTGGTGAGCCGCCACGCCCAGCTGACCGCCGCGCTGCTGGTGGCGGCGGGGGTCAGCCTGATCGGCGGGTTGCTCACCACCGCCGTGCTGATCGGGGTCGGGCTCGAACCGGTCGGATCGGCCGCCTACGGCGCCGCGACCACGGTGGCGGGCTGGGTGTTCGCCGGCATCGCCGCGGTCGCCGCCCAGCTCGCGCGCAATGCGCGTACGGCCACCGTGATCGGCCTGTCCGCGCTCGGGCTCGCCTACGTGATGCGCTACGCCGGTGACGCGACCGGGCAATACTGGCTGAAGTACCTGTCCCCGATCGGCTGGAGCCATCTCGTGGACGCGTACCAGGACGAGCGGTGGTGGATGCTGGGGGTGTCGGCCCTGGTGGGCGCGGTGCTGTGCGCGGTCGCGTACGCGCTGCTCGACCGCCGCGACCTCGGCGCCGGGATGATCCCCGAACGTCTGGGGCGCGAGTCGGCCCCTGAGCTGCGCGGCCCGATCAGCCTGGCCTGGCGGCTGCACCGCGGCCTGCTCGTGAAGTGGGCGGCCGGCGTCGCGTTCTTCGCGGCCGCG
Organism: Nonomuraea marmarensis; assembly: GCF_043197025.1. Lineage (NCBI taxonomy): Bacteria > Bacillati > Actinomycetota > Actinomycetes > Streptosporangiales > Streptosporangiaceae > Nonomuraea > Nonomuraea marmarensis. The sequence goes on from NZ_JBICRM010000005.1 coordinate 383,384, forward strand.
TCGGCCGGGGTCGGCACGATGGCCGACCAGATGGTCGCCCAGCCCACCGACATGGTCGAAGGCCTGCTGCGGAGCTTCGGCGGGCCGACCAGGGCGACGCTCGACGCCTTCCTGTGGTCCATGATCCTGATCTTCGCCTACGCCATCGCGCTCTATCCCGTGATCATGACGCAGCGGCTCCGGTCGGACGAGGTCTCGGGGCGCGCGGAGGCCGTACAGGCGACCACGCTGACTCGGCTCCGCTGGGCGGGCGGCCACCTGGTCGTGACCGGGCTCGGCGCGGCGGCGTTGCTGGCCGTCGCCGCGCTCGTGCACGGCACGCTCTACGGGCTCCTCGTGGGCGACCTCGCCGCCGACCTGCCCCGCATCGTGGCCGGGGCGCTGGGTCAGCTCCCCGCGGTCTGGGTCGTCGGCGCGCTCTGCGTGCTCGCGTACGGGCTGTTCCCGCGGGCCAGCGTGGCGATCTCCTGGATCGTCTGGATCCTGACCGCGGCGCTCGGCCAGGTCATGGGCCCCCTGTACGGGATGTGGGGCGGCAGCCCGCTGGAGCCGTTCCACTACATCCCCAACACCGTCGCCGGGGTGCCCTGGGACGCGAGACCGGCCCTGACCCTGCTCACGCTCACGGCGGTGCTCGTCTGCGGCGGCCTGCTCGCCCTGCGCCGCCGCGACTTCGGCTGAACCCGGATCGCTGCTGGATATTTCCAAATTAGCCTGCGTTGACACCGGAGGTGGCTCCGGGATTGTCAGTGCTTCCTGGCATCAGCCCGTCACGACCAGGACCGAGCCGCCGGGCCCGCGCCTGCTGGAGATCGTGGTCAACGGCACAGTGCGGGCGAGCGCCACCATCGACGTGCTCGCCGCGACCTAGCACTCCCGCGCGGAAGCCGTGTCGAGGAACGCGCGCAGCAGGCGGGCCAGATCGTTGCGATCCCGGGCCGGTAGCCCGCTGAAGATCTCCTCGCTGACCTGGCGTTGCAGGTCGGCGATCTGATCGATCGTCGCGAGTCCGGTGTCGGTGAGCGTGAGGCGAAAGGCCCGGCGGTCGTCCGGGTCGGCCCTTCTGGCGATGAGGCCGTCGGACTCCAGCGCGTCGACCAGCGGGGTGACCGCCCGGCCGCTGACCCCCAGCGTGTCGGCGAGATCCCGCATGCGGCTGCCCGGCCGCCGATGGAGCGTGGTCAGCAGGCGCACCCTGGCCGGCGACAACCCGTACTCCCCGAATCTGGCCCTGCCCTGCTGGGAGAACACGCGCGAAGCGGCGACCAGCAGCTCGCCCAACTCCGTCGCGCTCGGATCGCTTGACATGCGGAGCGTTCCTCCCCAAGCTAATAGTGAACTATGTAATTATCTATGTGTTCAGCATATTCATCCTAGCGTGGGAGGGATGTCATGGGCATCGCGAAGCCGCTGATCCTCGTCGCCGGCGCGACCGGCAACCAGGGTGGCGCCGTGGTGGACGCCCTGCTCGGCCGGCCCGAGCGGTGGCGGGTGCGGGCGCTCACCCGCGACCCGGCCGGGGCCGCGGCCAGGGCGCTGGCCGGCAGGGGAGTGGAGGTCGTCCCGGGTGACATGGCGGACGCGGCGTCATTGGCACGGGCGATGGCCGGCGTGCACGGGGTGTTCGGGGTGCAGAACTCCCGTACGGCCGGGCTCAAGGGCGAGGTCGAGCAGGGCGTGACCCTGGTGGACGCAGCGAAGGCGGCCGGTGTCGAGCACTTCGTCTACGCCTCGGTGGGCGGTGCGGAACGGGTGCGCGGGATCCCCCATTTCGACACCAAGTGGGAGATCGAGCAGCGGCTTTGGGCCACCGGCATGCCCGCGACGGTGCTGCGGCCGACGACGTTCACGGACGTGTTCACGTTCCGCGGTGCCGGGATCGGGCTGGGCATGATGGCGGCCGCGCTCGGGCCCGCCAAGCCGTTGCAGATGATCGCCGTGCGCGACATCGGCGTCTTCGCCCGGATGGCGTTCGAACGCCCGGAGACCTTCGCCGGGCAGGCCGTCGAACTGGCCGGCGACGAGCTGACCGTGCCGCAGATCGCCGCCGTGCTCAGGTCCGCGGGCCGGCCGGGCCGGTACCCGCGCCTGCCCAGAGTCGTGTTGCGCGCGATGGGCAAGGAGTCGCGCATGTTGTTCTGGTTCGGCGAGTCCGGCTACCGGGCCGACATTCCGGCGTTGCGGGCGCTGCACCCCGGCCTGCTGACCCTGGAAGCCTGGCTCGCCGCAGGGGGCGGCGTACGCAAGGCGGCCTGATCACGGTGACTCGGATGCTCCGGAAGCCTTCCTGAGCTGCCGGATGGTCGTTCGCATCTCGGACACCTCCGCCCGGCAGGCCGCGCAGTGCCGCAGGTGTGCTTCGATCCTGGCCGTCTCGATCGGGTCGAGCGCATTGAGCACGTATGCGCCGAGCGAGGTCGGCTCCTGCCGGGCGGCCCACCCCGGCCACAGCCGGAACGCCACCGACCTGTCCAGGCGCCCGCCCAGGTGCATGGAACGCCAGACCCCCCGATACCCGGGCAACACCCCGCACGCGACCACGATGTGACCGGCGATCAGCGCGGTGACGAGGTATGTGGTCCAGACATGCACCTTGACGAGCACCGCGAACACCGGTCCGCCGTGCAGCGTCGCCATCCCGGCCCCGCTGCCGATGAGCACGAGCAGCCCGCCGGCCAGCGCCAGGTTGATCAGCCGTTGCCCGGGATCGAAGTGCCCGTCGTGATGGGCGAAGCCGCCGGTCACCGTGGCGGCGGGCCAGCGGGCGAACCAGCGCAGGTCCGTACGGTGGAAACGTACCGACTCCGTCAGGAACGTGCGCACCGCGCGGAACCCCATCGCGAGCCCGGCGACGGCGAGCACCACGAACGTCCAGCCCACGACGGTGTGCAGGGTGGTGTCGGGCGTGCCGGTGATCCGCGCGAGCGGGCTGGGGTTGCCTTCCTGGCCGGCCAGCAACCACCAGCCGGTGCCCAGCAGCGTCAGCGTCGCGAGGTAGACGCCGGCGTGGAACCATCTGGTCCGCCGGTTGTGGCGGCGAACCCAGCGGTCAGTACCCGCCGCCATAACCCTGGTCCTGCTGCGGCGAGGGAGAGGAACTGCCGCCGGATCCGGTCACGTTCACGGTGATCTCGGCCGACGCGCCCGCCGAGGAGTGGTCGGCGTGCTGCAGGGTGACGCCCACCTTGTGCTGTCCCGCGGGCAGCCCCGTGACCTGGAACGGCGAGGCGGTGACCACGGTGTAGTCGTCGGAGTGGCCGTCGGTGAAGACGTGCACGTGGTCCTTGCCCGAGTCGGTCGCGCCGATCTCCTCGCTGGAGCTGAACTCGAGGGCGAACGACGACCCCACGTTTGCGCCGTTGGCGGGGGCCGAGATGGTGAGCGTCGGTGAGTCCGTGGAGGAGTCCGAGGAGCCGGTTGCCGCGCTGCAGCTCGCGACCAGCAGGCAGCTCGCCGCTATCAGGAAATAACGTCTCATGCCTGGTTGTACGGGCGGCGGCACGAAAACGGATTCACCATGAAGCCGAAACACTGATCGTTTCCGTAGAACGGGCATGAGGGCACTTTCCGATGAGTCGCTTCTCGTCGGCATGGCTTCGGGGGACGCGCAGGCGGCCGCCGCTCTGGTTCGTCGGTATCAGGCCAGGGTGTTCGGGCTGGCGCGGACGATCGTGCGCGAGCCGGCGCTGGCCGAGGAGGTGGCTCAGGAGGCGTTCGTCCGGGCGTGGCGGCACAGCGCGGCGTACGACTCGCGCCGCGGCGCGGTGTCGACCTGGCTGCTGACCATCACCCGCAACCTGGCCATCGACGCGTTACGCCTCAAGCGGGAGGAACCGGTCGATCCACAGGTGCTGATGACCAAACTCCTCGCCGTCGAGCCGGCCGACGAGGCGCCGCAGGATGAGGAGTTCGTCCGCCAGGCCCTGCGCGGCCTGCCGGGGGAGCAGGCCAGGGCGATCGTGCTCGCCGTGTTCTACGGGATGTCAGGCAGGAAGATCGCCGAGATCGAGGGGATACCTTTGGGTACCGCCAAGACGCGTCTGCGCAGGGGCATGGCGAAACTCCGCGTCCAACTGGAGGTGAGCGATGGCTGAGCCCTCCGGCTGCGGGCGGGCCCGCGAGGCGATCCCCGAGCTGGCCGCGGGCGCCCTGTCAGGGGAGGAACGCGCGGTGGCGCTGCAGCATCTCACCGACTGCCCGGCCTGCCGCAGGGAGCTGGAAGAGGCGACCCGCATGGTCGACGCCCTCACCTCGATCGCACCCGCCGAGGAGCCGCCTCCCGCGTTCGAGTCACGTGTCCTGGCCAGGATCGCCGAGGTCAGGAAACCCTCGCTGCTGCGCCGGCTGACCCCGTACCTGGTCACGGTCGTTGTGGTGAGCGTGCTGGCGGGCGGGATCGTGTGGCGCGCCACGGAGGCGGACCGCCGGCTGGCGGCCGGTTACCGGGCCACGCTGCAGGTGGCCGACGGCCGCTACCTGACGGCCGCCGGTCTCTACTCCGGCCGTGAGGTGGCCGGTCACGTGTTCGCCTACCAGGGCTCGCCCAGCTGGCTCGTGTTCACCATGAAGCAGGAAGGCGGGCCGTACCAGGCCGTGCTGATCGGCATCGACGGCTCGACGGTCGACCTCGGCCGGTTCACGCTCTCGGGACGGCAACGGTCGTGGAGCAACACCGTCGAGCAGCCCATCGGGCAGATCGCGGAGATCCACCTGCGACGGCCCAACTCTCCGGACATGGTCGCCAGATTCCGGCGCTGACCCCGGCTTCGCGGGTGGGCCCGACACGCGCAGGCGGTGCTGCGGGTTCGGGTTCGGGGCGGGGCTGCCCAGGCACGCGGCCGCTATCGGGTGGCCCGCCGCGCTGACCAGCTAGATCTTCGGTATGAAAATGGGGTCATACTCAGGTGGTCTTGTCCGCCGGTTCCGCCCGGTTGGGTAGGAGCCGCACATGACCACGACGTACGGGATCCGGTCTGGCGCGCGTTCCGCGTGAGGCGAGGACACCATGGGAGCCATCCGGAGAGCGGCGCGGGAGCTGCGCAGAAAGGCCGAGCAGACCCCTGCCCGCCGGGACCGCCACGTCGACCTGCTGCGTGCCGTCTCGATCGCCGCCGTCGTGATCGGGCACTGGCTGGTCATCCAGGTGACCTACGACGGCGGTCTGCACGGGGCCAGCCTGCTGGACCTCGTGCCGTGGACCCGCCCGCTGACCTGGCTCTTCCAGGTCATGCCGATCTTCTTTCTGGTCGGCGGTTTCGCCAACGCGGCCTCGCTCGCCTCCCACCGTCGTCACGGCGGCGGTGTCAGCGGCTGGACGCTGCGCCGTACCGACCGGCTGGTGCGGCCCACCACCATGTTGCTGGCCGTGCTCACCACGGTTGCCCTGGTGGCCGGGGCCGTGGGAGCCGATCCTGCGATGATCGGGATGGCGGTCTGGGTGGCCGGGATCCCGTTGTGGTTCCTGGTGGCGTATCTGGCCGTGGTGGTCCTGACGCCGCCGATGCACGTACTGCATCGCCGGTACGGCCTGGCCGTGCCGATCGTGCTCGTCCTGCTGGTCGGGGCGGGTGACGTGGCGCGGCTGGGGTTGCGGATCCCGCATGGGGGCGAGGGCAACTTCCTGTTCGCCTGGCTGGCCGTTCATCAACTCGGCTTCGCCTGGCAGGATGGGCGCCTGCCGCGCCTCGCGCTGCCGCTGGCTCTGGGCGGGCTGGTCGCTCTGGTGGCGCTCACCGTGTTCGGTCCCTATCCGGTCAGCATGGTCGGCGTGACGGGAGAGATCCAGAACACCTCGCCGCCCACCCTGGCCCTGCTGGCGCTGGCCACCGCCCAGACCGGGCTGGCGCTGCTGCTGCACGATCCGTGCGAGCGGTGGTTGCGCGGGGTGCGCCGGTGGACGGTGGTCGTCGCGGTCAACTCGGTGATCATGACCTTGTTCCTGTGGCACCTGACTGCCGCGGTGCTCGGCGTGCTGGCGTTGTATCCGACCGGGTTGCTGCCACAGCCGTCTCCGGGGTCCGTCCCGTGGTTCCTGCTGCGCCTGCCCTGGCTCGCCGTGCTGGCGCTGATCCTGTGCTTGCTGGTGGCGGTGTTCGGGCCCGTCGAGCGGCGAGCCGGGCCGAGTCCCCCGGTGCCGGGACGTGGGGCGGGTGTTCTCACCGCGATCGGCATGGCCGGGGTGCTGGCCGGGCTCCTGGGCATCGCCATGGCCGGTCCTGGACACCACGGCCCCGCCGGGATGCCGACGGGGGCGCTGGTCGCGTACTTCGCCGGGGCCGCCGTCCTGCGGTTCACCCGCTCGGGGCGAGGCGGGCCGTCCAGCGGCCGGGCAGGTCGATCCGGGGCCAGGAGCTTACGTACGCGGGTGGCGGCACGTCGGCGTGGATCACCACCAGCCGGTGGGCACGGGCGAGGGCCTGGCGGATTTGGGCAGGCGGCTGTTCGGCGAATCGTTGGGTGATCCCCTGGGAGTGGCAGCCGAGCAGGTAGCCGATCTGCACGCCCGACTCGCCGTAGATCATGCAGGGCGGGCGCACGCCCTGGCGGCGCAGCTCGTCGACGGCCTGGGACATCCGCTCCCGTCCGGCCAGGTGGATCGCGGTCATGCGGTGTGCGTAGGCGCCCTGCAACGCCAGATGCGCCACCAGCCCAACTGCCATCAACACCGCCGGCGCACGTCGTCGGGCAAGTGCGGTCATGGCGTCGGCCGTGGGTAGCGCCAGCAGCGCGTACGCGGGCATCAGGAAGCGCGGTGCGGCGTAGTCGACATAGAAGAGGTACGGCAGTGCGAGCGCCAGCCCGCAACCCGCGGCCAGCAGCGCCGGGCCCGGGCGGCGCTCGCGCCAGGCCACCCACACGCCCGCGCCGGTCATCACCGGGATCGCCAGCCACCAGATCAGCGCGACCGGCGAGATCGGGCCGCAGTCGGTGCCGAACCGGCACAGGCTCGGGCCGTCCAGCGCGCGGGCGTGCTCGGCCAGGGAGAGGGTCCAGCCGGTGGCGTTGTGCCGGCCCGCGTCCCGCAGCCGCGCGGCCATCCCGCCGAAGGCAAGGTGGGCCTCGACCAGCCACTGCCCCCATCCCACGGCGAGTCCGGCCGCGATGGCGGCGAGCGACCAGGCCCGCCGCCAGGCGGGTACGGCCAGCGCCGCGGCGCCCAGGACCACGGCGGCCACCAGCGAGTCGGAGGGCCGCATCAGCGACATGACGGCGAACGCGACAGCCAATCCCACCGGCGCCAGCCGAGACCGGCCGCCCACTGCCACGAAGCCGGTGGCGGCCACCGCCGCCAGTGCGAGGTACAGGTTCGGCATCGCCTGACCGCCGTAGAACAGCGACAACCAGCACCCGGCGAACAGCAGCGCGGCCAGCGGCACCGCACGGTGATCGCGCACCCGCAGCCAGACCGCGAAGGCGGCATAAAGGCCCAGCGCGGACAGCACGATCAGGTACAGCCGCAACACCGGCACCGAATCGGTCACCGCCACCACCGGGCCGACCAGCAACGGAACCCCACGTGCGCGCGGGGCGCTGAAGGGCGCCGGGGGCGCGTGGGCGGCGTACTGGCTGGCGTAGACCGCCTCGTCCCAGCCGATGCCCAGCCACGGGGCGGCCAGGAGCACCTGCGCCAGACCGTACCCGATGCTCACCAGGGCGAGCAGGACCCACGGGGCCGATCGCCGCGCGGACACGCGTGTGGTGACGGTCATGGTGGACTCCGAACGACGTACCGGACAAACAGCCGCGTACCCTGATCGTTTGCCCGGCTACGCCTCGCGTACGGACGCTTTACCGGCCGGTCACCGAAGCTGGACCAGCACGGGACTCGCCGACCGTATCGATCCCGCCACCGCCCAACCGCCCCTGCGAGTTCGCCCTCGTCCTCGATGTGGAGCAAGTCGCATGAACGCGTCGGTGACTGGAGCCGGACCGCGCGGGTAGGGCGGCGGCTATAGACACACAGAGCTGGGGGCAGGCGATGACGCGACGGACGACCCGGTTGAGGCGGTTGCTGAGTGCCCCGGATATTCTGGTGGCCCCCGGTGCGTACGACGGGACCGGTGCCCGGCTGGTCCAGGCGCTCGGTTTCCAGGCGGTCTACCTCAGCGGCTTCCAGACCTCGGCCAGCCTGCTGGGCCAGCCCGACGTCGGCTACCTGACGATGACGCAGATGGTGGCGCGGGTCGCCGCCTTCACCGCCGCCGTCGACCTGCCGCTGATCGCCGACGCCGACACCGGCTACGGAAATCCGCTCAACGTACGGCGCGCGGTTCGCGAATACGAGGCGGCCGGTGCGGCGGCGATGCACATCGAGGACCAGACGTTCCCCAAGCGGTGCGGGCACATGCTGGGTCGCCACGTCATCGCCAAGGAGGAGATGATCCAGAAGATCAAGGCGGCGGTCGACGCCCGATGCGATCCCGACTTCATGATCATCGCCCGTACCGACGCGCGGACCACGATGGGCCTCGACGAGGCGCTCGATCGCGGCGCGGCCTACCACGAAGCGGGTGCCGACATGTTGTTCATCGAGTCTCCCGAGAGCGAAGAGGAGATGCGGCGCATCTGTGACACGTTCCGCGACCGCGTCCCCTTGCTCAGCAACCAGATCGAGGGTGGCCGTACCCCGCTGCTGGGCGTGCGCAGGCTGCAGGAGATGGGCTATGCGCTCGCGATCTTCTCGGTCGGCGCGGCGTTCGCCGCCGCCAAGGGCATGCGGGACTACCTGGAGACACTCGCCACCCAGGGCGACACACGGTCAATGGTCGAGAACCTGCTCGGATTCGCGGAGTTCAACACGCTGATCGGCCTCGACGAGCACGCCGTGCTGGAGGAGCGATACCAGATTCCGGGTTGACGGGCTCAGATCCAGGTGACCGTCGGCTGGTCGTCGCCGGTGGCCTCGGCGATGAGAGCCGCGCTCTTGGCGGCCTCCCTGCGCTGCGCGGGCGCCAGGCCGTCAAAGGCGGTGCGGGCCAGTCCGTGCCGATGCCACCTGTAGCCCAGCGTGACGGCCACGGCGCCACCCTAACGCGGTGAGTCGAAGGGAGGTGTGTTGCCGGTGAAGATGTCGTCGCGGGCCGCTCGGAAACCCTGCTGGAAGCTGGCCAGGCGGTCGCGGGCCTGCTCGGGTGAGACGCGCGGGATGGGGGCGACGCCTTTGGGCGTCGAGGTGGTGTCGGCCGTGCCCGGCACCAGATTGGCTTTCGGTACGCGCTTGGGCAGGCCGGAGGCGGTGGCGCCGTCGTTGACCGGGGTGGCCGCGGCCTCGGCAGCGCTCCAACCGGCGTCGGCCTGCGGCGAGCTCCAGACGTCGGCCCGATCACGGTTGAACCAGGCCGACTCGACCGCGGCGAAGATCGGCAGGTAGTCGTCGGCGGACGAGGCGGGCCGGACGGCCGGGATCGGGCCGGTGGCGGCCCCGTCGGCGCTGAGGGGGTCGTATCGCGCCCAGGCGCTGGGAGCCGCCGGGGTGACGGGGGCGACCACGGCCGAATAGGGGCGCAGGAGCGAGTCGGGCAGGAGTACGATCGCGGTCAGACCGCCGCCGCCGTGCGTACGCAGCTGAACGCGGATGCCGTGGCGGTGGGCCAGCCGGGCGACCACGAACAGGCCCATCCGCCGGGAGACGGACACGTCCACCGCAGGCATCCGGATGAGCCGGTCGTTGGCCTGCTCGAGCTCGTCGTGGGTCATGCCGATGCCGGCGTCGGTGATGGACAACATGATGCCGCCGTCGATCCGGGTGGTGGAGACGGTGACGCGGGCCTCGTACGGGGAGAACGCCAGCGCGTTCTCGATGAGCTCGGCCAGCAGGTGGACGATGTCGTTGACGGCCTGTCCGGAGATGGCGACGCCGTCGGCGAGCTGGGCCACGACCCGCTCGTAGCCCTCCACCTCCGACAGCGAGGCGCGGACGACGTCGGCCAGGCCGACCGGCTCGTTCCACCGTCTGGGGGGTTCCTGACCGGCCAGGACCAGCAGGTTCTCGTTGTTGCGCCGCATGCGGGTGGCCAGGTGGTCAAGGGTGAACAAGCTGGCCAGCCGCTGCTCGTCCGGCTCGCTGCGCTCCAGCCCGTCGATGAGCTTGATCTGCCGCTGGACCAGGGTCTGGCTGCGTCTGGACAGGCTGACGAACATGGCGTTGATGTTGGCCCGCACCCTGGACTCCTCGCCGGCCAGCCGGATGGCCTCGCGGTGCACCTCGTCGAAGGCGCGGGCCACCTCGCCGATCTCGTCACGGGAGTCCACCCCGATGGGAGCGACGGCGACGGCGGACTCGTCGCCGCTCTCGCGCAGCAGGCGGACCGTCTGGGGCAGGCGGGCGCCGGCGATGTGCAGGGCTTCCGACCGCAGCCTGCGCAGGGGACGTACCAGGGACCGGGCCATGATGGCCGTGATCATCAAGACCGCGAGCAGCAGCAGCAAGCTGTGGGCGGCGGCCAGGAGAGCGTCCCGGCGGGCGGCGTCCTCCAGCGTGCGGACCTGGATGTTGATCCATTCGCCCAGCCGCTTCTGCACCGCCCAGATCCCGTCGACGGTGCCGCTGACCGCCTCGAACCAGTGCTCGGCGTCATCGTCCCGCTCCGGCTCGATGTCGATCCGGTCGCCCCCGGCGGCCTGCGTCATCGCGCGCAGCCGGATCACCTCGGCCCGGTCCACCAGCGTGCCGGTGACGGTGTCGTCGTAGACCTGGCGCTGCTCCGGCGTGGCCACGGACTTGAACACCGCGATCTCACTTTCCTGCTGGGCCCGGGCGGTGATGAAGCGGTCGAGCTCGCCGGTCTGGAAGCGACCGGCCGTGGCCGCCCCGGCGAGCAGGGCGCGCTGCTCGGAGACGGCGTTATGGGCCTTGGCCAGGGCGGACAGCGCCCGGACGCTGTTGGCCAGCGCCTCCTGGTCGCCGCCGCCCTGGCTGATCTGGTCGTGGAACTGCACGAGAACGGCGATGATCTGGGAGTACTTCGTCACCGTCGGCAGCGCCAGCAACTGGGAGCTCAGCACGATGTTGCGGGTCGCGGTGATCTCCGGCAGGCGGCTGAGCATCTGCTGGGCGAGGGTCGAGGCGCTCTCGCCGTAGTCGGGGGTGATGGCCGCGACCTGCTCGCGAAAGGCGGCGGCGGCCTCGTCGACGGGTTCGAACTGCGCGCGCAGCGGCTCCTCCCACTCAGGCGTGCGATCGGCGGCCACGTAGTAGACGGCGAGGTCCCGCTCGAGGGCGAGCTGCTGGGTCAGCTCGGTGACGGTGGCGCTGAGCTCGGCCTTGTCCAGTACGTGCTGGTACTGGCTCGCCGCGGCCCAGGAGGTGATGACCTGCTGGGCGCCGACCACGATGCTCACCCCGGTGGGGATGACGATCAGGGCGATCAGCCGCGAACGTACCTTCCAATCACGAAAACGGAATCTACGCCTGCGCGTACTGACCGTTCTCCTGTGCGGCTGGTTCCTCACTGGGCTCCCTAGATGCGCACCCCGAGACGAAGAGCAATTTGAGCACATCCGAGCCAGGTAGGCCAACCTTACAAATCATCTGACTTTCCGGAAAGGTTCATTGAAGACATATATCTCCCAGCGAAGCCGAGAAGGAACAAAATTGGACAGTTCTCGACAACAGGTAATGTTTCGCTGAGTCGGGAATCAGTAACATTTCATGGCATTACTCCTTACTTCTCCTGTACGATCATGTCCGCGTGACTGCCAAGGAGAACTCATGAAATCCGGGCCTGCTTTTCGCGCCTGTGCGGCACTTCTCGCCCTGGTCGTCCTCGCGGCTTGTGGTGGTACGGACGCCGAGCCGTCCGCCGGGCCCGGGGGCCTGGAGAAGACCACGTTGACCATCGGCGTCAGCCCCACGCCCTCCTCGGCCCCGGTGTACATCGCCGAGCGCAAGGGCTTCTTCAAGGAAGAGGGCCTGACCATCAAGACCGAGATCATCCAGGCGCCGCAGGCGGTCATGCCGAAGATCCTCAACGGCAGCATCGACGTCTTCAAAGGCAGCTACGTGTCCCTGATCAACATTCAGGGCAGCGGCGCGGCCAGAATAAAGATCCTCTACGACAGCCTGCAGGGCGCGCCCGGCATCGCCGGCGTCGTGGTCATGAAGGACTCTCCGCTACAGGGCCCGAAGGATCTCAAGGGCAAGACGATCGCCGTCAACTCCCTCAACAACCTGGGCACGATGGTGACGAGCGCGCACCTGAAGACCCAGGAGGTGACCCCGGAGCAGGTGAAGTTCGTGGTCGTCAACTTCGAGGCCCAGCTGGCCGCGCTCAAGAACTCCCAGGTGGACGCGGCCTGGATGGTCGAGCCGTTCCTGTCGGCCGCCCAGCAGGCCGGGGCCAAGCTGTTGCTCGACACCAACACGGGCCCCACCGACGCGCTGCCGATCGACGGCTGGGCCGCGACGGAAGCCTGGACCACCAAGCATCCCAAGACCGCCGCCGCCTTCCAGCGCGCCGTGGCCAAGGCCCAGCGCCTGGCCGCGACCGACCGCGCCGAACTGGCCGCGGTCGTCCCGCTGTACACCCAGACACCCAAGGAGGCGGTGATGACCATGGCCATGGGCACGTTCCCCACGTCGCTGAACGCGACGCGGATCCAGCGGGTGGCCGACCTGATGTTCGAGTTCGGCTACCTGAAGTCCAGGGTGGACGTGGCCTCCATGGTCGTCCCCGTTCCCGGCCGGCGTTAGCGCGGGCCGTACAACCGCTCGATCGTCTCCGCCTGCCGGGCCCGGAACCACGCCCGGTCCCGCGCCCCGGCCGACAGCCCGCCGGGACGCTCGCCGTCGTGCCTGCCGTACTCCTCGGCCCACAAGCCGGTCTTCACCCGGCTCAGCAGGTTGCCCATCCCGGGTCGCAGGCGCAGCCGGCGCAGCGCCGCCACGTCCAGTTCCGCGGAGGCCACCAGCGACTCGCCCGCGCCCGCCTGCGCCAGCACCCGCCCCTGGTGGTCGATCACCTCCGAACCGCCGTTGGTGGAGTCACCGGGGATCGCGATGCCCGACAGGCCGGCGCTGTTGGCCGAGACCACGTAGGCCAGGTTCTCGACGGCCCTGGCCCGGCGGGCGATCGCCTTCGGCGTCAGCGCCGGTGAGGACGCCTCGGAGGTGGGATGGCAGAAGACCTCGGCACCGCGCAGGGCCAGCACGCGGGCCAGCTCCGGCATGAGGATCTCCTCCGACGCGAGCACCGCCAGGTTGCCGATCTCGGTACGGGCCACCGGCAGTACGCCGTCGATGCCGTAGATGTCCACGTACCGTTCCCACACGTCGTACGGGGTCGGCGTGAACATCGAGTGCAGCCTGCGATAGCGCAGCACCACCTCCCCGGCAGGCGAGAAGATCACCGACGCCTGGAAGTACAACTCGGGGAAGTGCTCGTCCCGTTCGTAGGCGTTCACGCACAGGAACACCTCGTGCCGCACGGCGATCTCGCCCAGCGCCCGGTACTCCGGGCCGCCGGGATCGAGCGCGGCCTTGTCCCGCCACTCGGCGAAACTCTCCCGCATGGGGAAACCGGTCAGCGCGTACTCCGGCAGCACCACCAGGCGCAGCTCGGGGCCGATCCACGCCGCCGAGCCGCGTACCTGCTGGTCGATGCGGTCGATGGCGGCGCGGATCTCGGCCCGCGGATCGGCGGCGGCGTTGACGGCCCTGGTCTCCACCTGCAGCGCGAGGGCGGTAAAGGCGGTCATTCAGCCGGCCCTCCGCTCGTTGATCAGCGTACGTTTCACGCATTCACCGTCCTTGATCCACTGCCAGACCCTGCTGCGCGACTTGCCGTCCTCGCTCAGCACGATCAGCTCGAACAGCCGCAGATCCTCCCCCTCGGCCTTGAACCGCCAGCGCAGGTAGAGGGTGAACTCGTCCAGCTCCCAGAACTCGCCCTTGAGCCGGTCGGTGTCGAAGCCGCAGCGCCCGCCGCCGAGATAGCGGCCGGGGAACTCGTGCACCTCCTCCCGGCCGTCGTCCCAGGTGTAGCGGTTGGTCTGGTGGTAGGTGACATCGTCGACGATCGCGCAGGTCATCCGCACGCGGTGCCGATCGAGTACGGCGCCGTCGCGGTCGAGGTGGACGTACTCGCCCTCCCACTCGCCCTCGTGGCGGGCCAGCAGCGGCATCTCCTCGCGAAGCCCCACGTCTACTCCTCCTCCAGCGGATGCCACCACGGGTCGGCGGCCTCGGATCGGTTCACCAGGAAGGCCCGGCGGCGCAGGAACCGGCCGATCGAGGCGGCGCCCATGCGCGAGCTCCCCAAGCCGGACAGCCCGAAGGAGTGCTTCTCCCCCTCGTGCACGAGCGCGGTCAGTGAGGCGTCGTTGACGCTGATCGCCCCCGCGCGCAGCCGGGCGGCCACCTGCATGGCGGCCGGCTCCGAGCCGGCGAAGACGGCGGCCGACAACCCGTAGACGGAGTCGTTGGCCAAGGCCACCGCCTCCTGCGCGTCGGCGACGGCCATGAGCGGCAGCAGCGGGCCGAACGTCTCCTCCGTCATTACCCGCATGCCGTGGGTGACCTGCGACAACACCGTGGGCCGGCACCAGTGGCCGCCGCCGTGCCGCTCGATCTGGCCGCCTGTGTGCACGAGCGCGCCGCCGGCCACCGCGTCGGCCAGGTGAGCGGCGATGACCTCCTCCTGCCCCGGGCCGATGATCGGCCCGATCGGGCCGCCCTCACACGTCAGCTTCACCTTGGCCGCCTTCGCGACGAGCAGCTCGAGGAAGGCGTCGTGCACACCGCGCTCGACATAGATCCGCTCGATCGACTGGCAGGACTGCCCGGCGTTGGCGGTGCCGCCCCACAGGATCGCCGACGTCGCCCGGTCGAGGTCGGCCCCTTCCAGCACGATCGCCGGGTCCTTGCCGCCCAGCTCCAGGAAGGCCGGAATGAACGCCCGGGCCGCCGCCTGCCCCACCACCTGGCCCGTCTCCACGCTGCCGGTGAACACCACGGCGTCCACCATCCCCACCAGCGCCGCCCCCGTCTCGCCGTCCCCCTCGACCACCCGCAGCGGCAGCTCGTCGGGCACCAGCCGCATCAGCGGCTCGATGAACCGCGGCGTCACCTCGCTCGGCTTGACCAGCACCGCGCATCCGGCCGCCAGCGCGGGCACCGCGTCGATCAGGCCGAGCAGCAGCGGGAAGTTCCACGGGCTGATCACCCCCACCAGCTCGTACGGCACCGCGTCGCCGCCCACGAAGACGCCGGGCAGGGAGGCGGGCCGCTCGGCCGGGGGCGCGAGCAGCGCGGGAGCCTGACGTGCCCACCGCTCGATCAGGCCCGCGGTGATCTGCCGCTCCAGCCGCGACTCGCCCACCCGCCCGGTGTCGGCCACCAGCGCGGCCAGCAGGTCGTCGTCGGCGGCCAGCGCGGCACCGAAGGCGGACAAGATCTCTCCGCGGTCCGCGCGCTGCCACCCGGCGGCCCGCGCCCGCAGCTCGGCCGCGATCTCAGCGAGCCGGCCGGCCGTGGCGGGCGCGAGCGGGCGTTCGGGCCGCCCGGTGAGCGGGTTCCTGACCGTCCCGCTCATGGGCACCCATCAGTGGGTACGCCGACGTCGCTGGTCCACACCGTTTCGTCCTCCGCACCGGAGAAATCAGGACGAGGCCTATTCTGATCATGCGCGAACCGGCACTGTCCAGCCGTACCCGAAACTGAAAAGACGCACATCTCAGGGCACTTTTCACGGCTTGCGGCCGACGCCCCCGTACAGCCATTTCGTGGCCGCGGGGGCCGGGTCGTCCGGGTCGGGGCGCCAGGTGTCGATGGTGACCAGACCGGGGTCGACCAGGTCGAATCCATCGAAGAAGCGGGCGACCTCCGCGTGCTCGCGGAAGTAGATCGGTGTCGGGGTGGCCGCGTAAACGGTCTCGATCTGGGCGACCGCGTCCGCCGAGTGGCCGTCGCGGGTGACGTGGGTGGCCGTGAGGTGGCTGCCGGACGGCAGGGCGTCGCGGAGGTGGCCCATGATCGAGGGCCGTTCGTCCATGGTGAGGAAGTGTGTCATGGCGATCATCAGGACGCCGACCGGCTCGTGGAAATCGATGAGCTTGACCGTTTCCGGATGTCCGAGGACCTCGGCCGGGTGCCGCATGTCGGCGGCGGCCACGGTGGTGTTGACGTCGGTCGCCAGGATCGCGCGACCGTGTTGCAGCACGACCGGGTCATTGTCGACGTAGACCACGCGAGCGTCCGGGACGATCTCCTGAGCGATCTCATGCGTGTTGCCCACGGTGGGCAGGCCGGAGCCGATGTCGATGAACTGCCGGATCCCCTGCCGAGCCATGTAACGCACCGCGCGACGCAGGAAGGCCCGGTTTTCCTGCGCTAACTGACGGATCTCGGGCATGGCCTTCTCGACCCGCCCCACGGCCTCCCGATCGATCTCGAAGTTGTCTTTTCCTCCGAGGTAGTAGTCGTACATTCGGGCGACGCTCGGCCTGGTGACGTCGATGCCCTTCGGGGCGCTCCCGTCCTGCTCCGTCATTTACACGGCCTCCATTAGAGATCATCCGATACTCAAGTTAGCGCAACTAACGGAGGCGGCGAGCCAAGAAGGGGCAGCCGGACGATGAGCCGGTTCCAGATCGAACCATGGAACCTGACGAGCAGGCCCCGGCCGCCCCCTGACGGCTGGGGGGCTCATCGCATTTGGTGCTCCAGTCGTTGCCGACTGGAGCAATGTCGAGATTAGGACCTTTCATCCGCTTTGTATAGGTTCCTGATGCGATTTCTTGACTCGGCCGATGTACAGGTAGATCAAGTTCTTGTTGACCGGCGCGGCGCTGGTAACCCTTTACGGTTCACCGCAATTCGTGTTGTGATCTGTCAGGCACCACCGTTCAATCGATTGACGGGGGATGCAGGAGCATGGCGTCGAGATCCTCAACGTCAGCATGGACGCGGTCACGATCGGCGAGGCGAACGACGCGATCATGGCGGTCGCCGAATACCGCGCGAGCAGGGGCGGTCACCGCAACAGGGTGATCAAGGGTGACGCGGGCCGTTTGCCATCGGCAACGCTACGGGACGACCGCCGCGCCCACCTGGGGGTCGGCTGGGCGCCTCACTCGTTGAGCTTGGTGGCCACCTTGTCCGGGTCGGGTGCTTTGATGGACACCTTGCGGCCCCATCCGGTGAACCGGCTGTCGATGGTGAACGTCTTGCCCTCCAGCGCGTCCGTGTCGAACACCCCCGTCGCGGCGTACGAGCTGGTCACCCTGGTCACCAGCCCCGCGCCGTTGACCGTGAGGGTGTAGGACACCTTCGTCTCGTTGTGCCACCGGATCGGGATCGACGCGCCGAACCAGGGCGACAGCTTGTCGAGCTCCTTGAAGGTGATCTTCCCGGTGTACGTGTTCCTGACGTGCTTGCCCTTCTTGATCAACCCGGCCAGCGTCTTCGGCTCGGCCGGGTTGATCACCTGCCCGTAGAAGCCCGAGCCACCCGCGAGCATGCCGCCTATCTTGTACCAGGTCTTGCCCTCCGGCAGCTGGTCCTTCCACATGCCGCCGGAGGACCAGCCGGTCCTGCCGACGCTGATCGTGCGCTCCGGCGTCCGGCTGTCCTCGAACTCCGACGTCTCGTTCAGCATCTTCGCCGTGATGTCGGAGGCGGCGATGCCCTTCTTGTTGAACTGGAAGGTTCCGGTACGGCGCTGGAAGGGATCCTTGCCACGGTCGTCGGCTAACGTCGTGGTCTCGCTGAAACGTACGCCGTGTCCGGTCACCAGCTGGGCCTGCAGCGCGCGTACCGGGTCCTTGGGCGCGGCATGCGCGGGGGCGGCGGCCACCAGGACGGCGCCGCCGGCCACCACGGCCGCGATCATGTTCTTCATGGTCGCCGATCGTGGCAAAGGCAGATCACGAATCGGGGCAGTGGGCGTGATTCTCCACCGTTGCTGGGCGACGACCTGACCGTGGTGGGCGAGGACTGAGCCAGGTGGACGCGGCCCCCGTCATGGGCGGATCGCGCCGAGTAGGCGGTTGCGCCAGTAGTCGTCGAGGTCGACCACCTTGATGACGTCTCCGGTCTGTGGCGCGTGGACCATCTTGCCGCCGCCGGCGTACATGCCCATGTGCCCGAGTCCTTTGCTGAAGAGCAGGTCGCCGGGTTGTAAGGCGTCCAGGGGGACGCGTCGGCCGGCGCCCCAGCTCCACTGGGTCCAGGTGGTACGGGGCAGCTCGACGCCCGCGGTGCGCCAGGCTGCCTGGGTGAGGCCGGAGCAGTCGAAGGAGTTGGGTCCCGTGCCGCCGTACCGGTAGGGCTTGCCGACCTGGGCGAAGGCGAACTGGAGCGCCTCGCGGGCGTTGCCGGAGGCCGGGCCGGTGTACTGGATGCCGGGGCTGTTCGGGTCGCCGGTCTGGAAGGCGCCCAGCCGGCGCAGCAGCTTGGTCTGTTCGCCGACGAGTTTGTCGACCTTCGTCTTCTCGCCGCGTACCTTGTCGCGTGCGGTATCGGCCTCTCGCAGCACGCCCTTGGCCTGGTCGCGCCGGTCGCGCAGGTCCTTGGTGGTCGCCTCGAAGGCGCGTACTTTCGCCGCCCTGGCCTGCGCGATCTGTTCGAGGGAGGCCATGCCGCTCAGGATCGACTCGGGGTCGCCCTGGCCGACGAATCTGCCCCAGCCGGTGAACGGGCCGAGCTGGTAGTCGCTGACCGCCACGGTGGCGAGGTCCTTGCGCAGGGTGTCGGCTTGGGCGGCCTTGCGTCCGAGCTCGGTGTTGAGGACGTCGTACTTCTTCTTCGCGTTCCGGTAGGTTTCGGTGGCCTGGTTGTACCGCTCGACCACCTGGTCGGCCTGCTCGTTCAGCTTCACCAGCTTGGCCCTGGCCTGGGCCGGCGACGGGTCGGCGGCGGCGGCGCCGGGGTTGGAGACCAGTGCGGCCGATGCCAGTGTCACGGCCACTGCGGTTCGCCCAAGCATGGCCACTACGATGCCTCCTCGTAAATCTCCACATCGGGCCGCCCCGTGCGACAGCGAAGGTCCTGCTCGCGGCCGTTGATCGTCAGGGTCGGAACATACTATCCGCCGTAGCGGACTGTCGTGCCGATCCCTGTGGAGATACGCAGGCCACCCCCGGGGCGTTCAATGGCGTGCGCCCCGGCTCCTTCTGGAACCGGGGGCGCTGCTGGAGTGATCGGGTGCTCAGTGGACGGGTTCGGGCTCTGGCTGCGCGGTCTTGGGGACGCGCAGGGTGAGGGCGGCGAGCAGGGCGCCGACGACGGCGATGGCGGTGGCTCCGACGAATGCGGCGGAGAAGCCGTTGGTCAGCGCGGGCAGGTTGCCGAGCCGGCCGGAGCCGTTGGCGGCGGCGACGGCGGTCATGGCGGCCAGGCCGAGGGCGCTGCCGATCTGGTAGCTGGTGTTGACGATGCCGGAAGCGAGGCCGCCTTCCTCGGGACGGGCGGCGGAGATGGCGGTGCCGAGGGAGGGGATGAAGGCCAGCGACATGCCCAGCGCGGCGACGAGACTGGCGGGCAGGACGTCGACGACGAAGCTGCCGTCCGGGCTGACGAATGACAGCCAGCCCATGCCCACGGCGAGCAGGGCCATGCCGGTGACCGTTATCGTCTTGGGGCCGAATCGGTTGATGGCACGCGGCGCCAGCACGATCATGCCGATCATGATCAGGATGGTCGTCGGCAGCAGGGCGGCGCCGCTGGGGAAGGCGCTGTAGCCGAGGACCTGCTGCAGGTAGAGGTTGAGGAAGAACCACATCGGGATCCACGCGCCACCCAGCAGCAGCTGGGCGAGGTTGGCCGCGGCCAGGTTGGGGGTGCGGAAGATGGACAGCCGCATCAGCGGCTCGCGGCGGCGGGCCTGGATCGCGACGAAGGTGGCGAGCAGGGCGACGGCGGCGGCGAGCACGAGCCAGGTCTGCGCGGAGCCCCAGCCGACCTCCGGGGCGCGGACGATGGCGTAGACCGCGACGGCCAGGCCCGCGGTGACGGTCAGCGCGCCGGTGAGATCGATGGAGCCGCGCCGGGTCTGGGCGGCGGGCATCAGCGGGGCGGTGGCCAGCAGCGCGATCAGCGCGATGGGGATGTTGATGTAGAACACCCAGGGCCAGCTCAGATATTCGGTGATGACGCCGCCGAGGAACACCCCGGCGGTGCCGCCCGCCGGGGCCGCCGCCCCGTACAGGGACAGAGCCTTGGTGAGCTCCTTGGGGTCGTGGCCGAACAACATCATCAGCAGGGTCAGCGCGGACGGGGCGATCAGGGCGGCGCCGGCGCCTTGGACGGC
Organism: Nonomuraea marmarensis; assembly: GCF_043197025.1. Classification (NCBI taxonomy): domain Bacteria; kingdom Bacillati; phylum Actinomycetota; class Actinomycetes; order Streptosporangiales; family Streptosporangiaceae; genus Nonomuraea; species Nonomuraea marmarensis. The sequence goes on from NZ_JBICRM010000005.1 coordinate 403,630, forward strand.
GCGGCCGGTCAGCTCCACCCACACCTCGGGAGCGAGGCCGGCGACCAGCGAGCCGGCGAGCAGGATCAGCCAGCCGGCGCCGAACAGCCGGCGAGCGCCGAACAGGTCCGACAGCCGCCCGCCGAGCAGCAGCAGCCCGCCGAAGGCGACGACGTAGGCGTTGAACACCCAGGACAGGCTCTCCTGGGAGAAGCCGAGGTCCTCCTGGATGCGGGGCAGGGCCACGCCGATGATCGACGTGTCCATGATGACGATGAACTGGGCGGTGGCGATCAGAGCCAGGGCGGTCCATCGCCGGGGGGATGGTGCGGACATGAGCACTCTCCAGGCGATAAGCCGTACCGGGGTAGGGTACGAGCTGCGTTGGACTGCTCCCCGTTTTCCAGGAAGCTGATACCCGTCGGGGGTATGAGATGGCAATAAATACTACCTAGGGGTATATGTCAAGCTCGACGGCTCCGGCGTCCAGAAAGGGCGGAGATTGCCCCTTGCTATCGGAATACCATAGGGGGGTATAGTGTTGTAGTAGGCGAGAGGCTCGATGGGAGGCTGGCATGGTCGGATATAGCGGTAGCAAGCAGGATCACGCGGTGCGGCTGCGCCGGGTCGAGGGGCAGGTGCGTGGTCTGCAGCGGATGGTCGAAGACGACAAATACTG